>CAXMRP010000033.1:0-10896 GCA_964196155.1 uncultured Polyangiaceae bacterium
GAAGCTTTTGAGAATGTGCTGGCGACCCCGATCGCCATTCACCGCATGCTCGGAAATCTGGCCTTCGGCGGCCTCGTCGCCGGCTCATATGCGGCGGTGAAATTCATCGGCGCAAAGACGGCTGCCGACAAGGCCCATTATGACTGGATGGGCTACATCTCCAATTTTGTCGCCATCGTTGCGCTGATCCCGCTGCCGTTTGCCGGCTATTACCTTGGCCGCGAGGTCTATTCCACCAGCGCCGTCATGGGCAACAACATGATGGGCGGCGATTTCTCCTGGACCTTCATCATCCAGGCAATGCTGGTCGGCTCGCTGTTCCTGATTTCCAACTATTATCTGTGGAGCGGCATGACGCGCATTCCCGGCGCCGAGCGCTATTACAAATACATCAAATATATTCTGGGGATGCTCGTCGTCTCCTTCGCCATCTGGCTGACACCGCACAATCTGCCGCTGACCGGCCAGGAAGTCGGGCAGATGGGCGGCAGCCAATACCATCCGACCCTGAAATTTCTCGGCCTGATGCCGGCCAAGAACGCCGTCGTCAATCTCATCATCTTGTCGACCTTCATCAGTTTCCTGCTCTACCGGCGGGGCAACAAGAACGAAGTCGTGCCGATCAGCGCGCAAGGCCGGACGCCGCAGATCGTGATCTCCCTGGCCGGCCTGGTCGCGCTTGCCATTGTCGGACAATACGCAATTTCGCTCTTGGGGCTGGATCCGGCCGAACTGGACCTGCCGGCCGACCGCGCCCAATATTTCAGGACGACCGCCTATGTGCTGCTGTTTCAATGCGCCACGGCCGTGGTCGCCGTCGCCCTGACGCTGAAAGACAGGGGCAAGCTTGCCCAGGTGCTCTTTGTCGCGGTCACCGCCTTCAACGTTGTTGTCTTTTTCGGCGTCTATGGTTTCGTCGTCATGGAACAGGCTTCGCCGTTCCTGCGCAACATCGCCGTCAGCCAGTTCCTGCAGCTCATCGCCTGCCTGATCCTGGTCACCGCCATCGACATCTTCCTGTTCCGCGGCGCCACGGAAATCGGCTCTCTCCGTTGGGGCAATATGACGACCCGCAGCCAATATTCGCTGCTCGCTTTAACCTTCATCATCACGATGAATATGGGCCTGATGGGCTTTATCCGGTCCGGCCTGCGCGGCGACTGGCACATTTACGGCGTCATGCGCGACACCTCCGAATGGGCCTACACGCCGAGCAATTTCACCATGACCCAGATGGTCTCCCTGTCCGTCCTGGTCTTCATGATCGGCGTCGGCTTCATGTTCTGGCTTGGCGGCATCGCCGCCAAAGGCGCTCACCAAGCCGACGAGCCGGCCGGCCAGCTGGAAGAGGGGCCGGCTGAATGAGACCGGAAGTCTCAGTTGACGGCGCAGCCGGCGAAGGGCGCGGAAATTTCATGGCGGCCGTCATGTCCAACGCCGTCGTCAAGGTGTTTGTCTTTCTGCTCGTCCTGCTCGGTACGTTTTTGTGGATCGGCTATGCCGTTACCGGTCTGACCGGCGGCGAAAAGAAGGTCAGCGCCACCGTTGAAATCACGCCCGAGGGCGGCGAGACGATCTACTGGGGCAAGGGCCGGTGCTACACCTGCCACAGCGTCGGCGACCGTGGCAGCGCCGTGCGTGGCCCGAACCACGGCCAGTTCGGCGAGAAATTTGCGCTTGCGATGGGAGCCAGAGCCGTCGAACGCGCCGCTGAACGATCCGAGAAAACCGGCGAGGATTGGACCGCCATCGATTATCTGGTCGAGAGCCTCGCCTCGCCGGGCGCTTATGTCGTGGAAGGCTACAAGAACGAAATGGCGGTCGTCTATGCGCCGCCGATCTCCCTCAGCCTGAACGAAATAAAGGCGGTGGCCGCCTACTTGCTGGTGCAGGGCGGTGATCTGGATATCGAAGTCATCGATACGCAGCCAAGCGAGATCACCGCAAAATTTTACAACAAGATCGCGGCGGCCTCGGCGGCCGGCGGCGGCGATCCGGAAGCCGGCGAGGGCGTCTTTGAGGACAATTGCGCCGAATGCCACGGGCTGGAGGGCGAAGATGGCGAACTTGGCCCTGACCTTTCGGCGATCGCCAAAAAGGGCCTGAAATTTATCGGCGAATCGACGCTGGAGCCGGCCAAAGCCCTGACCGAAGGCTACGAGACCTATGTCGTCGTCGACAAGGAGGGGCGTCAGACAATTGGCTTGAAGACCCGCGATGACACCGCCGAGATCGACATCACCAAGGCCAACGGCGAGGTCGTCACCATCGCCACCGCCGATATCAAGGAAATTACCGCCGACCCGACGGCGAGTGTCATGCCGGACGACCTTTCGGAAGCCATGACCGTCAAGGACTACCAGGACCTCTTGTCATTCCTGCTGTTGCAGAAAGGCGAATGAAAGCGAAATGAGCACGCGCTTGGGCAAATTCAGGATCGGCCGCTTCTGGACCGTCATTTTGACCGTCCTGGTTGTCTATGCGTTCATCAAGTGGGGCATACCGGCGGCTTCGCGGCAGATAACGGCGCTGCCCTTCCCGCTGCCGGTGCCCGGCGCCCTGATGTTCATTTTCATGGTGCTGACGATCATCTCGCTGTTTCTGTTCGTCACATTCTCCGACGAAAATCTGGAAGAGTTTCTGCGCCCGATCCGCAAGTTTTTGCGCGGCGGCTACGGCAAATTTCCGCGCGCCGTCTTGCTTGCCGCCTTCCCCTTTCTGGTCGCCTGGCAGGTCTATGACATCACCGTTCCCAAGGTCGAGCTGCCGTCCTCGCTGCGCATCCAGCATCCCTCGTCGAATTTCCCCAAAAGCTTTGAGGAACTGAAGAACCCGTTCGCCAATCCCTCCGACGCCGATGTCACGGCGTTCATCGAACAGGCGAAAGCGGGTGAGGTGACATTGATCCCTCAGGTCATGTCCGACGTCGAGGTGTGGATGGACGAGACCGGCGCCGAGCAGATGCTTTCCTTCATTCCGACAGCGCCGATGAAGACGTTCCTGGGACAACTTGAATCGGGCAATGTCGATACCGGCACGGCGCGGGCGGCGCTTTTGGAAAAGAACCTGTTTGAAGGTCGCGCGCTCTACGCCATGAACTGCCGGCCCTGCCATGGCGACAGCGTCGCCGGCGATGGGCCGATGGCCGACGGCTTCAAGCTCAGGCCGATCAATTTCACCGACAACGGCACCATCGAAACCATCGTCGAAGGCTACACGTTCTGGCGTGTCGCCAATGGCGGCGTGGGACTGCCGACGGAGGCGACCCCGTGGGATTCAGCCATGCCGGAATGGAAGCTCAATCTCACCGAAGATGAGCGCTGGATGATCATCCTGGCCGAATACGATCTTGCCCGGAAAACACCACGCATCCCGGAATCGCACTGATGACGAAACGGCGCGAAATATCGTATCGAGCGGAGCAGAGGCGATGAGAATGCCGGTCATCATCGCCGGCGCGCTTGTGGCGTTCGCCCTGCTCGGACCGGCCGCGGGTGAGGCCGCCGATCAACCGCGCGATCCAAAGCCTGCGACGACACCTGAAATGGTTGAGCAGGGCCAGGCGATTTATTTCCAGCGTTGCAGTTTCTGTCACGGCCTGCTCGGCGACGGCAACGGACCGGCCGCCGATTACATGGACCCAAGGCCGCGCGATTTCACCCTCGGCACGTTCAAATTCCGCTCCACCCAGAGCGGCGAACTGCCGACCGACGAAGATCTATTCCGCACAATCAGCCGCGGCTTGTCCGGCACCGGCATGCAGGCTTTCGACGATGAAAAGATCAAGAACGGCCTGAGCGAGCAAGAGCGCTGGGCGGTGATCCAGTACATCAAGACTTTCGTGCCGGAATTCGAAGATCCGGAATTCGATCCTTACAAGAAAACCGTCAGCCTGCCCGCCAACATGCCACCCTACAATGCCGACAGCATTGCCAAGGGCAAGAAAATCTTCGAGCGCGCCAAATGCTGGGAATGCCATGGCAAGCAGGGCCGCGGCGACGGACAAAAGGCCTTCGACCGCAAGGATGACTGGGGCTTCCCCATTCGCATCCGCAACGTCACCCATCCCTGGAAGATCAAGGGCGGAACCGAGGTTGCGGATATCTATATGCGCTTCTCCACCGGCATCAGCGGCACGCCGATGCCTTCCTTCGTCAAGGCGCTTAACGAGGATGAGCGGTGGTCCCTGGCCAATTACATCAAATCGTTCCAGCACCAACTCACCGAGCATCAGGTCTTGAAGGCACTGCGCGTCGACGGTGCCGTGCCGGAAGGCCCTGAAGATGACGCATGGGCGGCGGCCGAACCGATGGATGTGCGCCTCACCGGTCAGGTCGTAGCGGCACCGCGCTGGCAAAATCCCAGCATCGAGATGGTGACGCTCAGAGCGGCCTTCAACGATGAGGAGATCGCATTCCTGATCGAATGGGACGATCCCTTCGCCGATACCGTCCACAACGAAGACGCGGAATTCGATCCCAAGGAAATTCGCCAAGTCGGCGCATTTAATTCCTATGTCGCCGCCAACGATATGGTGCCGCGAGCGCTGGAGACCTTCCGCGATTCCATCGCCCTGCAATTCCCGGTCAAGGCGCCCGAGGGCGCCGTAAAGCCGCATTTCATGCGCGGTACATCATCCAATCCCGTCCATCTGTGGACCTGGAAGGCGGATATGGATACCGGCGACGGGTCTTCTGTCGAGGAGGCCATCGCCAGAGGCTGGCGGCAACCGCCGAAAGCCCAGCCGGCCGAGGCCCAGCAGGTCAGCGGCAAAGCGGCGTGGGGTGAGGGCCGCTGGCGCCTTGTGATGAAGCGGCCGCTGCTCACCGACGACCGCAACGACGTGCAGTTCCGGCCCGGCGTCTTCACGCCGATGGCGCTCAATGCCTGGGACGGCTCGAACGGCGAGCACGGTCTGATCATGAGCCTGTCGACGTGGCAGTTTGTGCTCATGGAAGCGCCGGCGCCGGCCAAGATTTACATCTATGCCACCCTCGCGTTCCTGTTCGCCGGCGCGCTAGGTTACGGACTGATGAGACGAGCCGAAGATCAAGGCGAACCGATGAAAAGTGAATCTGAGCGGGAGGAGAGCACGTTATGAGATCAGCACTTGCCGTAGGGCTGGCCGCTGCCGCCCTTGTTGCCGCGGCAACGCCCGGCCGCGCAGATCCGGCCGCCGGACAGGCGGTATTTGAGGCCAAGGAATGCGCCGCCTGCCATTATACGGAAGGTCCGGCCAGGGAAAAAACCATCGAAGATCAGCAGGCCAAGAAGGGCCCGGAGCTTTGGTATGCCGGCAGCAAGTTCCAGCAGCCGTGGCTGGAAGCCTGGCTGCAGGATCCCAAACCGATCCGGCCGCTGAAATACACTTCCCTTACCGAGGACAACCCGGCCGACCATCCCGCTCTTGGCGCCGATGAAGCCGCGCCGGTCACTGAATTCCTGATGAGCCTGATCTCCGATGAGGTCGAGGCTGGCGTCATCAAGCCGAAGAAGAAACCCAAGGGCCGGCTGGTCTTCACCAAGAAGATGCCGTGCAGCGGCTGTCACCAGTTCCCGACCAAGAAACCGTTTTCAGGCGGCCGCACCGGTCCCTCGCTGGTCGGCGCGGGCGAGCGGCTGAATCCGGACTGGATCTACGCCTATCTGAGCAAGACCAGCGTCTTCAAGCCGGTCAGGATGATGCCGAACTTTGACGGGCTTCTGAGCGAAAAGGACATGAAGGCGGTGGCCAGCTATGTCGCCAACTTCAAATAGCCAACAGCCAAAATGAGGAATTGAGCAATGTTGAAACTGACAATTCTGGCGGCGGCTGTGGCGATGTTCGGCCTTCCCCAAGCAGTATCGGCAGCCGAAACCGAGCAGGTGTTCACCTTCTACTGCGCTCAGTGCCACGGCCTTGAGGGCAAGGGGGACGGCCCCAATGTCAGCAAGGATTTTCCCGTCTCGCCGCGCAATTTCACCAATGCCGATGAGATGAACAAGCTGAGCGACGCCGACCTCAAGAACGTCATCCTCGACGGCGGCCCGGCGGTCAGCAAATCGGCGATGATGCCGCCCTGGTCCAAGACGCTGAGCGAGGCCGATGTCGACGGGCTGATCGCGCATCTGCGCAAGCTCTGCGCCTGCGAAGGCAAAAAGGGATAGGTGAACGGAAAAAAATCCGCCGTTTTAGTCACTCAATGATCGGGAGCTACAGGACGAAGTAATAAACGATCAAACCGATGACGATCACGTTCACCGCAATGCCGGTGAAGATGACAATGTCGGCGGGAGTCATTTTGCGGCGTTTCATGGGCGCGACCGTGACCAACGCGCTGGGCATTGTCAATCAGGCTGGGCCATTCGGCCTCAAGCCGATGATGGAGAGACCGATGGCTGACACACAGAACGGTAATGAGGCGAGGTTTTCCTGGGCGGGACCGGCGCTGTTTATCGCTGTGGCTCTCGCTTTGGTCGTCTTCTTCTGGTGGCTGCTCTAGCAATCCGGCAGGGATAAGGAGAGGCGCGGATATGAAGGACTACATCCTGCCGTTTCTGGTGGCGTTTCTGGTTTGCAGCGCCGCCTTCCTGGCCCTTGATGCCGCGATTATGAACGCCCAGGGGCTCTCCCTGATCTTCAGCGGTTAAGGCCGGCCATGGGCATCCCGCAAGCTACAAGAAAAGGACACCGCGCAGCCGCGCTGGTGCTGCTTGTCCTCATCTTTGCCCTGTTTGGCGCCGGGCTATCCTGGCTGCAGCCGACACTCGCCTTTGCCCAGGAAACTGCACAGGAAGCAGGAGACGTTCAGGGCGTAGCGGAAGGCGTCTATCTGGCTGCGCCGCAGCCTACCGAAACGGATTATCCGCAGATTGCCGGCGTCAACAGCCGCGTCGTCGTCTGGCTGGTGGCGCAGCTGCATCTGTGGTTCGCGGCCTTCATCCTGGCCGTGCCGATCTTCGTGCTGATCATCGAAGGCGTCGGCATGGCAACCGGCGACGAACGCTACGACAAGATGGCCTACGAATTCATCAAGGTGAGTATCACGGCCTATTCGCTGACGGCGATACTCGGCGGGCTTTTGATCATCACGCTGTTCGTTTTCTACCCGCATTTGATGCAGTTTCTCTCCAACATCTTCAAGGAGTCGATGTTCTATTACGCCCTCCTGTTCTTTGTGGAGAGCGCTTGTCTGTATGTCTATTATTACGGCTGGCACTGGCTGCAGGGCGGTTTCAGGAAATGGGTCCATCTGACTGTCGGCCTGCTGCTCAACGCCGCCGGCACGACGCTGATGTTCCTCGCCAATGCCTGGATCACCTTCATGATGAGCCCGGCCGGGCTGGACGCTTCCGGCGGCTTTAGTGGCGATGCCTGGGCGGCGATGCACAATTTCCTGTGGAACCCGATCAATCTTCACCGGGTCATCGCCAATGTCGCCTATGGCGGCTCAATCGTCGGCGCCTATGCCGCCTACAAGTTCCTCAGCGCCTCCTCGGCGCAGGACAAGGCCCATTACGACTGGATGGGCTATACGGCCAATCTCATTGCCATTTCCGCGCTGCTGCCGCTGCCCTTTGCCGGCTATTATCTCGCCGCGGAAATCTATGCCTACTCCCAGCAGATGGGCATCACCCTGATGGGTGGCATCTTCGCTTGGCTGTTCATCATCCAGGCGGTGCTGATCGGCACGCTGTTTCTATCGGCGAACTATTATCTGTGGTGCGGCATGGGGCGCAGCGAGGGCGCCGTGCGTTACAACAAATACGTCAAATATCTGGCCATCGTCATCATCGGCGCTTTTCTCGTCTGGTTCACGCCGCACACTTTGGTCCTGACCAATCAGGAGTTGAAAGCGCTCGGCGGCCCGTACCACAAATATCTCGGGCCACTCGGGATCATGCCAGCGAAGAACACGGCGGTGAACATCATGATCCTGTTCACCACGCTCAGCTTCATCCTCTACCGCAGAGCCAACAAGGTCGCCGTGGTGCCGTGGGTCAAGGCCGGCAACGCCGCCCAGGTGGCGTTGTTTTCGGCCGGCATCGTCAATATCCTGATCCTGGGAATCTATCACGGCTATTTCACCAACACGGTCTACAAGGTCGCCGCCTCCATTCCCCAGGTCGCAACGACGCTGATCATCATCGTCGCCAGCACCATAATCGACCGCTTCATGTATCGCGGCGCCCGTGATGTCGCGCCGCTGCGCTGGGGCCGGATCCCCGACCGCGCGCAATATGCGCTGTTCCTGCTGGCCGTCGCCTTCACATGGCTGATGGGGCTGATGGGCTATATCCGCTCCGGCATCCGCCAGCACTGGCATATCGTCGGCGTCATGCGCGACAACTCGCCGGACGCCTATACGCCAACGCTCGGCTATGCCGCCAACGTCGTCTCGGTGGGTACGATCCTGTTCATGGCGATGGTGATCTTCGTCTTCTGGCTCTCCCATGTCAGCACGGTCAAAACCGTCCCCGTCCTGCGGGAGAGCGAAGCATGAGGATATTCCTCAACGTCGTCGTGTTCTCCCTGCTGATCATCGGCTTCTTTGCCGGCTATTCCCGCTTTGGCATTCCGCAAATCGAGCCGGCGCCACCGCCTGTCGCCGAAAAGCTCGACCTGGGCGCCATGACGATGGAAGAGTTCATCGCTCTGGGCGAACGGATTTACAACGGCAAGGGAACCTGCACGCTCTGCCACACCGCCGTCGGCGGCCGGGCGCCATTGCTGGATGGGGCGGCCATTGTCGCGGCGGAGCGGCTGGCGGAGGAGACCTACAAGGGCGAGGCGAGCGACGTTGCCGGCTACCTTTATGAATCGATGACCAACCCCTCCGCCTATGTCGTTGCTGGCTTTGGCAAGGCTGGCAGCAACGACACGGTAAGCCCGATGCCGAACATGTTGAGCGGCAGCATCGGGCTCAGCGAAGCCGAACTGACGGCGGTCGTCGCCTATCTTCAGGATCTTGGCGGCACTGAGGTCACCGTCGAAATCCCCGCCGAGGCTGTCGAAGAAGAGGAAGAGCCCGAGGCGTCGGGCGAACCGCGTCCAGCCTTTGCCGCGCCGGAGGAGATCATCGCCGAGTTCACCTGCGGCGCCTGTCACAAGATCGGCGAGGATGAAGGCGAAGTCGGTCCCGATCTGACGACGATCGGCGCCCACAGGGACAGGGATTATCTGCGGCGGTCGATCCTCTTGCCCAACGCCGAAATCGCCGAAGGCTTCGAGGCCGAACTGATGCCGGACGATTATGGCGAACAGCTCTATGCCGGCGAGCTGGAGATGCTCGTTGATTACCTGGTGGCGTTGAAATGACGGCCAAGAGCAAGATGAGAATCCCGCGACTGCTCCAGGCCGCGCTGACGATCGCCTTCTTCTATGCCGGCTTCATCGTCATCTTCGACGTGCTGCTGGCGCAGACGATCCCCGCCAGCCTGCTCACCATGTATATGTTCTTTGTCGTGGTCGGCGTCTTCATGGTCTTCACCTTCACCGAAGAAAGCGCCCGCGAGTTGGTGGCGCCGATCACTGCCATGGTCGAGGACCCGTCGAAAAAGACCGTCCGCAATCTTGTCTTCGTCATTGTCCCGATCGGCGCCGGGCTGTTCGCCTATGCAAACTTGCTGCCCAGCTTCGAGGCGCCGTTGGAACTGCGAACCATTCATCCGGCCCCGCCCTCTTCGGCGCAGATTTCGGGCAAGCGATACAATTTGCTGGAGCTGGAAAATCCGTTTCGCAAATTTGAGACGGAGGATCCGGAAAAATTCACTGAATTCGTTGCCGAGGGCGCCGAAGTCTACATCCGCAACTGCCAGTATTGCCACGGTGACAAGCTCGACGGAAACGGCCCCTATGCGCAGGGACTCAATCCGGTACCGCTGAATTTTCAGGATATCGGCACGATTGCGCAGCTGCAGGAATCCTATCTTTTCTGGCGCATCGCCACCGGTGGTCCGGGGCTTCCCGACGAAGCCGCACCGTGGATCTCGTCGATGCCCGTCTGGCAGGATTTCCTGAGCGATGATGAGATCTGGAAAGTCATCCTGTTTCTCTATGATTACACCGGCCACAGCCCGCGCGCCTGGGAGCAGTGATGATGGTGCTCCACTACGCCCGATTGCTGCCTTTGCTGACGCTCGCCGCGGTGCTGATGGCGCAACCGGCGATTGCCGAGCCGGGCGATGCGGAAGAGGGCGAGGAAATCTATGCCGCCCGCTGCATCGGCTGTCACGGCGAGGACGGTGACGGGCTGGGTCCGGCCGCCGAACGGCTCAATCCGCCGCCAAGGGACTTCACCCTTGGCCTTTACAAGATCAAGACCACCGGCTTCGACGATATTGTGCCCAATGACGACGACCTGTTCCGCATGATCCGGGACGGCATGCCGGCGACCTCAATGCCGGGATGGGGCGATGTGCTGTCCGATCAGGACATGTGGGACCTGATCGCCTACCTCAAGATCTTCGCCGGCCTTGAGGAGGAAACGCCAACCGATCAGCTCGATTACGGCGCCCAGATCGCCACGTCTGAGGACAGTATCGGTAAAGGCAAGGCGCTGTTTGAGGACCGCTGCTCTGAATGCCACGGCACGGCGGCCAAAGGCGTCGCCACCAAGAAACTGAAGGACGACGACGGTTCGCGGACCTGGCCGAGAAATCTGACCAAACCCTGGACCTTCCGGGCGAGCAACGATCCCAAGGACATCTTTAGCCGCATAACGGTCGGTATTCCGGGCACCCAGATGCCGTCCTTCGCCGACCCGAAAAGTACCAAGAAGCTGACTATAGAAGAACGCTGGCACGTCGCCAATTATGTCCAGTCCCTGGCCAAGACCGCCGAGGTGGTGCGGCCGGAAAACACCGTCGTGAAGGCCGACAAGCTGAGCGGCGACCTGCCGCAAACCCCCGATGATC
>CAXMRP010000034.1:0-3734 GCA_964196155.1 uncultured Polyangiaceae bacterium
CCCCTCGCCGGGCGAAGGCAGGCAGAAATCGACGATCATCGTCGTGCCGCCCGAAAGCGCCGCCGCCGTGCCGGTATCGAAATCGTCGGACGAATGGGTGCCCATGAAGGGCATTTCCATATGCGTGTGCGGGTCGATGCCGCCCGGCATGACATAGCAGCCCGAGGCGTCGATCGTGTGGTCGACGTCGTGGGTCAGATCGGAACCGACGGCGACGATCTTGTCGTGCTGCACGAACACATCGGCCTTGAATGTCCGGTCATGGGTGACGACGGTGCCGCCCTTGATGAGTTTGGTCATGACTTTTCTCCCCGCGTTTTTCTTTACTCGACGATCTCCGCCGTTTCCACGACGGCGTGGAACAGCACATTGGCTCCGGCCGCCGCCCAGTCCTGGGTGATATCCTCGTCCTCATTGTGCGACAGGCCGTCGACGCACGGGCACATGACCATCGATGTCGGCGCCACGCGGTTGATCCAGCAGGCGTCATGGCCGGCGCCGGAGACAAGGTTGCGATGGGAAAGCCCAAGGCGATCGGCGGCGTTGCGCACGGCGCTGACGCAGCCCTCGTCGAAGGTCACCGGATCGAAATGGCCGACATTTTCCATTTCGATGCCAAGGCCGATGTCGTCGGCGATGTTTTTTGCGCCGTCCTTCAACTCGCGCTCCATTTCGTCCATCACCGCCTTGTCCGGCGAGCGCTGGTCGACAGTGAAGACCACCTTGCCCGGAATGATGTTGCGCGAATTGGGATGGACGTCGCAGTGGCCGACGGCGCCGACGGCGAGCGGCGCGTGTTTCCAGGCGATCTCATCGACAAGCTGGGTGATGCGGGCCATGCCGAGACCGGCATTGACGCGCAGCGGCATCGGCGTGGAACCGGTGTGGCTTTCCTTGCCGGTCAGCGTCACCTGCGTCCAGTTGAGCCCCTGCCCGCGGGTGACGACGCCGATATCCTTGCCTTCCGCCTCAAGAATTGGCCCCTGCTCGATATGCAGTTCGTAAAAGGCATGCATCTTGCGCGCCCCGACCTCCTCGGACCCCTTCCAGCCGATGCGTGTCAGTTCATCGCCGACATTGGCCCCTTCGGCGTCCTCGCGGCCATAGGCCCAGTCGAGCGTGTGGACGCCGGCAAAGACGCCCGAAGCAAGCATCGGCGGGGCAAAGCGCGTGCCTTCCTCATTGGTCCAGTTGACGACGACGACCGGGTGCCTGGTCTTGATGTTCATGTCGTTGAGGGTGCGGATGATCTCCAGCCCGCTGAGCACGCCGAGCACGCCGTCATAGCGCCCGCCGGTCGGCTGGGTGTCGAGATGCGAGCCGACATAGACCGGCAGGGCGTCCGGATCGGCGCCTTCGCGGCGGGCAAACATGGTGCCCATCTTGTCGACGCCGATCGTCAGCCCGGCCTCTTCGCACCAGGACTGGAACAGGTGGCGGCCTTGCGAATCCTCGTCCGTCAGCGTCTGGCGGTTGTTGCCGCCGCGCACGCCCGGACCGATTTCGGCCATCTCATGGATGGATTCCCACAGCCGGTCGCCATTGATCCTCAGATTTGATTCCAGCGCCATCTGACCGCTCCCGATTTGATGCCCGCCGGCGCCACCCGGCCGCCGTTCATTATGGAGCTTTCGCCACGGCATCGGCAAGGATGTCCGAACCTGACTTGGACAGGGCGGCCGGGAATGCGCCGCCACGCGCACCCCCGAACCGCCCTGGGAGGAAACTTGACTAAATGGTCAAAATAAACGCTAAAGGGTGATGGCTGCCTCGGTCAAGGCGAAAGTATGATAATCCGCTCCGATCACCGTTGTGACCATCGGTGCGGCCACTGGTCCGCCTACCGGTCCAGCCATCGACTCCGGAGATGTCTTTGACAGCGATCCAGTCGGGCCAATCGGCCCAGTCGGCGCGAAGCGCCAACCGACCGAAATCCCGCATCCAGCAGAAGAATCGCCAGGTCATTCTTGATGCGGCGCTGGACATTTTCTCCACCTATGGCTTCCGCGGCACCACCATCGACCAGGTTGCCGCCAAGGCCGGCATGTCGAAGCCGAACCTGATCTATTATTTCGCCAGCAAGGAAGACCTTTATATCTCCCTGCTGGAGGATACGCTCGATCAATGGCTGGCGCCGCTGGCGGATCTCGACCCTGACGGCGATCCGATCGACGAAATTCGCAGTTACATCACCGCCAAGATCGCCATGTCGCGCGCCCGCCCGAAAGGCTCGCGTCTGTTCGCCAACGAAATCCTGCACGGCGCCCCGACGATCGGCGGTTTCCTGCAAGGCCCGCTGAAATCGCTGGTCGAGGACAAGGCGGTAATCATCCGGCGCTGGATCGAGGCCGGCGCGCTCGCGCGGATCGAGCCGGCGCATCTGATCTTCATGATCTGGGCGGTGACCCAGCATTACGCCGATTTCGACGTCCAGGTCCGCGCCGTTCTTGGCGCCGATCAGACCAAAAACGACCGCCATTTCGACGATGCGCAAGCGGCGATCCTGACGGTGTTCCTGGAGGGCCTCAGGCCACGGTGAGGGCCCGGCTTCCGGCGGCGGTCATCGTTTCACTCCCCCATTGTCATCCTCCTTTCCCGACTTGATCGGGGGAGGAAGATCGTTCTCAACTCAGTGCGCCGGTTACCATATGCAAAGTTTTGTTATTGGTGAGCGGCTCGACCAAATTGACATGTCTCCAACCAACTTTGGCTAACGGCCTGGCAATTTCCAGGTCAGGCTGTCAATTAAAACATTCAGCTCAAATATGATGACAACAACAGCGGCGCGCAACGATGTTGGAATTGTGCAAAAAGCTGATCGCGAATCTTGTTTCGCCGAACCATAAGGGCGAGCGCATATCAATTCGGGGCAATTATTTACCGATATTTCATAATAAACCGATACGGGTTCAATTGGCATGTAACGCATTGAGAATCATGAATGTGCTAACGCGATTCATTCGCTCAAAAAGCGGATTCGTTTTGCTCTCGTACCTGGCATTTTCTGCAGCGGGCAGTGCCGGTGCTGCGTATCTGTTTTACCAGTTCAGCTTGGAAACATTTCGCGCGTTTGCGGTCGATGTGCCTATGGCGCCATTCCTGGAGGCCAACCGGGCATACAGCTACGGTTTGGGCCTGGGTCTCTTCGCGGTGCTGGCCGGGTTCGGACTCGCATTTTTGATATTCCGTTTTCGTGATTTGAGCGGCCGCGGCGTCGCAGAAATGGAGTTAAGGAGTAAGAACAAAGGAATTCAGGTGGCCCTCGACAACATGGGCGAGGGGTTATGCATGTTCGATGGGCAAAAACGACTGGTCGTTTGGAATGACAACTACGCCAAGTGGTATCAGTTACCCCAGGATTTGCTAAAGGTCGGAACGCCGCACAGTGCAATTATCGGCCATCGCGTTTCGCAAGGAATTCTGGACGGTGAAACAAGCACCAACGCCGTTGAGAACAAGATTTTGGGTCTCGATCAGCTATCGGAAGCCAAAAGCTCGAGCCGGATAGATCAGCTAAGGGATGGTCGTTTTATCCGCGTCACCCGGCAACCACTGGAGGGAGGCGGTTGGGTGGCGACTCACGCTGACGTCACCCAGGAAGTCAAAACCGACAGGGCTCTGGCCGAGCTTAACGGGGCGATCGATGCGGTCGTACAGGCCGCGGTCCAGGGTGATTATTCCCGCAGGGTTGATCCGGGTCAGGCCGACGGTGTGATGCTTAGCCTGAGTGAAGG
>CAXMRP010000035.1:0-33712 GCA_964196155.1 uncultured Polyangiaceae bacterium
GTCAAAATCGCGCTTGCCGAAGATCTCGGGCGTGCCGGCGACATCACCAGCATTGCGACAATCGACCCGGCGGCAAGCGCGCGCGCGACCATTCATGCCCGCGAGCCCGGCATCATCGCCGGCTTGCCGCTGGTTGCCGAGGCGCTCGATCAGGCCGGCGGCGGGGTTGCGCTCACATCGTTTGTCGGCGATGGCGATCCGGTATCTGCCGGTACAGCCATCTGCGATCTCAATGGATCGGCGTTGACGCTGTTATCGGCAGAGCGGGTGGCGCTCAACTTTCTCGGCCATCTGTCGGGCATCGCCACACTGACCGGGCAGTTTGCCGCCGCAATCGCCCACACCAGGGCGCGGGTGACCTGTACCCGCAAGACCATTCCGGGGCTGCGCGCACTGCAAAAATACGCGGTGCGCTGTGGCGGCGGATCGAATCACCGGTTCGGGCTCGATGACGGCATCCTGATCAAGGACAACCATATCGCCGTGTGCGGCGGGGTTGCCGAAGCCATTGCCCGCGCCAAAGCCCATGCCGGCCATATGGTCAAAATCGAAGTTGAAGTGGACACGCTTGACCAGTTGCGCGAGGCGCTGGCGGCCGGTCCTGACATCATCATGCTCGACAATATGGCACTGGTGATGCTGCGCGAGGCGGTCGGTATTGCCGATGGCCGGGTTATTCTTGAGGCTTCCGGCGGCATTACGCTGGATACGGCGGTGTCAATCGCCGAGACCGGCGTCGACTATCTGTCATCGGGCGCCATCACCCATTCGGTACGCAATCTCGACCTTGGTCTCGATATCGAAATATCCGGCTGATTTTTCCCGGCAACTCCGGCACCGGCCGATACCTGCTGCCAGTATCCCGCAAAGGCATTGTGCAACGCATGATAAGGCGTTAGCAAAAAGCACATAGCGCCTGGCCACGGTCGGACCGCAGAAATCGCGGCCCCCTAAAACAGCAGATCCGTGGCCCAACGTCCCGTATCGCGGGGGCCTGTAACGCGCGGGTAAGAAGACGGGGCTCGAAAATCATGGCAAAGTGGGTCTACACGTTCGGCGACGGCGAAGCCGAAGGCACCGCGCAAATGCGCGAACTGCTTGGCGGCAAGGGCGGCAATCTGGCCGAAATGGCCTCTCTTGGCTTGCCGGTGCCGCCGGGCTTCACGATCTCAACCGAGGTGTGCACGGCCTATTACAAGGACGATGAAAGCCTGCCCGACGGGTTGAAGGCCGAGGTCGACAAGGCGCTGCGCCATATCGCCCAGGTTACCGGCAAACGATTCGGCGATCCGGCCGATCCGCTTTTGCTCTCGGTGCGCTCCGGCGCCCGCGCCTCGATGCCGGGCATGATGGACACGGTGCTCAACCTTGGCCTGAACGATGAAACCGTCAGCGCATTGGCCAAACGGTCCGACACACGGTTCGCGCTGGATTCATATCGCCGCTTTATCCAGATGTATTGCGATGTCGTCATGGGTATCGATCATCACGAATTTGAATCGATTCTGGAGATCGAACGCGAAAAGCGCGGGCATAAACTGGATACCGACATGAGCGCCGACGATCTGCAGGTCGTTGTCGATCGCTACAAGGCGCTGGTCGAGGAGGTTGAGGACAAGCCCTTCCCGCAGGACCCGCGCGAGCAGTTGTGGGGCGCGATCGAGGCGGTGATGAAATCGTGGATGAGCGCCCGCGCCATCACCTATCGCGAACTGCATGACATTCCCCGCTCATGGGGCACGGCAATCAATGTTCAGGCCATGGTGTTTGGCAATATGGGCAACACCTCGGCCACCGGTGTTGCCTTTACCCGCAATCCTTCGACGGGCGAAAACGAGCTGTACGGCGAATTCCTGATCAACGCCCAGGGCGAGGATGTGGTGGCCGGCATCCGCACGCCGCAGGATCTGACAGAGATGGCGCGCAAGGCTGCCGGTTCCGATGCGCCGTCGCTGGAAGCGGCGATGCCGGAGATTTTTGCCCAGTTTACCGATATCGCCAAGCGGCTGGAGCGCCACTATTGCGATATGCAGGATCTGGAGTTCACGGTCGAGACCGGCACTTTGTGGATGCTGCAAACCCGGGCCGGAAAGCGCACAACCAAGGCGGCGTTGAAAATCGCCGTCGATATGGTCGCGGACGGGATTATTTCACAGGAAGATGCGGTCAAACGCATTGCACCGGCGTCGCTGGACCAGCTTTTGCATCCGACCCTCGATCCGAACGCGGACAAGACCATGATCGCCCGCGGGTTGCCGGCTTCTCCCGGCGCTGCGACCGGCGGCATCGTCTTCACCTCCGAACAGGCGGTTCTGGCGGACAATGCCGGCAAGTCGGTCATTCTGGTGCGGCTGGAAACCAGCCCGGAAGATATTCACGGCATGATCGCTGCCAAGGGCATATTGACCGCGCGCGGCGGCATGACCAGCCACGCGGCGGTCGTCGCCCGGGGCATGGGCAAGCCATGCGTATCGGGCGCCGGAACGGTGAAGATCGATGGCAAGAAGCAGACCATGAGCGTGATGGGCCGCACCTATGGGCCCGGCGACGTGATCACCATCGACGGATCGTCCGGCGAAATCATCGATGGCAAAATGCCGATGCTGCAACCGGAGCTGACCGGTGAATTTGATACGCTGATGCAATGGGCCGATGGCCACCGGCGGATGAAAATTCGCACCAACGCCGAAACGCCGGCCGATGCCAAGGCGGCGCGGGAATTTGGCGCGGAAGGGATCGGCCTTTGCCGGACCGAGCATATGTTCTTCGATGCGGATCGCATTCTTGCAGTGCGCGAAATGATCCTGGCCGAAAATTCCAAGGGCCGGCGCAAGGCGCTCGACAAGCTGCTACCGGTTCAAAAAGCCGATTTCGTCGAACTGTTCCGGATCATGAAGGGCCTGCCGGTGACCATTCGCCTGCTTGACCCGCCGCTCCACGAGTTCCTGCCCAAGGAAGACGCCGATATTGCCGCTGTTGCCAAGGCAATGGAAGTCGACGAGGCGAAGCTGCGCGAGCGGGTGATTGCGCTCACCGAACTCAACCCGATGCTCGGCCATCGCGGCTGCCGGCTGCTGATCACGTATCCCGAAATCGCCGAAATGCAGACACGGGCGATCCTGGAAGCGGCGGCGGAGGCGGCGCGACTGACCGGCGAACCGGTGGAGCCGGAAATCATGGTGCCGCTGGTGGCGATGAAAGAAGAGCTGGACAGGGTGAAGGCGATCATCGACGAAACAGCGGCCAGCCTCAATGGCGCCATCTCTCCCGCGGTCAATTACACCGTCGGCACGATGATCGAATTGCCACGGGCGGCGCTGCGTGCCTCGGAAATCGCCGAAAGTGCCGCTTTCTTCTCCTTCGGTACCAACGACCTGACCCAGACAACCCTCGGCATCTCGCGCGATGATGCGGCCGGTTTCCTGAACAGCTATCAAGAAATGGGGCTGATGGAGAAGAACCCGTTCGTGACGCTGGATGTCGACGGGGTGGGGATTTTGGTGCGGGTGGCCAGCCGTGAGGGCCGCAAGACCCGCAACAGTCTCAAATTGGGCTTGTGCGGTGAACATGGCGGCGATCCGGAGTCCATTGCCTTTTGCGAGGCAGTGGGGCTGGATTATGTCTCGTGCTCGCCATTCCGGGTGCCTGTCGCGCGGCTGGCCGCCGCCCAGGCTGCCCTTTCGGACGACTGAACGCCTCCAGCCAGTCCGGATTTTCCATTTCCAGCATTCACCGGCCGGTCACCGAACTGCCATGGTGTGGCCTGAATTGGCCGCGACAAGAGCCGTCGGGACAGTTCAGAGCCGGGCGACCGGCGAAAACAGGCGAATGCCGGTTAACTGCTTGTCAACGTTAATCTGGCCTTATCGTCGCTGACGGGTCGGGTGGTGCCAGTGCGCTTCCCATCAGAGTAATTTGTTGCACGAGTGGGGTGCATTTGTTCATGAGTCGAGTATTTTCGCGTTCGCGTTTCTTCAAGTCCGCCCCTGCCGCCAGCCTGTTTGCGCTTGGTGCCGTGATGGCAACATCCTCGCAGACCGCCTATCAGGATCTCACCGACTTTATGTCGGCGGTGAGCAGCCAGAACCGCTGGCAGGCGCATCTTGTCGCGGCGCCGCAAGGGTCGATCCATCGGGCAACTTTTTATCTAGATGACGCGGCATGGCCGGGCACCAGCGGGTTTGTGAGCGCCGGCGGCCCGACGATTGCGGTCAATGGCCGGATGCTGAAATCCACGCTGGAAGGCGTCAACCGCTCTGCCAAGGGCGATCTGATGATGACCCGGACGCCGGAAACCGTTGCCAGCGACATGGTGCCGAATTCGGGCACAATCTGGCGCATGGACGATATTTTCTCCGCCCGCGACGATGAGGACCTTCCGAAAGTGGCGTTCTTCAAGGCCGGAGCGGTCAATCCGGACATTGTCCTGGCCTCTGCCGGTTTCCGCAAGCCGCTATTGGCGACCGATGGGCCGGTGATGGTGGCCAGCATCGCGCCGATGCCAGGCAAACGGGCGAACGCTGAACCGTTGAAGGCGTCGGTTGTCGCCTATGCCGCACCGGAACAGAGCGTCGATGCGCCGTTTGATGCGGTGATCGGCGGCGGCAACACCCAGACCATTGCATCAGAGCCGGTGGTCCAGCCAAAAACCCGGCCGAAGCCTGGAAAAATCAAGGAATGGCTGCGCAAGCGCCGGCGCGGCGCCGGCAACCAGCACGCCTGGATGAAAAACAAGCTGCCGCGCGGCACCAAAGGCCGCAAGCAGCAGACCTGTCTTACCAATGGCATTTATTTTGAAGCGCGCAGCGAGCCGGTTTCCGGTCAGGCGGCGGTTGGCCAGGTGATCCTCAACCGGGTGCGCAACCCGGCCTATCCGAACACCGTCTGCGGCGTCGTCTACCAGAACCGCAAGATGCGCAACCGCTGCCAGTTTTCCTTCGCCTGTGACGGCATCCGCGACGTGGTGCGCTCCAAGGGCGCGTGGAAAGTGGCCAAAAAGGTCGCCAAGGACGTGACCAGCGGCCGGACCTGGCTGCCGGAAGTGGCTGACGCCACCCATTATCACGCGACCTATGTGCGGCCGCGCTGGGCCCGGTCGATGAAGAAGACCGACAAGATCGGCCTGCATATCTTCTATCGGACCTATGGCGGCGGCTGGTCGTAAGCGCCGCATAGCGAAGTCTGGCAGAGTTAAAAAAGCCCGCCTCACTGGCGGGTTTTTTCGTTTATGGAAGAATTGCTTGTGCGGTTTGGCTCGCGCGGCGCTTCAGCCTGATATCTTTGAGAAATCCGCCACCTGATGCATGGCAGAGCGCAGGCGGTTCAGTAGTCTCAGACGATTGATGCGAGTGTCGGGATCGTCGGCGTTGACGGTCACATCATCGAAGAAGGCATCGACCGCCGGGCGCAATTCGGCCAGCGATCCCATGGCCGCGGCAAAATCCTCATCATGCAGATGGTCAGCCATATGGCCCTCGACCGCGCGAAGCACGTTGAACAGTTCGCGCTCGGCCTGTTCGCCGGTCTGTTCGATCCGGTGGCCGTCGGGTTCGCCATCGAAGGCCCCTGCCCCGTTTTTCTTTTCCTCGGCGCGCAGAATGTTGGCGGCACGCTTGTAACCGGCGAGCAGATTGGCGCCGTCGTCGGTGGCGAGGAAAGAGCCCAGCGCTTCGACGCGGCGGACGATGAGGACCAAGTCATCCTGCCCCGGCAGTGCGAAAACGGCATCGATCAGGTCGTGGTGCGTACCGGCGTCGCGGAGATGGACCTTGAGGCGGTCGGCGAAGAAAGCGAGGAGATTCTCAATAACCAGCGTCTCGATAATCTGCGTTCGCTTTATTACCGGCAATTCATCAAACCCCGGCGGCAGTTCTTGGATGTCGCCATGAACCTGCACTTGGCCAACCAAATTGAAAACGAAACGGGCGATGGGATCGAGGTTCACTCGCAACTCGTTTTCCAGCACGATCCGGATCACACCCAGCGCCGCACGACGCAGAGCGTAGGGATCCTTTGAACCCGTCGGCTTTTCATCAATCGCCCAGAAGCCAACCAGTGTGTCGAGCTTGTCGGCCAGCGCCACGGCGATGCTGACAGGTTCCGCCGGCACCAGATCGGCCGGGCCTTGCGGTTTGTAGTGGTCACGGATGGCGTTGGCGATGTCGCCGGGCAAGCCTTGTTCCAGCGCATAATAGCGGCCCATGACGCCCTGAAGCTCGGCGAACTCTCCGACCATGCCGGTGGGCAGATCGGCCTTGCAAAGTTTCGCAGCCGCTTCGGCAAGATCGGGGTCGGCGCCGCAGGCCGGGGCCAGTTCGCGGGCCAGCGCCGCGATGCGCTCCACTCGCTCGGCCTGTGTACCGAGCTTTTCGTGGAAAGTGACTTTTTCCAGTTTTTGCGCCCAGTCTTCCAGCTTGGTCGCCCGGTCAGCATCCCAGAAAAACCGCGCATCGGACAACCGCGCGGCGATCACCCGCTCGTTGCCGTCGATGATCGCGGTGCCGCCATCGTCGGCCGCGATATTGGCGGTGAGCAGAAACTTGTTGGTCAGATCGCCGGTATTGGGATCGCGCAGCACGAAACATTTCTGGTGCGCCCGAATTGTGAGTCGGATCACTTCGTCGGGCATGTCGAGGAAGGCTTCGTCAAAGGATCCCATCAGCACCACCGGCCATTCGACCAGCCCGGCGACCTCGGCCAGCAAGCCCGGATCGTCGACCACTTCCAGCCCTTGCGCCCCGGCAAGGGTCCTGGCGTCGGTCTCGATGATCGCCCGGCGACGCTCGCCGTCGAGCACGACGTTGGCCGCCTCCAGCGCGCCGACATAATCGTCAAAGCGTTTCACGGTAATCGCATCGGGGGCCATGAACCGGTGGCCGTGCGTGCGATTGCCCGAGGCAATACCGGCGACTTCGAATGGCACGATTTCCGGCTCCTCGGTCTCCGGTCCGAAGGTGCACAGGATCGAGCGCAGCGGCCGCACCCAGCGCATGGCCTGCGGCCCGGCGGCGTCGGGGCCAGAGAACGGCGTATCCTTGGACGCGGAACGTTCGCCCCAGCGCATGGACTTGGGCCATGAAAAATCGCCAATGACCCTGGGGACCAGGTCGGCGATGATGTTTGTGGCATCGCGGCCGGATTTGGTGATCCGGGCAACATAAAAATCGCCCTTTTTGGGATCGCTCTGGACTTCCGCCTCGTCAATCGAGGCAAGACCGGCGCCGCGCAGAAAACCGGCGATGGCCTTTTCCGGCGCGTCGGTGCGCGGGCCTTTTCTTTCCTCGCTGACATCGGCAGAGCGTGCGGTGAGCCCCTGCACCGTCAGCGCCAGCCGGCGCGGTGTTGCGAAACTCTTCGCGCCCTCATAGGTCAGCCCCGCCTCGACAAGGCCATCGGTGACGGCCTTTTGCAGGTCGCCAGCGGCGCGGGCCTGCATGCGCGCGGGGATTTCTTCTGAAAACAATTCAAGCAGGAGATCGGGCATCGTCTCGGATTTCCGGAGCGTATTTCGTGATTACTGGGTCACTCAATATGCTCTATTCCTTCGTTTTTGCGCGCATTTTGGTCCGAAAACCGGTTCCCACTTTTCGGAATGCGCTCTAGCTGTTCTGGCTGGTTGGTTTGATTGGCTCGTCTTGATGCGGCGCGGCGCGGATGGAAAACACCAGCGCGAGGCCATAAACCCACAGGAGCCATGAGGCAAATATCGGGGTAACAGGTGGCGACCATCCGAACATCGTTGGCGCGACCAGCAACAGCCCGACATTGGCGAACAGGCCCGGCAGGGCGATCAATAGTCCGGTGCGCAGGCGATCCTCCGGCAGCGTGATTGTAAGCCGCCAGAAGCCCCGCAGGAGAGCCCAGACCGTCGGCACCGCGAGCGCGAATATGATGAGGCTCGCCAATCCGCCGGAAAACAATGCCGCCCCGACCAGCCATGCGCCAAGCGTTGCAGCCGCCCACAGAAACAGGCCATAAAGCACAGCCAGCGTGCTAGGCATCGCGTTTCGTGTAGCGAAATTCCACTTCTTCAATCAGCTGACGGCCGGTGACCGCAACGGCCTCAAAGCCGATTTCAAGCGCCATGCCGTATCCGGCGGACATTTCCTTCATCCGGCCGATGGTGCGCTCCAGCGCGTATTCCTCCAGTGGTATCGTCATCCGGGCCTGGGGCTCGGCCAGCACCAGTTCCAGCCGCGATCTGGCTTCCTTGGGGATGATCACGGCATGGGCGGGCAGTTCTGCTCCACCGCCGGCAACTTGCGATATGGTGCCGCGCAGCTCGGTGCGGGCATCGGTCTGGCGGCCGGTCCGACCCACTGTATTGATGGATGACCAGTTTGAAACGGCGAAAATCATCGGCACAGGAGTCGGGGCAGCCTTGGCTGGCGTTGTTTCCGCTTCCGGTTCTGCTACCGTTTCAGCAGTCAGTGTGGTGTCATCGTTCATCGCTCACGGCTCCTCCGCCTTCGGTCTGCAGCCATGCCGCGCCGCAATCGCGGGACATGGCACGCACGCGCAGAATATAGCTTTGCCGCTCGGTCACCGAGATGACCCCGCGCGCGTCCAGCAGATTGAATATATGACTGGCCTTAATGCATTGGTCATAGGCCGGCAGCGCCATCTGGTGCGCTCCTTCATTTTGACCGGCATCAAGAATGGAACGACACTCGGTTTCCGCATCGACAAAATGGCGCAGCAGGATTTGTGTGTCGGCGTGCTCGAAATTGTAACGGGAATATTCCTGCTCGGACTGGGTGAAGATGTCGCCGTAGCGCACCTTGCCGTTGCCGGTGCCGCCGTTGAAGTTGAGATCGTAGACGGATTCAACGCCCTGAATATACATGGCCAGGCGCTCCAGCCCGTAGGTCAACTCGCCCGACACCGGTGCGCATTCGACGCCGCAGACCTGCTGGAAATAGGTGAATTGCGAGACTTCCATACCGTCGCACCAGCATTCCCAGCCCAACCCCCAGGCGCCGAGCGTGGGGCTTTCCCAATCGTCCTCGACAAAGCGGATATCGTGAATCTTCGGATTGATGCCGATGGCATAGAGCGAATTCAGATAGAGGTCCTGAAGGTCAGGCGGCGACGGCTTGAGGATCACCTGAAACTGGTAATAGTGCTGCAAGCGGTTGGGGTTCTTGCCGTAACGGCCATCGGTGGGGCGGCGCGAGGGCTGGACGTAGGCGGCGTTCCACGGCTTGGGGCCGAGTGCCCGCAACGTTGTCGCTGGATGAAATGTGCCCGCCCCTACCTCCATGTCGTAGGGCTGAAGAATGACGCAGCCATGGTCGGACCAATAGTCCTGAAGGGTCATGATCAGGCCCTGAAAAGACGATTGAGGAGCCGTTTGACGTGCGGGGGAACGGGAAGATCGGGACATGGAATGCGGCGGGCCTTGCAATCTGTGCAGCGGGACGTGCCATGCCGGCTGGGGCGGGTCAAGTCGAACCGGAGCGCGTGGCCCGGCGGGATGAGCGATCGGCATTCTTTCTCCCATAAGCGAAAGCTGACCGGCCGGTTCAGCCGGCGTTCAGCGCGGCTGGCTATGGTGGCGCCAACAAACAAATGCGGCCCGGCGGAACGAAGCTTCGTTCCCGACTGGCGCAACCAACGGCCTAACCGGCACCTTTTTCAACCGGGTCGGGGATTGTCCAAACAGGAGAAGACCCATGACGAAGATATACGCTTATGCCTCCGCGTTCCTGATTTTGCTGGCGGCGTTTGCTGCGACATTTTCCGTTGCCCTGATCACCGCCGAAGTCGAACCGGCCTTCGCCCAGTCGCCGACCAATTCACGCGGCACGAGCCGTGGCCGTGACAATTCTGGTGGCGGCGGAGAATTTACCCGCAATGAAGAAGCGTTGATCCCCGGCCACATGCCCTGCGGCATTGGCGCCACGAGCACCTATTGCCCGCGGCCGCGCCGGCCGAAATTGCAGGTTGCCGAAGTCCGGCCTGAAGAATGTTCATGTGATCGCGTCTTCCGCGAGATCAATGGCAGCGTGATGATCGTCACCGAGTGCCACTCGGCCCACGACGTGGACGTGTCCCTGCCGGTCGATCTGTGCAAGCCGCAGAAGAATATCTACTGACCACCGATCCCGCTTGCGGGTAGTGAAACCGGCTGCACCCACCAGTGCGGCCGGTTTTTCGCGATTGCCGTGCCAGCTCGCGCGGCGACTTCTTTCGATGAAAACAATCCGAAACAGGCCGATCCCGAACCGGTCATCCGGGCGATCCGGCAACCCGGCTGGGCAGCAATCGCATCACGAACCGTGCCAATTTCCGGTTCCAGACGGATGGCCGGCGCTTCCAGATCGTTGCCGGCCTGCGTAAGCCAGTCGGTGAATGCGTCGATGGACGGCCAGGCATCGGGGATTACCGGCAGTGCGGTGCCAAATTTTCCGCCAAGTTCCGAGAAAACATTGGTGGTCGAGACCATTATTCCGGGCCAGACGAGCAGCAGCGGCAGGTCCGGTGGCAGGGTGATTTGGCGCACGGTTTCGCCCGTTCCAGTTGCACGGAGTGGATTTGAATGGACGCACATGGGCACATCGGCGCCGAGCGATCGGCCGATCGCCGCCAGTTCTTGTGCGGAAAAGCCCAGGCCCCACAGCGTATTCAGGCCACGCAAAACCGCCGCCGCATCCGCCGATCCGCCGCCCAGTCCCGCACCGGCCGGGATATTTTTTTGCATTTGAATGGCGACACCATCGCCAATCCCGGCGGCTTCACGCAAGGCGTGGGCTGCCCTCGCCGCCAGATCGTCGGCGGTGCCGGGTGCGTGACCGGAAAACGGTCCGGTGACGGTCAGTTGCAAACGATCTGCACGAGAGAAATCCAGCGTGTCGCCATCATCGGCAAAGGCGACCAGCGTATCGAGTGTGTGGAAGCCGTCCGCGCGGCGGCCTGTCACATGAAGGGCAAGATTGATTTTTGCCGGCGCGCGTTCGCGCCAAAGTTGAAGCGAACCGGTCATTGGCCTACCCCCTGCGGCCCGGTTGCCGCGGGAAACGCTCAGATATCTTCCGGGATCCGCAACTGGAGACCGGGCAGGATCGCATCGACATTGGGCAACAGGTCGCGATTGGCCTCGTATATTTTCTGGTACGCGTAGCCATCGCCGAAGAACCGGACGGCGATATCCCACAAGGTTTCACCGTCCTGCACCACATGGGTGCGGGTCACAGACCCTGTCGTTGCCGGCCCTACATCAGCCCCGGGTTGCGGGGTCATTGCGGCGTGATCGGTTACCGGCGGGGTGACCAGTTCGGTCTTGTCCTGTTCTGATTCGGGGTCGGCCTCGATCAGGCTGCCGGATTCTATTTTTTTGGCTATCCGCTCCAGATCGGGCGATTCGGCGCCGAGATCGCGGGCATGACGCCACTGGAACTGGGCCTCCAGCGTGCGGCCTACTTTCCAGTAGGCATCGCCGAGATGATCGTTGATGACCGGATCCTCGGCGCGCAGCGCGACAGCCCGCTCCATCTCCCGCACCGCATCTTTATACCGGCCAAGGCGATAATAGGCCCAGCCGAGACTGTCGACGATGTAGCCGTCATTGGGGCGCAGATCGACCGCCTTGCGGATCATTTCCAGCGCCGGCTCCAGATTCATGCCCATATCGACCCAGGAGTAGCCGAGATAATTCAGAACAAGCGGCTGGTCCGGAAAGAGTTTCAGCGCCCGCTGGAAATCTGCTTCCGCCTTGGGCCACTGCTTGGTCCGCTCGTGGGCAATGCCGCGATAGTAAAATATTGTCCAGTGCGCCCGCAGCGGAGCTGGCACGAGAGCGATGGCGTCGGTGTAGATACGAACCGCGTCGGCAAAGCGCTGGCGGCCGCGCAACATGCCGCCATAGGAAACAAGCGCCTGCAAGCTGTCGGGATCCTGTTCGATGGCGCTGCGGAACGCGGTATCGGCGTCCTCATCGCGGTCAAGCCGATTGAGCGACATCGCCGCCTGCAATTGACCCAATGCGCCAAAGGGCGCACCAGCGGCAATCTGCTCAAAGACCGGGATCGCCGCTTCATACTGGCCGCTGGCGACCAGCACATTGCCCAGCGAATAGGCCGCCAGACCGCCGGCCAGATCCGGGTCGAGGTAGAGCGCCAGCCGCAGATAGAATATCGCCAGTTCGGCGCCACTTTCCTGACCGATCGCAGCGCCAAGGCCGGACAACACTTCCGATGCGCCCTGGACAGGGTTGGCAACAGCCGGCGCAACCGGGCCTTCGCCCCGCAGATCGGCCAGCGCCGCGAGCGCCAGTGGATTTTGCGGGAATCGGATCAGAAAATCGCTGACTATATCCATTGCCAGCTGCCGATCACCGGCGATTGCCAAAGCGCGGGCATAGGATTCCACGATCCGGATGGCGTTCTTGTCACGCTCATAGGCTTTTTTGAAAATCGCCGAGGCTTCACCGGCCCGGCCGCTGGCCAAGGCGATATGCCCGGAGTGCAGCAGCCGGAAGGGCTCGTACCAGTCTTCGCCGGTCAGGCCATCCAGAGCGGTGAGCGCTTGGTCAACCCGGTCCTGGCCCAGGTCAGCCCAGGCCGCCAGCAGCGCTTTGGTCAGGCTGGCAAGGGTACCGTCGCCGGATTTTTCAATTTCGCTGATTGCCGCCGAATAAGTCCGCCCGCGCATGGCGCGAACGGCAAGCAGCAGCCGTGCGCCCTGGCTTTCGGGCAGGCGTTCGACCAGTTCATTGGCCAGATTGATTGCTTCGTCGATGTTCCCTTCCGCGCCAGTCAGGATCATCGCCCGCTCCAGCAGGAAGCCGTTGGCTGGATCGGAACGATAGGCGGACCGATAATATTCGGCGGCGCGGCCAACGTCCTTTTCCGAATCAGCCAGCCGGGCGGCGAGATAAATCCCCGACAAGGTGCCCAATTCGTCTTCATCATCGGTCGCAGCGTTTGCCGGCTGACAAATGAGAGCGATAGCGGCGGCCACTGCCAGATGGCGCGCGCCTGTCCAGATTTTCGATGCTGGTCGATCTGTCATCGGGTGATACTCCGCATCATGATTTGGCACCTCGATATCGCGCCCGGAGACCGGGGGCAATGGTCGGGAAACCTTGGTCTCAACAAGAATACGTCAACGAACCAGGCCCGGTGTCACGACGCCCGGGCTATACAAAAATCAACGGTATCGAGAAGGGCTGACTTGCATTCGCTTTCAGGCAAGGGCGCCAGCGCGTCACGAGCCATCGCGCCGTAGTGGCCAGCCCGCTCGACCGTGTCGGCCAATGCGCCGGTCGCTCTGAGGCGATCAATGGCGCCGGACAGTTCGGCATCGGACCCGGCCTGCGCCGTCAGGGCCTGCCGCCAAAAATCACGATCGGCGTCGTCGCCACGGCGGAAGGCAAGAACGACGGGCAATGTGACCTTACCTTCGCGCAGATCATCGCCGATATTCTTGCCCAGATCCGGTGCCCGGCCGCCATAGTCCAGCGCATCGTCGATCAGCTGAAAGGCGATGCCCAAATTGGCGCCGTAGGATCGGAACGCTGCCCGCACAGGCCGGTCGGAACCGGCGATGATCGGCCCGACTTCGGCGGCGGCGGAAAACAGCGCCGCGGTCTTGGCGCGGATCACGTCGAGATATTCGTCTTCGGTGGTTTCGGTGTTGCGGGCGGTGCCCAGTTGCATCACCTCGCCTTCGGCGATAGTGGCGGCGGCACTGGACAGAACCGCCAGCGCATCGAGCGAGCCGACATCGACCATCATCTTGAAGGCCTGACCGAGCAGGAAATCGCCGACCAGCACGCTTTCCTGATTGCCCCAGACCAGCCGGGCCGTTTGCTTGCCGCGGCGCAAAGCACTCTCGTCAACCACATCGTCATGAAACAGCGTGGCGGTGTGCATGAATTCCACGCTTGCCGCCAGCATCGCGTCGCCGGAGCCTTCGTACCCACAGGCAGCAGCACTGGCGATGGTCAGCATCGGGCGCAGGCGCTTGCCGCCGGAATCGATCAGATAGCGGGCGACTTCGGGAATGAGCGCAACGTTGGAGCCGGTCCGCTCGACAATCAGCTGATTGACACGATCGATGCCCGCCGCCGTCACCTCGACCAGAGCGGAGATCGAGGCCGATTGCGCCTGATCGTTTTGTTCATTTTTCAGGGGAATAACAACGCCCACCGAGCCGCTCCGGGTCTGTTTCGGATATTTGTTCATACAGGATCGCCACCGGCGACCGGAAGTGACAAGTTGGCACAATCATGCGATCAGTCCAACATCCAGACCGGCGGTCTGCCAGGCTGAATTCGCTGTGTATCACGCCTCAAAGCGCAAATATACGTGGTTGCCGTGCCGACAGCTGAACCTGTGCAAACAGATTGGATTGTTTCCATGTTAGAATTGCTGCGCAGCAACAATCCGGTTTTCCTGTCGTTTATCGACTCGCTTTTGAACGAGGCGGGTATTGCGCACCAGATTGTCGATCTGAACATGAGCGTTATTGAAGGATCGATCGGCGTGTTGCCGCGACGCATGCTGGTGGTCCGGGACGATCTGGATGCCGCCAAGCAGTTGGTGGTGGATGCCGGCCATGCCAGCGAATTGCCAACCAGCGGATGGCCGTGACACACCAGCCCATCGCGGAGTTCACCGACGACGAATTTCTTGGCGGCCGGATCACCCTTCGCCAGCCGGTGCGCGGCCACCGGGTCGGACTGGATGCCGCCCTGCTGCAAGCCGCCTTGCCTGAAAATGCGGACGGCCATGTGATCGATATGGGTACGGGCTGCGGCGTTGTGGCCTTTTGTGCGGCAGCGCGCTGTGCTGGCATCACCGCCACCGGATTTGATTTCGATCCTGAAATTCTGGAACTGGCGCGATCGGCGCTGGCGTTGGCCGGCAATGGCGCCATTTCAAGCCGGGTCCGGCTTGTGGAAATGGACGCCGCATCCAACCGCAACCAACGCGCCGATGCAGGCTTGCCCGATGATTGCGCCGACTGGGTGTTGATGAACCCGCCCTACGACGATGCCGGTACCACCCGCGCCTCGCCGGATCCGCTGCGCCGGCGCGCTCATGTTGGTGAGGGCGATGGGCTGGACCAGTGGTTTCGCTGTGCGTCCGGCCTGGCAAAACCGGGCGGGCGGATGGCGATCGTGCACCGGGCATCGCGGATCGGCGATATTATCGCCGCGGCGTCCGGCCGATTTGGCGGCTTTCGGATACTGCCCTTTCATCCACGACCGGAACTGGCGGCCAAGCGCGTCGTTGTTGGTATGACACAGGGCAGTTCGGCACCACCGGCGCTTTTGCCAGGACTGGTTGTCCACCAACCATCCGACGCCTATAGCGAGGCTATTGACGACATTCTTGCAAGCAAGGCGACCTTGCCGCTGTGGTAGCGGAGCGCAGACCGGCGCGGTTCGGTTGAGGGCATCAGCGCAGACTTGATTTGTGTGTCGGCAAGGGACTGGTCAAATCCGGTAGAAATTCCCATGTTGCGGGCACGAAACGGATAATTTTGTGGAGAAATGCGTGTGCTGAATCGCGTCATCGACCGGGCACGGTCGCTCATTCCCGGCCAGTCAGCCGAAAACGCGCCGATTGTACCGGTGGTGAAATTTACCGGCATCATCGGCCGCGGCTCGAAATTCCGGCCCGGCCTGTCGATGCAATCGGCTGCCGGCCCCTTGAAAAAGGCGTTCGGGATCAAGGCCGCGCCGGCTGTGGCGATTATAATCGATTCACCGGGCGGATCGCCGGTCCAGTCGCATCTCATCCACAAGCGCATCCGGGCGCTGGCCGAGGAGACGGAAAAGCGCGTTCTGGTATTTACCGAGGATGTGTGCGCCTCCGGCGGCTACATGATCGCCTGCGCCGGTGACGAAATCATCGTCGATCCGGCATCGATCGTTGGCTCGATCGGCGTGGTGTCGGCAGGGTTCGGGTTTGTCGATGCGATAGAAAAACTCGGTGTGCAGCGTCGGGTCTATACCGCCGGCAAAAACAAATCGACGCTCGACCCCTTCAAGCCGGAAAAAACAGAAGACATCGACCACCTCAAAAGCCTGCAAAGTGACGTCCATGATCTGTTTATCGATCTGGTCAAGGGCCGGCGCGGCGATGTGCTTGCCGATGACGATGACCTGTTTACCGGCCTGTTCTGGTCCGGCGCAAAGGCCGTGTCGCTCGGGCTTGCCGACCGGGAGGGCGATCTGCGCACGGTACTGCGGGACACGTATGGGGAAAAGGTTCGGATGAAGGTGATTTCCGGCGAACGGTCGTTCTGGGCGCGGCGCGGCATGGGATTGTCGGCGCTGGGCGACGTGGCGGTCGAGCGTGTTTTTTCAGAACTGGATGAGCGGGTCTTGCGCTCCCGGTTCGGGCTATAAGCGATGCCGCAGCTTCTGATCTTGGCCGCCGTGGCCGTTGGCGGCTTCTACGCCTTCAAATTCGTCAAACGGGAAATCGGCCGGGTTGGGTCGGAACTGGATAAAACCCGACGTGCCGGCGGTCCCAGGCCGCGCCAAACGCTGGAACAGGATTCCAAATCCGGCCGGTACCGGCCACGCGACAAGGGGTAATTACATTGCCTCACCAAGCATTTTATCAATATTGCAACAACTGAAACAGTTCAGAAACAAATATTACTATTCTGGAACCAAATACAGGATGTATTCATAGGCGATCAGAGGTTATAGCGGCGCTCCATTTTTGTACCAACCGTGGAGCCGATGATGGCCAAATATCGAAATAATCTACCGCAACTGGGTGGCGACATGTTCCTGACCGACAGCGGTCTGGAAACGACATTGATTTTTATCGATGGCTTTGAGCTACCGGAATTTGCCGCTTGGACGCTGCTGGATACCGATGCTGGTGTTGAACATCTCAACGCTTATTTTGAAACCCACATTGAAATTGCCCGGCGGGACCGACGTCATTATGTGCTGGAAAGCGCGTCCTGGCGTGCCAGTCCTGACTGGGCCATCAAACTGGGATACTCGCTGGCCAAGTTAGATGCGATCAACCGCAAGTCGATCGAGATGCTTGTTGCTCTGCGCGATCGTCACGAAACCGGTGACATGAAGCTGGTGATCAGCGGCTGTATTGGCCCGCGCGGCGATGGCTACGTGCCGGGCGCGACGATGACGGCGCAAGAAGCGGAAGCCTATCACGGCGTTCAGGTCCGCACCTTCGCCGACACCGAGACGGATCTGGTGACGGCCACTACCTTGACCTATGCCGAGGAAGCCATCGGCATCAGCCGCGCCGCACAGGCCGCCGGATTGCCTGCGGCGATCGGCTTCACGGTGGAAACCGATGGCAAGTTGCCGACTGGGCAGACCCTTGGCGATGCGATCGTACAGGTTGATCGGGAAACCGGCTACAACGATAGCGCCGGTCCAGCCTACTATGTGATCAATTGCGCCCATCCGAGCCACTTTGAAACTACCCTGTCAGAAGGCGGCACATGGCTTGAGCGGATCGTCGGTATCCGTGCCAATTCCTCCTGCATGAGCCATGCGGAACTGGATAACTCTGAAGTGCTTGACCAGGGCAATCCGGAAGAACTTGGCCGGGAATATCGCGAACTGGCGGCCTATCTGCCAAACCTGCGGGTCGTCGGCGGCTGTTGCGGCACTGACCACCGCCACATTGAGGCCATTTCGCGCTCGATGGCGGCCTGAGCCAGCAGATATTACAAACGGCCCGCCGCTGCGATCAGCTGGCGGGCCGTGGTGTGTCACATCTACATTTCCATGGCCTCGGCGACTTCCACACTGCCGCCACCTTCAAGGATCGGACATTTGGCGGCGATCGCCACCGCTGCATCGATATCGGCGGCGTTGACAAGGCTGTATCCCGAAGACGGGTTTGCACCGCCGTCATCTGAAACCGAACCATCAGCATTGACTGTTTTGGACTGGCCGGCAGGATTGCCGCCATCGACGAGATCCGGTCCGATCCCCTCCATCCAGGCGCCCCATGCAGCCATGATCTGCGCGCGCTCGGTCTCTGATTCCGGCATGCTGCCGCCGTGATAGACAAACAGGAATTTGGTCATCGTTTTCTTCCCTTCCACTGACTGAACAATTTGCTTAATTAACAATATTATTAAGTACCACTTTAACGGCGGTGACAAGACCGATTGGCGCAGGGATGACCATGCTCCTGACAGCATTGTGTCAGGAGGCAGTGGCAATATTTCACAAGAGCATGCTGGCGGTGCCCCGCCCCTCACATATTGGGATAAACCGGCCCCTCGCCGCCCTGGGGCACGGTCCAGGTGATGTTTTGCGCCGGGTCCTTGATGTCGCAGGTTTTGCAGTGGACGCAATTCTGGGCGTTGATGACGAATTTCGGGTCATCGCCATCTTCGCTTTCCACCCACTCGTAGACGCCGGCCGGGCAATAACGGGCCGAGGGGCCGGCAAACTGGTCCCAGTCGACCGATTTCTGGCGATCCGGATCGGCCAGTTTCAGGTGAACCGGCTGGTCTTCCTCGTGGTTGGTATTCGACAAAAAGACCGAGGACAGCCGGTCGAATGTCAGCACGCCATCGGGTTTTGGATAGTCGATCACCGGACAATCCGCCGCCGGCTTCAAGGTTTCATGGTCGGGCTTGCCATGGGCACGGGTGCCAAAAACCGAAAAGCCGAACAGCTGGTTGGTCCACATGTCCAGGCCGCCCAGCGCAATTCCGAGCACGGTGCCGAACCGCGACCACAGCGGCTTGACGTTGCGGACCTTCTTCAGATCCTGACCGATCGGCGAGGCGCGCCAGGCTGCGTCATAGCCGGCGAGTTCGTCATTTGCCCGGCCGGCGCCGATGGCCATGGCGGCGTGCTCGGCCGCCAGCATACCCGACAGCATGGCGTTGTGGCTGCCCTTGATGCGCGGGACATTGACGAAGCCGGCTGAACAGCCGATCAGCGCGCCGCCGGGGAAACTCAATTTCGGCACCGACTGCCAACCGCCTTCGGCGATCGCCCGCGCGCCATAGGAAATCCGTTTTCCCCCTTCAAAAGTCGGGGCAATTGCCGGATGGGTCTTGAAGCGCTGAAATTCGTGAAACGGCGACAGATGCGGGTTTTGATAATTGAGATGCAGCACAAAGCCGACCGCCACCTGATTGTCTTCAAGGTGATAGAGGAACGAGCCACCGCCGGTCTTGCCATCCAGTGGCCAGCCGAAGGAATGCTGGACCAGGCCGGGTTTGTGCACTGATTCATCGACTTCCCATAACTCCTTGATGCCCAACCCGAATTTTGGCACGTCACAATCGGCATCGAGGTTGAAGTCTTGAATCAACTGCTTGGACAGTGATCCGCGCGCGCCTTCGGCAAACAGCGTATATTTGCCAAGCAGCGCCATCCCCGGCTGGTAAGCGGGACCGCGTTCGCCGTTGCGATCAACGCCCATGTCGCCGGTTGCCACGCCAATCACCGCGCCATCATCGTTGGTCAGGATTTGCGCAGCGGCAAAGCCGGGATAAATTTCCACACCCAAACCTTCAGCCTTTTCGCCAAGCCAGCGGCAGACATTGCCCAGCGAGACGATGAAACTGCCGTGATCGTTCATCAATGGCGGCATCAGGAAATTCGGCAGCCGCAGCGCGCCGGACGGCCCAAGAAACAGAAACCGGTCTTCGGTGACCGGGGTGCGGATCGGCGTTTCCTCGTCGCGCCAACCGGGCAGCAGGCTATCCAGACCGATCGGATCGATGACGGCGCCGGACAGAATATGCGCGCCAACCTCAGCGCCCTTTTCCAGCACGACAATGCTCAGATTTTCATCCAGTTGCTTCAGGCGGATCGCCGCGGCCAGTCCCGCCGGGCCGGCACCGACCACGACGACGTCAAAGTCCATGCTTTCGCGCTCAGGCGCTTCGTCGATTGTGTTTGCGTCAGCCATCGCATGAAACCTTGTCATCGTTGTCCTGAATCCAGATCCATTTCTATCCGAGACGGGAATATCCGACAAGAATGGCCTTTTGCGCCGCACAGCCTTTGTTGCGTCCCGGTATGGGGACAAGCGCCCGAACGGCTTATGTTTCCGCGCGAAATTGTGAGATATTAGCGGGATGAAAAAGGCAAGCACAACGTCACGACAGGAATTGCACCAGATCCTGGCGTTTTACCGGGACAGCGGCGTCACCGTCTGCCTGTCGGAGCAATCGGTGGACAGTGTTGCCGCCGGGCCGGATGACGCCGGTGAAGCGGCCCGGATTTTGCGCGCCCTGTCTCCGCCGCCTGCCCAAAGGCCTGCGCAACAATCTATTGAGCGACAACGGCCAAGCGCCAATTCGCCAACGCCGGAAAATCACGCGGGTCAATCGGGGTCGATTATTTCACCGCAGCCTGTGGCCAAACCGGCGATAACCGGCGGCAATCGCGCGATGCCGGCAACGGGCAGTTCGCGATCCGCGCCGGCCGAACCGGGCACCGACGCAGGCATGGCAGCGCGCGAACGGGCCGGCGAGGCTCGGACCCTGGACGAATTGCGGGCCGCACTTGAGACCTTCGATGGCTGCGGCCTTAAACATACCGCGACCAATCTGGTCTTTGCCGATGGCAACCCGGAAGGCCGGGTGATGTTCGTCGGCGAAGCGCCGGGGCGGGAAGAGGACAAGATGGGATTGCCGTTCGTCGGCCGGTCCGGCCAGCTTTTGGACCGGATGCTGGCGGCGATCGGCCTTGACCGCGGTTCGGTCTATATCGCCAACGCCGTGCCGTGGCGGCCGCCGGGCAATCGCACGCCATCACCGGAGGAAACGGAAATTTGCCGGCCGTTCATCGAGCGGCAGATCACGCTTGTCGACCCTGATTTCCTGATCCCGCTGGGCAGTCCGTCAGCCAAGATGCTGTTTCGCACAACTGCCGGCATTACCCGTATCCGCGGCCAGTGGCGCAACTACACGACGGGCAAGCGGGAGATCAGGGCGATGGCGAGCCTGCATCCGGCTTATCTTCTGCGGCAACCGCTGCAAAAGCGGTTCGCCTGGCGTGATTTCCTGGCGCTCGAAAGTGCGCTCGAAGGCAAAACGGAGGATTGATCACGAGTATCGCGGACAGAAATCGATTGCCTGTGCGCCAATCAAGGCTTGACGACCGGCACACTGCGGCTACGACCTCACGGACATGATGCTTTCCCCCCGTTTGCAGTGTGTGGTGCTTTCGCCGGATTTACGTGCCACCGGCATGGGTGAATGCTCATGATGGAAGCGGTCGGCGGTTTTGGCCTCATCCAGATCATATTCGCTGACGTCATCCTGTCTGGCGACAATGCCCTGATTATCGGCATGGCGGCATCGTCGCTGGCTGTAGGTTATCGCGCCAAGGCGATTGCCTATGGCATGGCGGCGGCGGCAATCCTGCGGATCATGTTTGCAGCGGCCGCAACCTATCTGATGGCCATTCCCGGTATCCTGTTTTTCGCCGGCCTGTTGCTGGCCTGGGTGTGCTGGCGGTTTTTCACCGAACTGCGCTGTCACGCGAATATGAATGACACGCCGGCGACAAGCGTTGTATGCGCGCCACGATCTGATCGGCGACAATTCATCGCCGCCCTGACAACAATCACGGTTGCCGATGTGTCGATGTCGATCGACAATGTGGTCGCGGTCGCGGCGATTGCCCGGGACAATCTTATGCTGCTGGTATTCGGCCTTGGCCTGTCAATTGCGCTGATGGGTTTTTGCGCAACGCTGGTCGTGCGGCTTTTGAACCGGCAGCCATGGATATCCTATGCGGGACTGGGGTTTTTGGTCTACCTTTCCCTCGACATGATTCATGATGGCTGGCCGCATGTCGCGGCAATGGCCCAGTCTGCCATGGTGGGCTCGTGAACGCGGCAAATGGGCATACCATCGAAATCGCCTGAACAATCCGGGCATCAAAATCAAAGCGAGATTGCGCAATGAGTGCTGACCGGCCCTTTATTCCCGTGCGGTTTGCGGTCCTGACCGTATCCGACAGCCGGACGCTTGCCGATGACCGGTCCGGTGACATTCTGGCTTCGCGGATAACCGATGCCGGCCACCTGCTGGCGGACCGCAATCTCGTCACCGATGATGTCGGGGCCATCCGGGCCGTGGTCGAACCCTGGATCGCCGACAGCGGTATCGATGCGGTGATCAGCACCGGCGGAACCGGTTTCACTGGCCGCGACATCACGCCGGAAGCGCTGGAACCGCTGTTCGACAAGAAAATGGATGGTTTTTCCACACTCTTTCACCAGCAGTCTTTCGACAAGATTGGCACGTCAACGATCCAGTCGCGGGCGACGGCTGGGCTTGCCGGCACTACCTTTATCTTCGTTCTGCCCGGCTCACCCGGCGCCTGCCGCGACGCCTGGGACGGCATTCTCGGTGCCCAGTTCGACTATCGGCACATGCCGTGCAATTTCGTGGAAATCATGCCCCGGCTTGACGAGCATCTGCGGCGCGGCAGCGGCTAGAACAACCGAAATCGGATCCGTTTATACAGTCGTTTTTTACCGCATTGAGCGCTGGGTACCGATCATTGAATGGGAAATCATTCATATTTGTTCTTGTAATGTTCCCTGTCCGCTGATATGACAAATCATGTCGGATGCAGAACTTCCTCCCGACCCGACCGGGGGTGTATCCGGGGACGTTGCCCGAAATGCATCCCCGACACTTGCCCGCCCGGCTTCCAGGGAAGCCAGGCTGGAAGCACCCCTTGAAGCCCCTGGCCTCCGCCGGCCATCGGGCATCAATGCGAGCGACCGACGCCCTGCCCCCCACAAACGCGTCGGCCGCTCGCCCTCTAGCACTGGCGCTGATGAGGCGACGCAATGGTTGTCGCCTGAAGATGCAGCGGTGGAGATCGCGCCGGACCGGCGACGCGGCCGGGGGGCGCAAAGCAACCGCTCCGGACGGTTTGAGCCGGAGCAACGGGTGGCGTTCGATGACGGTTGGGATTCCCGCGACGATCTGGAGCGGATCGGAACCCGGGTCCAGATCGAAAAGCCCAAACGGATCATTACCCGGAATACCTCGCCGGACCTGTCGTTTGACCGGTCGATCAATCCCTATCGCGGCTGCGAGCATGGCTGCGTCTACTGCTTTGCCCGCCCGACCCACGCCTATATGGGCCTGTCGCCCGGCCTGGATTTTGAAAGCCGGCTTTTCGCAAAGCCCGACGCGGCAAAGCTGCTGGAATTGGAGTTGTCCGCGCCGGGCTACCGGCCGCGAATGATTGCCATCGGCACCAATACCGATCCCTACCAGCCGATCGAACGCCACCACAAAATCATGCGCGATGTCCTGAGCGTCCTCGCCCGCACCCGCCATCCGGTTGGGATTGTAACCAAATCATCGCTGATCCTGCGCGATCTCGACCTGCTCAAGGCGTTGGCGGCGGACGATCTTGTGACGGTCGCGATATCGCTCACCACGCTCGACCGGAATCTGGCGCGAACCATGGAGCCGCGCGCTTCAACGCCATCTAAACGGCTGGCGGCGCTGAAGGCGCTGGCCGAGGCCGGAATTCCTGTCAGCGCCATGATCGCGCCGATTGTGCCGGGCCTGACGGATATGGAACTGGAACGGCTGCTTGAGGCTGCCGCGTCGGCGGGCGTAACCCGCGCCGGCTACATTCTCATCCGCCTGCCGCTGGAAGTTGCCCCGATCTTCAAGGAATGGCTGCAAGTGCATTATCCGGATTGCTACGGCAAGGTCATGGCGCAGATCCAGGTGACCCGGGGCGGCAAAGACTACGATGCCGCCTGGGGCCAGCGTATGCGCGGCGAAGGCCCGGTTGCCACGCTGATCAAGCGTCGATTTGAACTGGCGTGCAAGCGGCTGGGGCTGGGTGAGCGCTATCGACCGTTGCGAACGGATCTGTTTCGGCGACCGGCACGGGGCCGCCAGTTGTCGCTGTTGTAGGGGCGGCAATCGCAGCGCCGGTGATCAATTCACAGTTCGATGGGAACGAGCGCCGTGGGTGGCAACCCGATGTGAACCGTTGCGCTGTGGGTCCTGGACGGGTATCGCGAACCGATGACAGCCCGGCGCAAATTTTTGAAAAGTTCCAAGGTTTCGGCTAATTTTTCAGCCGAGGCCGCCTGCCATGGGCGCGGTCGCACCCTGGTCGCTGGCGTCGACGAGGCGGGCCGTGGGCCTCTGGCCGGGCCGGTTGTCACTGCTGCGGTCATCCTTGACCGGCATGCCATTCCCGCCGGCCTTGCCGATTCCAAGGTGCTGAGCCAAACAACACGGCAGCGCCTTTATGATGTGATTTGCACTTCGGCCGTCGTCGCCGTTGGCATTTCCTGCGCCCGGACCATCGATGCCATCAATATTCGGCAAGCCACCTTGCTTGCGATGCGCCGGGCGATTGCCGGTTTAGCCGCGAATGCCGATGCCGTTCTGATCGATGGGCGCGATATTCCGGACGGGATTCCGGCTACCATCGAAGCCAGTGCTTTGATTGGCGGCGATGGCCGGTCATTCTCGATCGCGGCGGCGTCGATTGTCGCCAAGGTCACCCGGGACCGGCTGATGGAGCGTTGCGGGGTGATCTACCCCGACTATGGCTTTGAGCGGCACAAGGGTTATGGAACGGCGGCGCACATGCGGGCGCTGGAGGCGTTCGGGCCGACGCCGCTACACCGGAAGAGCTTTGCGCCGGTGGCGGCGGCTGCCGGCCACCGCGCCTGATCAGTTGAGGCGTTCTTTCACTGTCGCGATGCCATCGTCGACAAGCCGGTCGCCATCGGCGCCGACGGTTTTTTCGGCAAGGATCGATGCGGCAGCGGCGGCGGCAACATCAACGGCGCGCGAGCGTACATCGGCCAGCGCCTGGGTTTCGGCCTGGCCAATGCGCTGTTCGACCGCCCTGGTGCGGCGAACCACATAATCTTCCATGCGGACCTTGGCTTCCTTGGCCAGGGCCGTGGCTTCGCGTTTTGCCAGATCAATGATCTCACGGGCTTCCTGTTCCACATTGCTGGAACGGCGCTGATAATCGGCCAGCAGGGCCTGCGCTTCCTCGCGCAATTTCCGGGCTTCCTCGATATCGCTGCGAATCTTGTCGGAGCGTCCGTCGAGCGCTTCAACAATCTTGCCGGGAACCTTCAGATAGACCATTCCGGCGATGAAAACCAAAAGGGCAAGGAAGACCCAAAATGTGGCCCAGGCTGTTGCGTCCATTACCGGTTCCCCTCCGACAGAGCAGCACTCACCGCGTCGGCGATTTCCTTCTTGCCGGCTTTGGTGCCGGCAAGCACTTCGATCATTGCCGCAGTTGCGTCCTGGGCAATGGAATCGACATCGGCAAGGGCGCTATCGCGAACTTTGCCAATTTGTGCTTCGGCCGCTTTCATCTTGGTGTCGAGCCCGGCATCGATCTTGGCCTGCTCGGCAGCAATATCCGCCTTGGCGCCGTCGCGGGCTTCCTGGGCGATGCCATGAGCCGTCGTGCGGGCCTCGGTCAGGGATTGCTCATAGGCGGCGATCGCCTGGTCGGTTTCCTGTTTCAGCCGCTCGGCTTCTTCCAGATCATCGGCGATGCGGTCGTTGCGCTCTTCCAGAATGGTCGCAATACGCGGCAGTGCGACCTTCGACATCAGGTAGTAGAGCAGGCCAAAGGTGATCGCCAGCCACAGGACCTGTGACCCGAACGTGGAGAAATCGAACGGCGGAAAGGCGCCATGTTCTTCCGCGCCGTGACCGGCCTCGGTCGTGGCATGGGTATCAGCTGCAGCGCTGTGCTCCGCCGCCTCGCCGGCCCCGGTTTGGGACTGGGAAGTATCGGTCGCCTGCGCCAGAATGATCACGCGCTCGTCCAACATATTCTCCTGCTTCCGGGCGGCTCAAGCCACCCGAATCGGTTCTTGTGCTGTTACGAGAACAGGATCAGGAAGGCGATGAGCAGCGAGAAGATGCCCAGGGCTTCCGTCACGGCAAAGCCGAAGATCAGACGGCCAAACTGGCCATCGGCCGCAGCCGGATTGCGCAGTGCGCCGGCCAGGAAGTTGCCGAACAGGTTACCCACGCCGATACCGGCGGCACCCACACCAATACAGGCGATGCCCGCACCAATAAGCCTTGCAGCTTCCGCTTCCATGTCAAACTCCTTGTTTTCTCGATAATTCGTTTCGGTTGAATGGGTCCGCGCGCAGAACCTTGCCGGTTGCTAGTGCGAGGGATGAATGGCGTCGTTGAGGTACATACAGGTCAAAATGGCGAACACATAGGCCTGCAGGAATGATACCAGGACTTCAAGCGCGGTCAGCGCGACTGTCATGGCAAACGGCAGGACCGCGCCGGCATAGCCGATAACGCCGAAGCCGCCGAGCATCAGGATAAAACTGGCAAACACCTTCAGCGCAATGTGGCCAGCCAGCATGTTGGCGAACAGGCGGACCGAAAGACTGATGGGGCGCGACAGGAACGAGATGATCTCGATCGGCACGATCAACGGCATCACGAACATCGGGATGTCGGAGGGCCAGAACAGCTTCAAAAAGCCGATGCCATTGCGCATGAAGCCGTAGATGATCACCGTGGTGATGACGAGCATGGCCATGCAGAAGGTGACGATGATGTGGCTGTTGATGGTGAAGAAGTAAGGCACCATTCCGAGCAAATTCGAAACCAGGATGAACATGAACAGCGAGAAAACCAGCGGGAAGAATTTCATCGCTTCCGTGCCGGCGGATTCGCGCAGCATGTTGGCAATGAACTCATAGGCCATCTCGGCCAACGACTGCATGCGCGTAGGTACCAGGCCGCGGCCGTTTGTCGAAAGAATGAGAAACAAGGCGATGACCGCAACGGTGATCACCATGAACAAAGCGGAGTTGGTAAAGGCAAACGGCACGCCGCCAATTTCACCAAAATCCATGATCTTGGTGATGCCAAACTGATGAATTGGATCGACTTTGTCCACTTCGGATTCTGTGGCCACGCTTGATCTTCCCCAATCAATCCCGGCCGCATGGCAATGGCTGTGCGCGCCGTTCAGTCCCGTTCAGCGCCCTTATCGGCGCCGGTTCAATCGTCGTCTTCGTCAAGGGCGGTTGTCGCGCCCGGTTCACCGCCGGATTGCGGTGTCGTCGTCGTTCCCGCCGTGCGCAGGACATTCATCACCCCTGCGGCAAAACCAAGCATCATCAGGATGATCATGCCCCACGGCTTGGTTCCGGCAACCTTGTCCAGACCCCAACCGAGAATGGTACCGACCAGAATGGCCGCCACAAACTCGCTCGACATGCGCAGGGCGTTGGAATAATCCGCGCCTCGCGTCTGCACCGGACCACTTGTCCGTTGCGGCTTCGGGCGAACCTCATCCAGCGCCGCGTCAAGCTTTTCCAACCGGCGCTCAAATTGCCCTTCCGGTAACAAGTCCGACTGTTTGCCAGCGTGGCCCCTTCGTCGTGAAGCGCCATCAAATGCGCCCTTGTCCGCCATCAAGTCCTGCTATCCGATTATGCCAATTGCCCGGCACATCGCCCCATGTGACCGACCCGCCTGAAACCGCTGACGGACCGGACGAAAAAACCGCCTGAAAACCGCGCGCACCATAGTTTTGACCCCGATAGCTGTCAAGGCGCAGCTTCCATCCTCTAACTCATTGTTATTACACAATAATATTGTTCGTCTCCGTGCGACAAAGCGCCACCTGCGGGCAGCGCATCCCCGCACATCAAACCGCTTCGCGATAGCCCTCGGCTGTGACCAGATCAACGGAGACGATCTGGGAGATTCCACGCTCGGCCATTGTCACCCCGAAAAGCCGATCCATGCGCGCCATGGTAATCGGATTGTGGGTGACGACAATGAACCGGGTGTCTGATTTGCGGCACATTTCCACAAGCATGTCGCAGAAGCGGTCGACATTGGCGTCATCGAGTGGCGCATCGACTTCATCGAGCACGCAGATCGGCGAGGGATTGGTCAGGAACACGGCGAATATCAGCGCCATCGCCGTCAGCGCCTGCTCGCCACCGGACAGCAGCGTCATCACCTGGGGCTTCTTGCCGGGCGGGCGGGCCATGATTTCCAATCCCGCTTCAAGCGGATCGTCGGATTCGGTGAGCATGAGTTCGGCGGTGCCGCCGCCAAACAGCTTGGCAAACAGATCCTGAAAGTGGCCATTGACGACATCAAAAGCGGCCAGCAGGCGTTCCCTGCCCTCTTTGTTCAGGCTCTGGATGCCCTGGCGCAAACGCCGGATCGCCGCCTCAAGGTCGGTGCGCTCCTCGGTCAGCGCTTCCAGCCGGGTTTCGATTTCGGTGGCCTCTTCCTCGGCCCGCAAATTGACCCCGCCAAGGCGTTCGCGCTCGGCGCGCAGCCGGTCCAGCCGGGTTTCCACCGCGCCCAGTTCGGGCACTGTAGCGCCATCCTTGATCTGCGCGATGGCGACAAGCTGGCCGGGCTCTTCGTTGAATGTCTCGGCAATCTGGCGCACCAACTCGGACTGTTGCTGATCGGCAGCGCTCAACCGTTCCTCATCGCGGGCCTTGGCCTCGCGGGCCGCCGACAGGTCTTCCAGCGCCTGCCGGGCTTGCGATGCGGCCAGCCGGTGGGCATTTTCTGCCTCGGTGAGGGCGTCAGTCGCCGTCGCAAAGACAGTCTCTGATTCGGTAATCTTCACCTGGATTTCGGCGCGCCTGGCATCAAAGTTCTCCGGCTCGGCGGCAATCTTGCGGGATTCCTCGTCGAGCGCACTGCGGCGGGCGTTCAGCTCGGCAATGCGCGCCTGCGCCCGCTCCAGGCGTTCCTGCCAGCGTGTTTGCTCACCGGATAATTCAGCCAGCCGCCGGTTGCGGCTCTCTTCCAGGTTGGCGACAGAATGTGCGGCTGCCCGGGCTTCAGCCGCCTCGGCGCGCTGGGTCGACAATGCTGTTTCGATTTCGGCCCGCGCCGCTTCCAGCGGCCCGTCATTGTCCAGTTCCAAGAGCCGGGCACCGGCTCGCTCAGCTGCGGTCGCAGCGTCTTCGCGGTCCGCCGTTGTGCGTTGGTACGATGCAGCAATGGCCGTCAGGCGTTCGCCGATGCGGCCGGCCTGATGTTCGGCGGTGTGACTGGCATGCTGGGCCTGCGCATGGCTTTCGCGGGTGGAGCGAACCGCAGCACGGGCTGCCTGCTCCTCCGCTTCGGCAGTCGCGCGGGCATTGGCGGCAAGTTGCCGGTCTTCCTTTGCCTCTTCCAGATCCTTGGTCGCAAATTCGATTTCGCCTTGCAACTCAACCAACCGGTTTTTCTGTTCCAGACGCTGGGCGGCGGCCGATGCGGTGCCGGCATTGACTGCGAACCCGTCCCAGCGCCACAGGGCGCCATCGCGGCTGACCAGGCGCTGGCCGGTTGCCAGCAACAGGGAAAGACGCGGGCCATCAGCGGCCTCGACGAGGCCGATCTGGCGAAGCCGCCGTTTCAGACGGGACGGACCAGTGACCATATCGGCCAGCGGCATTACCCCTTCCGGCAGCGCCGGATCATTGGCCTCGTCGCCGGGAATGTCCCATCGTCGGGCGGCATTGGCGTCAACTGCGGCATCAAGATCGTCACCGAGAGCCGCGGCCAGCGCCAGTTCATGGCCCGGCACAACATCCAGCGCATCGATCAGTGGCGCGAACATATCGGTGCTGGCGGCACCAACCATTGTTCTGAGCGTGCGAGACTCGGCCTCAAGCCCGGACAGATGGGTGCGGGCATTTTCCAGCGGCTCCAGCGCGTCGGTCTCGGCCTCCCGCACCATCTTCACCGCCTGTTCGGCGGCATGGGCGGCGGCCTCGCGAGCGGCCAGTTCGGAGGAGGCGGCTTCAAGCGTGTCGCGCAGGCGAACCAGATCCCCATCGCCGGCCTGCTCGGCCTGCAGCTTGGCTTGATCATCGCTCAGCCGGTTTAATTCATCTTCGAGCCGGCGGGTCTTGGCCGACAGGTCCTGCACCGCTTTTTCCAGAGACTGGCGCTCTGAGCGGCGCGCGGCAAGGGCGGCGGCAGCTTCGGCAAGGCCGGCCTCAGATCGCGCCACAGCGGCAGCGGTCTTTTCCGCCCGTTCGCCGGTTTCCTCGGTATGGGCCAGCGCGCCATCGGCTTCCGCCTTCAAGGTGGCGCTTTCTTCGGTGTTGCGGGCCAGCGCGGTGCGGCTTTCATCGAGAATTTCGGTTTCGCGGCTGACATCGGCATCGCTTTGGGCAATGCGCTCGGCCAGTTCGCGCTGCCGCGCCGCCATGCGTTCCTGTTCGCGGTCCAGTTCCTGCGCGAAAATGCGCAAGCGCTGCAATGCCGCGCCGAATTCCGCCGCCTTTTCCCGTAAAACCGGTATTCCATCTGCGGTGATGGCTTCATTCTTTGCCGCTTCGGCCTGTCCGGCGGCAATTGTCGCGAGCCGTTCGGTTACTTCAGCCAGTTCCTGTCGGGCTGTCGCCAGCCGCTCCCCGGCGGCCCGCCAGCGGATCAGGTAGAGGGTTGCCTCGGCCTTGCGGATATCGCCCGAAATATTGCGATAGCGCACGGCCTGCCGGGCCTGGCGCTTCAACGCATCGCGCTGGGCGGCGATTTCCGACATGACATCGTCCAGCCGTTCGAGATTCTGCTCGGCGGCGCGCAGCTTGAGTTCGGCCTCGTGGCGGCGCGAATGAAGGCCCGAAATGCCGGCGGCATCTTCCAGGATCGCCCGCCGTTTGACCGGCTTTGCGGCGATCAGTTCGCCGATCTGGCCCTGGCGGACAAGAGCCGACGAGCGCGCGCCGGTTGCCGCATCGGCAAACATCAGCTGGACGTCGCGGGCGCGCACCTCGCGGCCATTGACCCGGTAGGACGATCCGGATTCGCGCTCGATGCGGCGGGTGATTTCCAGCCCGCCGGTATCGCCAACCGGGACTGACGAAATTGCGACATCCCCGGCTTCGGCAACGAGAGTGACCTCCGCCGTATTGCGGGCGGGGCGGCGACCGGAACCGGAAAAAATCACATCGTCCATGCCGGAGCCGCGCATGGCCTTGTACGAGCTTTCGCCCATAACGAAGCGCAGCGCTTCGACTAGATTGGATTTGCCGCAGCCGTTGGGGCCGACAATGCCGGTCAGTCCGGGCCGGATATCAATATCGGTCGGTTCAACGAATGATTTGAAGCCGAGAAGGCGCAGGCGTGAAATTCTCATCGTGCCTGCTTTCGTCCGCTACCGGATTGGGGGCCGGAATCAAGACCGGCCACGGCATAGCCATGGCCGACCACAATGCATCGGGACGTCACCGCCCGAGCGTGATTACAGAAGCGGCTGGATCTGCTCGTCCAACTGTTCAATCGTCAAAGCCCCGGACTGTTTCTTGCCATCGATGAAAAATGTCGGAGTCGATTCCACACCAAAAGAATTGGATGCGCGATCCTTTTCCGCATTTAATCCATCGAACAATGCCTGATTCTTCAAGCAGGCTTCAAAGGTTTTTTTGGTGAACCCCACTTGTTTTGCAATGTCCAGAATGGCGTTGAACATGTCCGGCGAGCGCAACCAATCATCCTGGCGGGCAAAATACAGGTCAATTATCGGGAAATAACGGTCCGCCGGCGCGCATCGGGCGAGCATGGCGACCGCATAAGCCGGCGCATTCAGCGGAAATTCGCGAAAAATAAAGCGGACCTGACCGCTGTCGACATATTTTTCCTTGAACGGTTCCCAGGCCCCGTTGTGAAACGACGCACAATGGGGGCACGACATGGAGGCGTATTCAACCACCGAAACGACGGCATTTTCGTCGCCCAGAATGCGGTCGCCAAGCGCTGGGGGCTCAAGCAGTTTGCTCACTGCGACCTTATCCTGCGCGTGAGAGAGGCCGGACGCCATTATCAATGGCGCAGAGAGGCCGGCTAGAGCGAGAGCGGTTCCGCCTGCCGAAAGGATGGTGCGGCGATCGCATTTTGTCATGGGATACTTTCCTTGAGATGTCTGCTTGCCGGCCAAAGCCGCAGCGGTGAAGCATACAGTCCGGCCAGTTTAATCCAGCCGGTTCGATTGAACATAGCGCACATTGAAGCGTCCGCACCATGCGGTGAAATGGCTTGGTTTCCGGCTTGTCATGCCTGAATTGGCAGGTCGGAGCCAGCCAACGCCGATCACGAACGCGCGAGTACCTCGCTGCCGAAAGCGAGCAACGCCTCGCGCAATCCCGGCTCCAATCCGTCCAACCGTGCATTCAAATCGGCGAGGGCCTGGGGATCGGCAGGCCGGTGCGGCGCCTCATCCGCCAGTTTCTTTGCCAGCGGATGCTGAACGAGGCGGATATCACCGATGGCCGGATAGCCCAGAAAGCCGTTCAACCGACTGCGGATGGTGTCGCGCTCGTGGGAAAAATGCAGGGCGACCGAGGGGTCGCACCGCACCACCAGAACGGCAGCGGCGTTGCCGGTTGCGCGCGGCCATTTGATCGAATCGGGCCGGGTCAGATCGGCGTAGGCGGCACCAACAATCTCAGGCCACCAGGACAGAATTTCGACTTTCGCCAGGCCGCGCTTGCGTATTGCCGGCTCCAGCGTGCGTTCGACCAGCTGGTTCAGGGATTTCGCACTGGTCGGCATCTGTCTGGCGGTCAAGGTTCGTCCCTTCGCTGGTGATGTCGATATTAAAGCGGCGATTGACACCGCACTCTTGCACCAATCATGTGCGATCCAGCAAATAGCAGAAAGCCCGGTGCGGGGAAAAGGGCAAATGCGCTCCGACACAATCGCGAAATCACTGCTTGACTGGTTTGAGCAACATGCGCGGGAATTGCCCTGGCGGGTCGGGCCATCGGCGCGGGCGCAAGGGGTCAGGCCGGACACCTACCGGATCTGGCTGTCGGAAATCATGCTGCAACAAACCACCGTTGCAACCGTGATCCCCTATTTCAATAATTTCATCGCCCATTGGCCCGATATCAAGGCGCTGGCGGGCGCAGAATCATCCGAAGTGATGACTGCGTGGGCCGGGCTTGGCTATTATGCGCGGGCACGCAATCTGATCGCCTGCGCCGGCATCGTGACCACGGAACACGGGGAAATATTTCCCGATAATGTCGCCGCGCTGCAGGCCTTGCCGGGAATCGGTGCCTATACGTCGGCGGCGATCGCCGCCATCGCGTTTGGCCGGCCAGCTGCAGTAATAGACGGTAATGTGGAACGGGTGGTTAGCCGGTTGTTTGCCATCGCGACACCGTTGCCCGCGGGGAAAAAGGCCATCCGTTCGGCGCTTGACCCGCTGGTGCCGCAGGACCGGCCCGGCGAATTTGCCGAAGCCATGATGGATCTTGGGGCTACGGTGTGCGCCGCCAAGCTGGCGCGATGCGACATCTGCCCGCTGTCGCGGCAATGCAGGGCCCATGAGAAAGGCAATCCGACTGATTTTCCCGTGCGCAAACCGCGCGCCGCGAGGCCGCTGCGCCATGGGGTCGCCTTTGTCGCATTGCGCGAGGATGGCGCGGTCCTGTTGCGCCGGCGGCCGGACAAAGGGCTGCTTGGCGGCATGGCGGAAGTGCCCGGCACAAAATGGCAAGACAAGCCGGTGTCCCCTGCCGCGATGGTTCTGCCGATCGAAGCGCAGTGGCAATCCCTGCCGGAGCCGGTTGTCCACGGATTTACCCATTTCAGGTTGAACCTGCAGGTGGCAGCGGCGCGGGTTCCGGCGCGCACAACAACGCCGGCCGGCTACTGGTGGGCAGCCGCGGATCAACTTGATCGCGAGGCACTGCCGACACTGATGCGAAAGGTGATACAATTAGCCGTTGATTCGTCT
>CAXMRP010000036.1:0-3129 GCA_964196155.1 uncultured Polyangiaceae bacterium
GTTGGCGTTTTCGATGTCCGGCTGACGCCAAGCAGGATGACATCGGCGTCCTCAAGATCTGGCGGCAGCTGGCCGTCATCATGGGCCATGGAAAAATTCAGCGCATCGATGCGGCGAAAATAATCGGCATCGAGAACATGCTGCGCACCAACGCGGCCAGCCGAGCGGGTGCCGAGATAGGATTGGAAGGCGGTCAGAACGGGATCGAGAACGGAGACGCATGGCACGCCGATGCCGCGGCATTCTTTCTCGAGCTGTTCGGAAAGACCCGGATCGACAAGAGTATAAAGTACGATGCCGGGCGCTTCTTCCAGATCGGCGACAATGCGGTCGATCTGCGCCGGAGTGCGGACCAGCGAATGGACATGTTCGATTGCCTGGGTTGATGAATATTGCGCCGCTGCCGCGCGGCCGACATTGAGCAACGTCTCGCCGGTCGCGTCGGATATGAGGTGAAGATGAAAGTACCGGGTCTTCGGCAAATCGTGCTGTCTTCCGGTGTGGCTGTGTGGATAAATCGGGAAAATTGCGGCGCAAGCCCTTTGCCGGCTTATTTGATACCCGCTTTTCAAAATCGATCAACCGATGAGGCTGCTGTGAACTTCGAGAAAGATACCAAATCGAGCTGGTGATAAACAATCCTTATCATCGATTCCAGAGACGTCAGTAAAATCCAAGTTTTGATTTATATCCCATAAGATATTGATCTTACTACAGTTATTTTGTGTCACCAGAATTGTTCATATCTTATCCACGGTTCCTGTGGGGCTTTGAATGAGGCTCTGGGGAAGAATGATTATTGTGGATGGATATGAATCCCCTTAATCCACACACTAACAGAATCAATAGAAGCCTTATTAAGGTTTTCTTTACAAAAAGGTCTTTTCTCCGTGAGCGTTTTGTCGTCCATTGTCCAGGTCCTGAATGGCGATGTTCTGGATCCGCCGCCGGTCTGGATCATGCGCCAAGCTGGCCGCTATCTGCCGGAATATCGTGCCTTTCGCAAAAAAGCGGGTTCGTTTCTTGAACTTTGCTATGAGCCGGATTTTGCAACGGAGGTAACGCTTCAACCGATACGCCGGTTCGATTTCGACGCGGCGATTTTGTTTTCCGATATTCTGGTCATTCCCGATGCGCTGGGACAAAGCGTGCGGTTTGAGGAAGGGCGAGGACCGGTTCTGGGGCCGGTTGATCTGGCAAGACTCGATGTGCTGCGGACAGACGGCATCACAGAGCACCTGCAGCCAGTGCTGGAAACGGTTCGGCGGGTTCGTGAACACCTGCCGCGCGACAAGGCGCTGCTTGGCTTTTGCGGTGCGCCGTGGACGGTCGCGACCTACATGATCGCCGGCCAGGGAACGCCGGATCAGGCGCCGGCGAGACTTGCCGCCTATGACGCGCCGGACCGGTTCGAAGCGCTGATCGATATTCTTGTCGATGCGTCCACCGAATATCTCATCGCGCAGCTTGGGGCCGGCGCCGATGCGGTGCAAATTTTCGATACCTGGGCCGGCATCCTGGATGATGAATGCTTTCGCCGCTGGGCGATTGAGCCGGTGCGGCGGATTATCGAGGGGGTTCGCAAGGTGGTGCCGGATGCTAAAATCATCGCCTTCGCCAAGGGTGCCGGATCGCGGCTCGGCACTTACGCGAAAGAAACCGAGGCGAGCGGCGTTGGTGTCGACTGGACGGTGCCGATCGCCGATGCGGGCGCGATGCTGCCGGCCAATATCGCCAGCCAGGGCAATCTCGATCCGATGCGGCTGATCGTCGGCGGTGAGGCGCTTGATGCCGGTGTTGATTCGATTCTGGCGGCGACCGCCGGCCGGCCGCATATTTTCAACCTCGGACACGGCATCACGCCCGATACGCCGATCGCTCACGTGGAACGTCTGATCGGCCGCATTCGCGGTTGATGTGGATTACAGGGATTTACACCGATGCTGTGGGTCAAATCGTTTCATGTCGTCGCCATCGTCTCCTGGATGGCGGCGCTGCTCTATCTGCCGCGCCTGATGGTCTATCATGTCGATTGCGCGCCCGGGTCGGAGCAATCGGAAACCTTCAAGATCATGGAGCGGCGGCTGCAAAAGGCAATCGCCACGCCGGCGATGATCGCAAGCTGGGTGCTGGGCCTGTGGCTGGCGTATCTGATTGATGCTTGGGACATGGTCTGGTTCTGGGCGAAGATGATCTTTGTTCTCGCCCTGACCATCTTTCATATGCAGGCGGCGGGCTGGGTCAGGGTATTTGCCGATGACCGGAACGAACGCAGCGGCCGGTATTACCGCATCGCCAACGAAGTGCCGACGGTGCTGATGTTCGCCATCGTCATTTTCGTGATCGTCAAACCGTTTTAGCGTTGCCTCTGGGCGCATCGAATTTGCCGCTTGTGGTTTGCCGCGCGCGCCGGTATTGAGTGCCTTCAAGCGTTAGCGCGCTGCGCCGGCCGGCGCTGCAGGAACGGGCGAAGTATCCAGGCCCGGTGCGCGTTCAACTTAATCTCTCCTTTCCTCCCCGCTTTTCCCCACGGGACCAAACCATGCATGAAATGAAACTTAAGGAACTGAAGGCGAAATCGCCGACGGAGCTTCTCGCTTTTGCCGAGGAGCACGAGGTGGAAAATGCCAGCACACTGCGCAAGCAGGAGCTGATGTTCGCAATTCTGAAAAACCTTGCCGACCAGGATATCGAGATCATCGGCGAGGGCGTCATGGAGGTGCTGCAGGACGGCTTTGGCTTTCTGCGCTCGCCGGACGCTAATTATCTGCCCGGACCCGACGACATCTATGTCTCGCCCTCGCAGATCAGACGGTTCTCACTGCGCACCGGTGATACCGTCGAAGGCCAGATCCGCAGCCCCAAGGACGGCGAACGCTATTTTGCCCTGCTGAAGGTCAACACCATCAATTTCGAGGATCCCGACGCGGCCCGGCACACGGTCCATTTCGACAATCTGACGCCGCTTTATCCCGAGGAACGCTTCAAACTGGAAGTGGAAGATCCGACGATCAAGGATTTCTCCGCCCGGGTGATCGACCTGGTGGCGCCGCTCGGCAAAGGCCAGCGCGGCCTGATCGTGGCGCCGCCGCGAACCGGCAAGACGATGATCCTGCAGAACATCGCCAA
>CAXMRP010000037.1:0-39132 GCA_964196155.1 uncultured Polyangiaceae bacterium
GGTCTGGCCGCGCACGATCCGGGCCATGGTGAGCCATTCCACCGCGCCGATGCCGACGAACAGCAAGATGACATTGCGGCCGAACACCACCATCAAAAGGATGACAAACAGGATGTAGGGCAGGGCATACATGATATCGACAAAGCGCATCATCGCGGCGTCTACCCGCCCGCCGAAATAGCCGGCGATCGATCCGTAGGCGACGCCGATGATCACCGAGACCAGGGTGGCGACAAAGGCGACGGCCAGCGAAATCCGGGTGCCATAAAGCGTGCGTGCCAGAAGGTCCCGGCCATTCTGGTCGGTGCCGAAATAATGGGCATTGTCCGTGGTCGGGGAAACGCGGAACGCAGCCCAGTCCGGGTCTTCGTAATTGTTGGGGATCAGGGATGGCCCGACAAAGGCAGCCAGGATGATCAGCGCGACCATAAACAGGGAAACAACCGCCGCCTTGTTGCGCGCCAGGCGTCGAAATGCGTCGCCGGTCAGGCTGCGCCCTGCCGGAGCATCCTCGCCGAATATATCGGCAACAATGGCATCGCGCCGCGCGCCGCCGAACATCACTGGATCCTCACTTTGGGATCAAGCCAAGCGTAGGCCAGGTCGACCAGGAGGTTCAAGAAAACGATCAGCACCATATAGAAAATGACCGTGCCGAGAACGAGGCCGTAATCTCGGCCCAGCGCCGCATTGATGAAATAGGTGCCGATACCCGGCAAGCCAAAAATGGATTCCACGACGATGGAGCCGGTAAGCAGATAACCGGCGGCAGGGCCAAGATAGGAGACAACCGGAGCCAGAGCCGGCTTGATAGCGTGACGGGACACAACCAGCCGGGTGCCAATGCCCTTGGCGCGGGCGGTGCGGATATAGTCGGCGCCCAGAACCTCTATCATCGAACCGCGCATCAGCCGCGATATGCGGGCGATATGAGGCAGGGCGAGCACAAAGACAGGAAGCGCCAGAAAGCGAAAAGAGCCGTCGCCCCAACCGCCAACCGGCAGCCAGCCGAGGTTTACGCCAAAGATCAGTTGCAGGATCGGGGCGATCAGAAAATTGGGCAAAATCAATCCGGTCATGACCAGAACGACAAGCGCATAGTCCGGTGCGCGGTTTTGATTGAGCGCGGCGATGACGCCGCTGATCACACCAAGGATCAGGGCAAGCAATAGCGCCGACCCGCCGATGGTAAAGGTGTAGGGCAGGCCAATGCCGATCAGTTCGGCGACGGAGAAATCCTCGGTAGTGAAAGATGGTCCGAGATCGCCGTTTATTACGCCGGTGATATAGAGCCAGTATTGCTCGATCAGTGGCTTGTCGAGGTTGTAGTGGGCCTGAACGTTGGCGAGAATTTTTGCCGGCAGGGGCCGCTCTTCATCGAAGGGGCCGCCCGGCGCCACCCGCAACAACAAAAAGCAGGCGGTGATCGCGATCCACAGGATCGGGATTGCGGTCAGAAGCCGGTGGAATGCGTAGCGCAGCATGGGTGGGCGCCGCACCCCGGATTGATGCCGGGGTGCGGCCTGCTCAATGGATCAATGCCTATTCAGCCTTGGTCAGCCACCGTGTGCGGTGAATGTCCTTGGCATTGTCGACAAAGCCGGAGACCTTTGGCGAGACGACGTTTCTGGAAATATAATAGTAGATTGGCGCCGCGGCGGTTTCCTCCATGGCGATTTTTTCGGCCTCGTACAGAAGCCCGGCCCGTTTTGTGAGGTCGGATTCCTCGGCCGCCATGTCGAGGAATTCGTCGAACTTGTCGTTCGTCCAGCGGCCGTAATTATACTTGTTGCCGCCTTTCAGAAGTTCGAGAAAATTGACCGGATCGTTGTAATCGGCGAGCCAGCCGGCGCGGGCGATACCGTCAAAATTGTTCTCGTTGAGATCGGCGTAGTGCACCTTGACCTCGGTGTTGAACAGTTTGATCTCAATACCAAGCCCCTTCCACATGGCGGCGACGGCAACGGCGATCCGCTTGTGGTTTTCGTTGGTATTGTAGCGCAGCTGCAACTTCAGCGGATTGTCCATACCAAAACCGGCCTCGGTCAAAAGTTCCTTGGCCTTTGCCACCTTGTCGCCATAGGGCAGGTCTCGCCATGAGGCCAGATAGGGATCGCCGTAATTGTCCATGCCGGGAACGACCCAGCTATAGGCAGCCTTTTCGCCGGTACCCAGAACCTGCGGGCCGATGATCTCGCGATTGATCGCCATCGACAAGGCCTGACGCACGCGCTTGTCGTTCAGCGGCGGCTTGTTGTGATTGAAGATGTAATAGTAAAGCCCGAGAAACGGCGCGACGTGAGCCTGGCCCGGAAGATTTTTTTCCATCCATTCAAACTGGTCGGTCGGAAATGCGGTCAGGATATCGAATTCGCCGGCCCGGTAGCGTTTCAGGGCTGCCGATTCATCTTCCAGAACATAGTAGATGACCTCGTCGATCTTCAGGGCATCGTGGTCGTAATATTTCTCGTTCTTGACCATCTTGACGTGGCTACCCGGCAGCCATTCGGTGGGTTTGTAGGGACCGTTGACGACGATGTTTTCGATCTTGACCCAGTCGGCTCCGTTGGCCTCGACCACGTGTTTGGGCACCGGATAAGCGGTGTAGTGGGTGAGGGCGGTCAGGAAGTATGGTGTCGAATTTTCCAGCGTAATCTCAAGGGTCCGCGCATCCACCGCGCGCACGCCCAGCGTGCTGACATCGGCCATGTCGCCGGAGTTGATCGCCTCGGCATTTTTGATCGGATACTGCAAAAAGGAATATTTGGCGGCGGTTTCAGGATCCATCAATCGCCGGAAAGCGTAGACGAAATCGTCGGCGGAAACGGGCGTGCCATCGGACCAGACCGCATCGGCTCGCAGATTAAAGGTGTAGACCAACCCGTCATCGGAAATCGACCAGCTTTCGGCCTGACCGGGGATCGCCTTGGCGTCGGCATCTTCGGCAACGAGGCCTTCGATCATGTCACCGACGATGCGGTTTTCCCAGTCGCCGGACACTTTGTGGGGATCAAGCGATGTTGGATCACCGCCATTGTGGACATGCAACGTACCCGCAAGGGCAAGCGATGCGGCCATGGCGAGGAGCGGAGTAACGCCGCACAATGCCATTAAATGTTTGAAAAAGCGCATTCTTTCACCTCCATTATTGCCGCGAGACCGGCTTAGATGGTCAGCCCGGCTGTGGCTTTGGCGGGAAGCTTATCCGCTCACAATTCCGGCGGCAAATGACTTCATGGTGGTCACGTCCGGCGCTAGTGAGACATCAGAACCGGGACCGTCATGTGTTTGAGGATATCGCGGGTGACGCCGCCGAATATCGTTTCGCGCAAACGGGTGTGGCCATAGCATCCAAGGACGATCATGTCGGCGGAATAATCGGCCGCCCGGGACAGGATTTCCTCGCCGACGGTGATCGATCCTGGATTGGTGCGGTGGTGGACGGTGTCAAATCCATGTTGGCCAAGGGTTTTGGCCAGTGCGGCGCCGGATTGATGGGGTTCGTCGGCGTTGCCGCCGGGCCCGGAGGTCAGGATATGGATCTTGGCGCCGGCGGCAAACAGCGGCAGGGCGTCAAAGGCGGCGCGGGCGGCCTCCCGGCTGCCGTTCCAGGCAATCAGGACCCGCTTTCCAACATCGGCATACGATCCGGCGGATGGGACCACTAGCACAGGGCGGCCGGACGCCATGATAATATCGGCCGGCGTCACGAGGCGGGCGGTGAAGCCGTTTTCGTCCGGCTGACCTATGAGGACGAGTTCGCTGGTCCGGCACACGGTTGCAATCTCGCTCACAAAGGGTTGCCCGCCGCCGGAGCTTTCGCGCCACGTCACGGCAAGGTTGTGCGCTTCTGCTTCGGCTTCAAATGCCGCCCGGGCGCGATCTGCATCCTCGCGATACAGCGTGGATTGGGACTGGATATATTCGGCACCGATTGCAACGGCGGCGTCGGCATAGACCTGGATTGGCGGGATGACATGGAACCCGGTTACTGATGTGTCGGTGCTAGTGGCCAGAGCCTTTGCCAGCGGGACAAGGCGGGACGCATCGCGGGCTGCGGGGCAGTAAACAATTATCGAACGCGGTCCATTCATCATTGTCACTCCTGAATTTGTTGCCGCCATCGCGCCAGATTTTCTGGCGAAGGCGGCCGATCTGGTTGATTGCGAACCTATGCTAGAGTTCAGGAATGGCGTTGATATCGATCAACCGCGTGCGGGTATTTTTGGCCGGCTATCGAAGCTGGAAGGCAATCCCCAGCGAAGCCACATAGATCGACAGGACGAGCAGCGAATCGATACCGATACCGAAGACCGTCCGGCTGGAGCGGATCACCAGCCCGATAACGTAGATGATCGTGACAATTATTCCGGTGAGGATCGCGAAGGTGGCAATCGGATCGGCCTGCGCCAGCAACAGGCCGTCGGTGTAGATGATATCGGCCGGCAGCAGCAGAATGATCATGATCAGGTTGCTGCCGAAAATATTGGATATCGCCATTGTATAGGAGCGTAGCCGCACGGCCATGATGGTTGTGCTCAGTTCGGGCAACGATGTGGATGCGGCCAAGATGGTGACGCCGATAAAACCCTGACCAAGGCCGGACTGGACGGCGATTTCTTCCGACAGAGCCACCAGCAAAACACCGCAAACGAGGATGACAAAGCTGGCGGCGGCAAAACGAACCAGAAGGCCAGACGTGTCGATCTTCGCCATTCGCTCGGGCCAGGGATTGACCAGCGGGTCACCACTTTCCTTCGGAAACTCAATAGCCAGCCAGGTGTCTTTTTCGTCAAACCGGCGCAGCATGGCGATGATCACCAGATAGGCGATGGCAACGAGGCAGGCGCCAAAGCCGACATGGAATGCCAGCGTGCGCTCGCCATACAGGATGATGGCCTGCAAAATCGCCAGCAGCAGAACCAGCAGGATGCCCTCCAGGATCGGCGTTGGTTTGCGCGGATAAAAGGTGATTGAGGCACCGATGGCCAAGGCATCGGCGACGGCCAGAATGGCGGTCTGCATGGTAATGCTGCCAAATATATTGGCCAGGAGAAGTTGTGCATTTCCGGCAAGCGCCGCTGTAGTGGCCGTCACTATTTCCGGAAGCGAGGTCGCCGTTGCCAAGAATATCAGGCCCATTATCGCCTTGCCGATGCGCCGGCGATCGGAAATTTCATCGGCATAAGCGGCCAGACGGGTTCCGGCGTGCCAAACAGCGGTGGCGACCAGCGCAAAAAAACCCAGATTGATCAGTAGCGGGAATGTGGCAAACATGTCGAAGGGCACAATACTGTCCATGGTCCAGTCTGTCGCCTGGCACGGGCGATCGATATGATCGGGATCAAGTGCTGATTTAGTCTTTTGCCCGGCGGTTCATGTCCCCATATGCGTGATAGTGCGGGTCGGATATGTTTTCCCAGCCGGACATTGGCGACAATCGGTTGGGAAGTCGTGACTGAGGCTTCGCTTTGCCGGCGGATATATGCTTAGAGGAAGCGATAACGATGGCGCTGCATGTATTGAACGCTCCCGGATCTGATAGGATCGACCGCAACGCCAATCTGAATAACAAAATCCAAATGTGGCAGACCGTTTTACCGGTACGCCGGCATTTGGCGCGGGGGCCATCCGGTCCTGCTGCACATTACTGACATCGGAGAGACGCGACATGCTGACTGGAAAACACCTTATTGCGGGCGAGTGGGTTGGGGGTGATGACACATTCCAGAACATGCCGACCGAAGGCGAAGCGGACGTGTTCGCAGTGGGCACACCGGCCCATGTCGATGTGGCTGTGGAAGCAGCAGAGAAGGCATTCTGGTCCTATGGCTATTCGAGCCGGGCGGATCGGGCGGCATTCCTGCGCGCCATTGCCGATGAGATCGACGTGTGCGGCGCAGCGATCACTGAAATCGGTACCCGTGAAACCGGACTGCCCGAAGTGCGCCTCAATGGCGAGCGGGGGCGCACGGTTGGTCAATTGCGGCTGTTCGCCGACCACATCGAAGCCGGTGATTATCTGGATCGGCGGCACGACACGGCACTGCCGGATCGGCAGCCACTGCCGCGCCCGTACTTGCGGGTCATGCAACGGCCGATCGGCCCCGTGGCCGTGTTCGGCGCATCGAATTTCCCGCTGGCCTTTTCCACCGCCGGTGGCGATACGGCGGCAGCCCTTGCTGCCGGGTGCCCGGTGGTCGTGAAAGGTCACTCGGCCCATCCCGGCACCAGCGAGATCGTTGCCCAGGCGATTGATGCGGCGATCAAGAAATGTGGCGTTGATGCCGGCGTGTTTTCGCTGATACAGGGCGGAAAGCGCGATGTCGGAACCAGTCTTGTCCAGCATCCGCTGATCAATGCGGTTGGGTTCACCGGCAGTCTCGGTGGTGGCCGGGCGCTGTTTGACCTTTGTGCAGCGCGACCCAGTCCAATCCCGTTCTTTGGCGAACTGGGTTCGGTCAACCCGATGTTCCTGCTGCCTGCTGCGGTTTCCGCGCGGGGCGAAGCAATCGCAAAAGGCTGGGCCGGATCTCTGACAATGGGCGCCGGCCAGTTCTGCACCAATCCGGGGATTGCCGTCGTGATCGACGGGCCGGAAAGCGATGCCTTCATTACCGCGACCTCGGCAGCGCTTGAAGCAGTTGGTCCGCAGACCATGCTGACCGACAGTATGGCCGATGCCTACCGGCAGGGTCGCGACACGGTTCGCGCGGCGACGGGGGTCCAGGAAGTGCTGACATCGACCTGCGATCTGCGCAATGCGACGCCCTATCTGTTCGTCACCACCGGCAAGGATTGGCTGGCCAATGATGCGCTTGCAGAGGAAGTGTTCGGTCCGCTCGGGCTGGTCGTCAAGGTCAGCGATCTGGATGAGATGGATGCGGTTGCCCGCAGCCTGCAAGGCCAACTGACCTGCACTTATCATATGGAAGCGTCTGATGAGGGCGATGTGGCCGCTGCCCGGCGGTTGCTGCCGATCCTGGAACGCAAGGCCGGCCGGCTGCTGGCCAACGGCTATCCCACCGGTGTGGAAGTGTGTGATGCCATGGTTCATGGCGGGCCATTCCCGGCATCGACCAACTTTGGTGCAACATCGGTCGGCACTTTGTCGATCCGCCGGTTCCTGCGGCCGGTCTGCTACCAGAACCTGCCCGAAGCAATCCTGCCGGGCGACCTTATCCAATAACAAATTCATTGAGGATTTATCGTGGCTGAACAAAAAATGACCTTCAAAAAACGCCAGGTCGGCAGCACAAAAATCGAGGTTTCGGAACTGGGCCTGGGCACTGCGGCAATGGGCGGCAATCACCGTCTTGTGCCGGAAGCCGATGCGCGGGCGGCGATCAGTTGCGCGCTGGATGCCGGTGTATCCTATGTCGACACCGCGCCGTTTTACGGCTTTGGCAAATCCGAACGCATGGCCGGCGACGGGCTACGGCAGCGCAGCGACTGGGTGCTTTCGACCAAGGCGGGCCGGTTGCTGAAGCCCGGTGTCTCGACCGGCCCGGACGCGCCGGATTGGGAAGAGCCGCTGCCCTTCGACCCGGTCTATGATTATTCCTATGACGGGGTGATGCGGTCGTTTGAGGACAGCTTTCAACGGCTGGGGCTGGACCGGATCGATATTCTGCTTCTGCATGACATCGGCGCGATGCAACATGGCGAAGACGCCAACAAGGCGCACTTTGCCGATGCCATGAGCGGCGGCTACAAGGCGCTCGACGAACTACGCCGGGCCGGCAATATTTCGGCGATCGGTCTCGGGGTCAACGAGGTCAAAGTGTGCATGGACGCGCTGGAGCATGGCGACTGGGATACGTTCCTGCTGGCCGGCCGCTACACGCTGCTGGAGCAGTTCTCGCTGGATGACATCCTGCCGAAGTGCGAGGAGCTTGGCATGTCGCTGATCATCGGCGGGCCGTTCAATTCCGGTATTCTGGTCGGTGGCGATACGTGGAACTATTCCAAAGCGCCGTCTGAAATTCTCGAAAAAGCGGCGGCAATCTCGAAGATTTGCGATGATCACGGCGTTCCGCTGCCGGCAGCAGCGTTGCGGTTTCCCCTGGGCCATCCGCGCATATCCTCGATCATTCCGGGACCGCGTTCGGCGGCGGAAATGAGCCAGATTCTGGACTGGTGGCAACTGGATATTGATCCCTCGCTGTGGTCGGACCTGAAATCGGCCGGTCTCACCCATCCCGATGCGCCGGTGCCGCAGGCTTAAGTCAGCGCTGCCAAACAGTTCCGGTTGGCTCTGATGGCCGGATGCTGCTTTAATCTTCCCAACGCAGTCAGGCGGTCGATTTGATCGCCTGACAGCCTATGGCGTAGTGTTTGGTGTGCCGGTCTTTTCCGGCCCACCACAGGGGAGGATCCGATGTTCAATCTGGAACGGTTTGTCGAGGACTGCCGCGATGCAGTGGCGCAGGACCCGACCCACAAGGCGGTCTGCGAACTGACGCAGCGGGCCTTTCGCGATCCCTCAGCAATTGTAACAGCGCTCGGCGGGGAGCTGACGGAGAGCGGTCTGGTGCCGATCTACAAGTCGCCTGATCTGACCATTGTCAATGTGATCTGGAAGCCGGGTATGACGGTGATGCCGCACAATCACGAATTGTGGGCGGTGATCGGCATATATGGCGGCCGCGAGGACAATATATTCTGGCGGCGGATCAAGGATGACCCGGAAGGGCATATCGAGGCTGCCGGCGCGCAGGCCATGTCGACCGGCGACACGACACCGCTCGGTAAGGACCTCATTCATTCGGTCACCAACCCGATCGACAAGCTGACCGGGGCGCTTCACATCTACGGCGGCGATTTCTTCGAAATCGAACGCAGCGAATGGGATGCGGAAAACCTGACCGAGCATCCCTATGACATGACGAAAACCAGGGCGATGTTCAGCAGTTAGAATTTCCGTCATTTAAGAGCGGTACCGGTTCCTACTACCCCAGAAGGTTTTCCACCTCGCTCAGCGTCGGCATGGACGGGGCCGTGCCCGGCCGGGTGACAGAAATACCCGCCGTCGCGCAGCCAAATCGTGCGGCCGTTGCCGGATCATCGCCACGGGCGAGACCTACGGCAAAACCGCCGTTAAATGCATCGCCCGCACCGGTTGTCTCCACCACCGGGCCGGCATTGACGGCCGGGATCAGGGTTGACTGCTGCGCCGAGTGTAGAAGCGCGCCTTGTTCGCCGAGCGTAATCACGGCTGTTCCGACACCCTTGGCCAGCAGCGCATCGCCGGCGCGGCGCGCCTCGTCGATATTGGTTACGGCAATGCCGGTCAGGGCTTCGGCTTCGGTTTCGTTGGGCGTTGCATAATCGCACAGGGCCAGCATGCCGTCGGGCAATGTCGCGGCCGGAGCCGGGTTGAGGATGGTGGTAACCCCGGCTTGCCGGGCAATCTCCAGACCGCGCACCGCCGCATTCATGGGCTGCTCAAGCTGGGTCATGAACACCGATGCAACAGCGATCATGTCTGCTTGAACATCCAGATCGGCCGGTGTGATCGTTGCCGCCGCGCCGGGGCAGATGATGATTGCATTGTCGCCGGTGGCGTCGTCGATGAAAATATAGGCGGCGCCGGTATAGGTCTCGCCGGTCTGGGTGACACAGGGTTTGACGCCGGCATCGGCCCAGGTTTTCAGTGCCATGTCGGCAAAGGGATCGCGCCCCAGCCGCGAGATGAAGGTGACATCACCGCCAAGGCGGGCGGCGGCCACCGACTGGTTCGATCCCTTGCCGCCGGGGCCCAGCGCGAAAGCTTTGCCCATGATTGTCTCGCCCATATTGGGCGGCCGGTCGGCGCGATAGGCGGTGTCGGCGACAAAGACGCCGAGGATGATGATCGCGCCGTTTCCCGAGAGGTGATTTTGATTGGTTGTAGTCATCTGTATATCCCGACTCAGCCGGCGTCGGGCGGTGGGATCGCGCCCTTGCGCAGGGCAATGCAGCCATAAAACCGGTTCTCGCCGGTCTGGATGATGGCATAGGCTTTTTTTGCCCGCTCATAAAAAGCAAAGCGTTCGATCGCGATCATCGGCCAGGACTTGCCCTCGGCCGCATCGATCACGCCCTGAACTTCCTGCTGTACCGGCGGGATTTCATCCGGCGTGTCGACCATTTCCATGCGCGCGGCCGCGTCATCGACAAAGCCGTCGAGGGGATACAGCGACAAAACGGCTTCGACGGCCTCGGCTGTCGTGGTGTTGGAGATGCGCAGCAACTGACCATACGGCGTCTGGATGGCAATGGAATCGCCAGGAAAGTTCATGTCGGCGATGATCAAGTCGTCGCCGTGACCCATGGCCCGGAGGGCCTGGAGTATGTCGGCATTGAGTAGTGGATTGATGCCTTTCAGCATGATTTTTCTCCCTTTCGGTGATCGTTGCAGTAGTGGACACGCACGCTGCCGTTGCCCGATCCCTATTTTTCGTTATGCCCGGTTTCGCAATTGATGGCGGTTTATCGCCCGGTGTGGCTGGACTGTTGGGTCGCCAGTTTCTCACACGGTCGGCAAATGTCCAGTTGCAGCATGGCGATACTGGTCAAACCGGACCTACAATCGTAAATGTTGGCAGTGCCGGTCTCCGGTGCGTCGCCAAACCGGTTCAATACCGGGCCGCAATATCCGGATATCAAGCATGAACCAATCCATCCACGACATACTGGCTGCAAAAGCGAGCGATACCGCCGCCATGGCGGCACCGGCGATCGGCGCGCCGGACCGGGCGGATTTATCCTACGGCGAACTCGCCGATCTGGCGCGATCGACAGTGCAGTTACTCCGGGGACAAGGCATCGGCCGCACGGATCGGGTTGCCATCGTGCTGCCGAACGGGCCGGAAATGGCGGCGTGCTTTCTGTCTGTCGGTTCGGGCGCATCGGCGGCGCCGCTCAATCCGGCCTACAAACAGGACGAATTTGCATTCTATCTGGGCGATCTTGGTGCCAAAGCGGTGATAGTCGAAGCGGGAAGTGCATCGCCGGTGATTGCGGCGGCCGTGGCTCTTGGTATTCCGCTTCTGGAAATCTCCTGGTCGGAAGATGAGCCCGCGGGCATGTTTAGTTCTACCGGTGCAGGCGAATATATCGGTGATGGCGAGCCGGATTTCTCAACCGCCGAGGATGAGGCACTGGTGCTGCACACTTCCGGCACGACATCGCGGCCGAAGGTGGTGCCGCTCAGCGGCGCTAATGTTGCCGCATCGGCGCACCATATTCGCGATACGCTTAAACTCGTGCCCGGTGATGTCGGCCTTAACATCATGCCGCTGTTTCACATTCACGGGTTGATTGCCTCGCTGCTGTCGTCGATGGTCGCCGGCGCCCATGTGGTGTGTTCACCCGGTTTCAATGCGCTGAGATTTTTTCAGTGGTTCGAGGCGGTTCATCCGACCTGGTACACGGCGGTGCCGACCATGCATCAAGCGATCCTGGGTCGGTCCGGGCGGAACGAGGCGGCGGTTGCCGGCTCGCGGCTGCGGTTGGTGCGATCGTCGTCGTCATCGCTGCCGCCACCGGTGATGACCGATCTTGAAGCGACTTTTCGCTGCCCGGTGATTGAGGCTTACGGCATGACGGAAGCGGCGCACCAGATGGCGTCCAATCCCCTGCCACCGGCGGACCGCAAGGCCGGTTCGGTAGGTGTTGCTGCCGGACCAGAGGTGGCGATTATGAATCCGGCCGGGGCGATAGTGGCGGCGGGCGATGAGGGCGAGATCGTCATTCGCGGCAGCAATGTGTTTGCCGGCTATGAGAATAATCCGGATGCCAACCGGGAGGCCTTTGCCGACGGCTGGTTCCGCACCGGTGACCTCGGCATTCTGGATGCCGCCGGATATCTGACCATTTCGGGCCGGCTGAAGGAAATCATCAACCGGGGTGGCGAAAAAATCGCACCGCGCGAAGTGGATGACGTCATCCAGGCCCATCCGGCGGTCGATCAGGTTGTGACGTTTGCCTTGCCCCACGACAAGCTCGGCGAGGCAGTGGCGGCGATCGTCGTGTTCAAGGACGGTCACGCAACGGAGGAGGCCGAGATCAAAGCCTTTGCGGCGGAGCGGCTGGCGGCGTTCAAGGTGCCGGCGAAGATATTTGTGCGCGATGAGATCCCCAAGGGTGCGACCGGCAAATTGCAGCGGATCGGGCTTGCTGAAAAACTCGGCCTGACGGGATGACAAAAATCGCAATCTATGGTGCCGGCGCCATCGGCGGTTATCTCGGCGCCAAGCTGGCGCAGGGCGGCGCCGACGTTTCGTTGATCGCCCGCGGCCCGCATCTTCAGGCAATGCGCGATCATGGCCTGACGCTGACCGAGGACGGGTCGCAGCAGACTTTGGATGTGACCGCTACCGATGCACCTGAAGAGCTGGGGCCGCAGGACACTGTGATCGTGTCCCTCAAGGCCCATTCGATACCGGCGGCGGTTGCGCCGATGCAGGCACTGCTTGGCCCTGACACGGCAGTGGTTTTTGCCGTCAACGGGGTGCCGTGGTGGTATTTTTATGGTGTCGGGGGGGACTTTGCCGGAACCCGGTTGGAAAGCGTCGATCCGGGCAATGTGATCTGGGATGGCATCGGCCCGGAGCGGGCGATCGGCTGCGTTGTCTATGCGGCCACGGAAATCAGTGCGCCCGGCAAGGTTTCGCACTTATCCGGCAACCGGTTTTCGCTGGGCGAACCATCTGGCGAGCGCAGCAACAGAGTGACCCGGCTTTCTGAAATCATGATTGCATCTGGCCTGAAAGCCCCGGTCCGTACCAATATTCGAGATGAGATATGGATCAAATTGTGGGGCAATTGCTCGTTCAATCCCGTGAGCGCGCTGACCGGCGGGACCCTGGCAGGCATCGCCAACGATCCCGACACGCGGGCGGTGATCGCGGCGATCATGGAAGAGACCCAAGAGGTCGGTGAAGCGCTCGGCGTGCGCTTTCCGATCAGCATTGACAAGCGGATTGCCGGGGCGGCGGCGATCGGCGAACACCGCACAAGCATGCTTCAGGATCTGGAAATGGGCCGGCCAATGGAAATCGATGCCCTGGTCGGCGCGGTTCAGGAGCTGGCGCGGCTGACGCAAATCAAAACGCCGATCCTCGACAGTGTGCTAGCCCTCACCAAGCAGCGCGCTCAAATTGCCGGTTGCTATCCGACATAAGCTCAAAAACCTGACCACAACGACAAGAAGCCAAGTCCCGGGATATATCAAGAATGGCAGAATATGATTACATCATCACTGGTGGCGGGTCGGCCGGTTGCGTTCTCGCGCACCGTTTGAGCGAAGACCCAAGCGTTACCGTGCTGCTTCTGGAGGCAGGCGGGCGCGACCGGCATCCGTTTTTTCACATCCCGGCCGGTTTTGCGAAAATGACCAAGGGGATCGCCTCGTGGGGGTGGTCGACAGTACCGCAAAAACACATGAACGACCGGGTGCTGTGGTACACGCAAGCCAAGGTCATTGGCGGCGGATCGACGATCAATGCGCAAATCTATACCCGCGGCAATGCCGGCGACTATGACGCCTGGGCCGATGAGGAAAACTGCGCCGGCTGGCGCTATGCCGATGTGTTGCCCTATTTCCGGCGGGGGGAAGACAATCAACGCTTTGACAATGCCTATCACGGGTCTGGCGGTCCGCTTGGTGTTGCGGTGCCGAGCGCGGCGCTGCCGATCTGCGATGCGTTCATCCGTGGCGCGCAGCAGATGGGTCTGCCGTTCAACCCCGATTTCAACGGCGCGCGGCCGGACGGGTTCGGCTTTTATCAGGTAACCCAGAAAGATGGCCGGCGATCCTCGACCGCCACCGGCTATCTGAAGCAAGCAGCGGACCGGCCCAATCTGACTGTCAGAACCGGCATTGTTGCGACCAGAATACTTGTCGAAAAGGGACGGGCAACCGGAGTGGAATTCGGGCCGGCCGATGGCGGCGCCACCGAAACTGCGCATGCGGCCCTTGAGGTGCTGGTGACGTCCGGCGCGATCGGTTCGCCGAAACTGTTGTTGCAGTCGGGGATCGGCCCGGCGGATCATCTGAAATCAGTCGGCGTCGATCCGGTTCACGATTTGCCCGGCGTTGGCGAAAACCTGCACGACCATCTGGATCTGTTCATCATTTGCGAATGCACCGGTCCGCACACCTATGACGCCTATGCCAAGCCGCACAAAACGGCGATGGCGGGCCTGCAATATCTGATGTTCCGCAATGGCCCGGCCTCGTCGAGCCTGTTTGAAACCGGCGGGTTCTGGTACTCCTCCGACGATCGGGCGTGGCCGGACTTGCAGTTTCATTTCGGCCAGGGGACGGGGATCGAGGCCGGTGTCGCCAAGATGAAGAATGCTGGAGTGACGCTGAATGCTGCCTATGTGCGCCCGAAGTCGCGCGGCACAGTGCGGTTGCAAAGCGATGATCCAGCCGCCCATCCGCTGATCGATCCGAATTACTGGTCCGAACCCGAGGACTGGACGCGGGCGCTTGCCGGACTGCGGATGGCGCGGGAGTTGTTGCAGCAAGAGGCGATGGCGCCGTATGTGCAGGCGGAGCGCCTGCCGGGGCCGGATATCCAGACCGACGACGACTTTTTCGCCTATGCGACGGCCAACGCGAAAACCCAACACCACCCTGTCGGCGCCTGCAAGATGGGTACCGATGCGATGGCGGTGGTTGATCCCGAACTCAAGGTTCACGGACTGGAGGGCCTGCGGGTCTGCGACAGTTCGATTATCCCACGGGTCAATTCATCGAACACCAATGCGCCAACGATCATGATCGGCGAGAAAGCGTCGGACATGATCCGAGGACTGGAGCCGCTGCCGCCGACAAATCTGCCGGAGCGGGCAACACGGGCGCGGATCGGAGATCCAGCGTAATTATCCGCAATAAATTGGGTTGGTTGTTTGTATTTGGCGGCTTTCCGGTTCAAACTTGCCGGCAACCGGCCTGCTGTTCAAACCTACTGTACAAGCCAAAAACGAGGACATCCTTCGATCATGTCGAATGCTGATATCGGCCTTATCGGCCTTGCCGTCATGGGCCGGAATCTCGCCTTGAACATCGCCGACAATGGCTATCGGGTCGCGATCTATAACCGCACCGTGTCGCGTACCCACGATCTGATGGCCGATGCTGGCGAACTGGCAGGACGGCTTGTGCCGTGCAAGACGCTGGACGAATTGGCGGCATCGATCCAGCCGCCGCGTCCGATTATCCTAATGGTGAAGGCGGGCGATCCGGTCGATGAGCAGATCGCGGCACTGGCGCCGCTGGTTGGACCCGACGACATTATAATCGATTGCGGCAATGCCAATTATCACGACACGGTGCGCCGGTCGGCGATCACCGAGGACGGTGGGCCGATGTTCATGGGCGTCGGCGTTTCCGGTGGCGAGGAGGGCGCACGCTTTGGCCCGGCGATCATGGCTGGCGGACCGATTGCCGGCTACGAGCGGGTGCAGGGCATTCTGACGGCGATTTCCGCCAAATATGAGGGCGAGCCCTGTTCGGCGTATCTTGGTGCCGACGGCGCTGGTCACTTCGTCAAGACGGTCCATAACGGCATCGAATATGCCGACATGCAGATGATTGCGGAAATCTACGCGATCCTGCGGCAGGGTCTGGGGATGAAGCCGGCCGAGATCGGCGATGTCTTTGCGCGCTGGAACGAGGGCCAACTCGAATCCTATCTGATTGAGATTACTGCGGAAATTCTGAGAACAGAAGACCCCGACAGTGGCGCGGCAATGGTCGATGTCATTGTCGACCGGGCCGGACAAAAGGGCACCGGTCGCTGGGCGGCGATCGAGGCGCTGGATCTTGGCGTACCGGCAACGACGCTTGAAGGTGCGGTGGCGGCGAGGGCGCTGTCTTCGTTCAAGGATCAGCGGCTTGCGGCGGAAGTGCTCTATCCGCTGCCCTTCGAGCCACCGGCGATGGCTGATCGCAACGCGGTGGTAGACAGGCTGGAGCGGGCGTTGTTGGCCGGCAAAATCTGCGCCTACGCGCAAGGATTTACAGTCATGGCGGCGGCGTCGGAGCGGGCCGGATGGGCGGTGCCGCTCAACGATGTTGCGCGCATCTGGCGGGCCGGCTGCATCATCCGTTCGCGGTTCCTCAATACGATCGCCGCCGCCTACGACGCCAATCCGGACGTCACCAATCTTCTGATCGAGCCGGCCTTTGTCGCCTTGATGCACGAGACCCATGGCGACTTGCGGACGACGGTGGGCCTTGCTGCAAAATCCGGGCTGCCGGTACCGTCGCTGTCCTCGGCGCTGGCCTATTTCGACAGTTATCGCAGCGGATTACTTCCGGCCAATCTCATTCAGGCGCAACGGGATTTCTTTGGTGCGCACGGCTTTGAACGCACCGATCGCGCGGGTGGCGGATTCCATGGGCCGTGGGGTTTGGACGCCGGGTAACGCTTGTTTTCATGAATCAAATAAAATCTGTAACTAGCTGATATTGTTGGAATATGCATGTCTGTATAACCTTGTTTGCCTTTGCCGATCCTGATGAATGAGAAGGATCAATCATGACCCATGATGCTGTGCTGCGGGCAATGTTCGATGCGGCGATTGCCGCCGCCGATCCGGCAAAGTCGCTGGCTGCCCATCTGCCGGACAAGCCGGTCGGGCGGACGGTTGTCGTCGGTGCCGGCAAGGCGGCGGCATCCATGGCGCGGGCGTTGGAGGCGGCGTGGGACGGGCCGCTGACCGGCCTTGTGGTAACGCGATACGATCATGGCGTGGCCTGCGATCAGATTACGGTTGTGGAGGCCTCGCATCCGGTACCCGATGCGGCGGGGCGGCGCGCTGCCGGCGATATACTTGAGCTTGTGTCCGGTCTTACCGCCGATGATCTTGTAATCGCGCTTATTTCCGGTGGCGCATCGGCGCTTTTGACCCTGCCTGCGGCCGGCATCGCGTTTGACGAAAAGCAGGCGATCAATAGCGCGCTTTTGAAATCCGGCGCGCCGATCTCGCAGATGAACTGCGTGCGCAAGCATCTGTCGGCGATCAAGGGCGGGCGCCTGGCGATTGCCGCCGCGCCAGCGCGGATAGTGACGCTGGCGATTTCCGATGTGCCCGGTGATGACCCATCAACGATCGGGTCCGGTCCGACTGTTTTTGATCCAACAACCGGCGCGGAGGCGTTGGACATTCTGAATAGCCATGGCATTTCGATAACAGATGCGGTTCGCGACCATCTGAGGTCAGAAGACGGGCGGGGGCCGGACCGGTCAGGACCGGATGCAGGCGACAGCGTTTTTCAGCAAACCGACTATCGCCTGATCGCCACGCCGCAACTGTCGCTTGAGGCTGCTGCCGATGTTGCGCGGTCCCTTGGCTATGCACCGGTGATCCTGGGCGATGCCATCGAAGGTGATGCCCGCGCGGTTGCTAGCGATCATCGCGCACTTGTTGCCCGCGTGTTGGCGGCAGATGATCCGGGTCCGCCGCCGTTGGCGCTGCTTTCGGGCGGGGAGACCAGCGTCACCGTGCGCGGTTCGGGCCGGGGCGGGCGCAATGTGGAATATGCGCTGGCGCTGGCTTTGGCGCTGGACGGCCAGCCCGGTGTTCACGCACTGGCCGGCGACACCGACGGGATTGACGGTATTGCCGACAATGCCGGGGCGGTTATTGGTCCTGATACACTGGCGCGGGCGCGGGCAGCGGGGCTCGATCCGGCGGCCTCACTGACTAACAATGACGGTCACGGGTTTTTTGGGGCATTGGGCGATGCGGTCATCACCGGGCCGACGCTAACCAACGTCAACGACTTCCGGGCGATACTGATCGACCAGCTTGACTGACGGCGCCTGATTAAGTCGGGTAGCAACTCAACGTTTCCCCGTAACGTCCTGATATTCCGATTGTTTAGCTGGACGAAATCGTCTCCAAAACTGCAGTTCGCGTCGGTGGTATGCAGCCTTTTTCCGCGCAATTGAGACCGGCCGCAACTGCTGCAAACCGGCCGACGGCTTCCAGCTCTTCTGCCGTCAGGCCTTCCAACCGCTCGGTTGTCAGCGCATCACGGGCGTACAATTCGGCCAGCAAACCGCCCATGAACGTGTCGCCGGCGCCGACCGTGTCGGCCAGAACCGGTGGTGAGAATACCGGTATGCGGACACTGCCGGCCCTGTTCATGATCACCGCGCCCTCGTCGCCATAGGTTGCCACAACCAGATTGCACTTGTGCTTGCCCATGAGCACTGATCCGACTTCGTTGGGATCGAGCGGCATTCCGAGGCTTTCCATATCCTCGTCGGAAATCTTGACGATGGCCGCCAGATCAAAAAGGCCGGCCATACGGGCCTTGTAGGTGATCCAGTCGCTGACAAAGAGGGGCCGGACATTGGGGTCCAGCGAAATCAGCGCGCCGCGCCGGGCCACGGATTCGGCGACCGCGACCCAGATGGCCGCGTCGGTCTCGTCGGTCAGCGCCAGCGAACCGGTGTTGAACAATGTGACATTGTCGGGAAGGGCGGCGATCAGCCGGTCGACGGAAATATCGCGGTCGGCGGTACCATTCCGGTAAAACTGGTATTCCGGCTGGCCGTCGGCGCCCAGGGACACACAGGCGAGCGATGTCGGCGCAGTGCTGTCTTCCTCCATCAGGATATTCAGGCCGGAACCGGTAACCCGCTGGCGCAGCAATTTGCCCATGGCATCGCCAGCGATCGGGCACAGATAGCCGGCTGGCGCGCCAAGCCGGGCCAGCGCGTAGGCGCAGTTATAGGGCGATCCGCCGGGTGCCGCCTCATACAGGGGATTGGGGCCATCAGAAGGGCGCTGAATAAGGTCGATCAGGCTTTCGCCGGCGGAAATCAGCATCAAATTTTCCTGTTGGGAGCCTGAAGGGTGTGCTGCAAGAGATTCTATTCACGCGAGCGCGCAGGGTAAAGCGTTAGATATGATTGGTCATATCAACTTGTTCGGGACAATGCTGAGGCGGCTTTTACGGCGTGACCTTGACGATTTTCGCCTGACAGGCCGCGCGCAAGGCGCTTGGGCTGGTCTGGAAAACTTTATTGGGCGCACCGGCTGCGGCCCAGATTGTCTCGTGGTTCAGCAAATCCTGATCCATATAGACGGCGAGCGGCGCTGTCGCACCGATTGGCGCGACGCCGCCGATTGCAAATCCGGTCTCGGCCCGCACGGCATTGGCATCCATGCGCTCCAGCGTGTCGCCGATCTGCAAGGCCACGGCGTCCTGGGCGACCCGGTTTGACCCTGAAACCAGTATCAGCACTGGTTCGCGGCTGCCCTTGAGCCGGAAAATCAATGATTTGACGATCTGGCCAACCGCACAATTGCAGGCCTGCGCCGCGTCCACCGCCGTGCGGGTTGTCCCCGGCATGGTGATGACGGTGATATCAAGCCCCGCCTTGGCCGCAGCTTCGTGAACCCGCTCTGTGCTGCTTCGGCCCTTGCCGCCGGTGTCAATTTCACTGTTCGCCATGGTATTTTCGTTCTCTAGCCGCCGAATTCGGATCGATCGGGTTTCAATCTGCGGCTTCAATCGGTGCAATTGACCTGATACTGTCCAGACCGTAACCCAAAGTGCGGCACCGCAACCAGACGGAAGCCGGGAGTATATGCGTAACACCGGGCGAAATACCGGACCAGCCGGCAGAGTTTTGCAGGATGCGGTTCGTGCTGAGCAAATGGCGCGGCACGCTGCGCCGTTGTCGCCAGCGTCGAGTGATGTGGATCTGGACAATGCCGCTGGCTCGCCCCGTTATGGCGCGGATCAGCGCGCGCGCGAAATTGAATTCCGGCTCGGGCTTCTTGTCGATGCGCTGGCGGGCGTATTTGACGACGTGCAACAGCCCGGCAGCGAGTTTATCCTGGGTATTCCCCATGCCGAGCCGTCTCAATACCAGATCGACAGCCGCGCCTTTGTCGATATCGGCCCGGATTTGCGCACCTACCGGATTGTTGAAACTGGGCCGTCCGGGCCGATTGTGATCCTGGAATCGGCGGATGTTGAAACTGTCGCCGATGGGGCGACACGCCTTGTGGCCGAACGGATTGTCGATAGTCAGGATCTGGAAACTGAGGATTCCACTACCATGACCGGTGGCGCGATGACTGATGGCATGATGACTGGCGGATGGCGGCCGGTGACCATGGATCAATCGCGTGTTCACCCGGCAAGTGGTAAGCCAGATCGCTTGCCGTCCGATCCCGTCCAGTCCCGTCAAGACAAACCGCAACGCGGACCGACCCAGGCGATGCAGTGCCTGTTCTGGGCGGGCGCCGGGTTCGGGCTTGGCGTTTTGGCCGGAATCTTTCTGCTGCTGGTCTACGCTTGGGTCGCGGTTGGCTAACCGGTGTTATTCTCACCGTGCGCCGAGTGTGAAGGAAAACTTGTGACGTGCCGCCTCGGTAAAGGTTTTGCCATCGGCGCTGGATCTATGGATCGTCGTGACGTGAAACGCCGCATCGCTTGCGGTGATTTCGTGGAGCGCGTAGCCGGCATCCTTTTCCGGTACCCAATGGCCAGCGCGTTTGGCTCGACCGGCAGCGGCTGGAACCCCGATGACCGGCACCATGAATCCTGGCCCGTCGATTTCTGTCAGAAAGCGCACATGATCATGACCATGCAGCACGAGGCCAGCACCTTCTGCCGCGACAACCTCACGAAACCGGGCGGCATCGGTCAGCGCGCGGGTGCGCCGCCGAAGCGACCGGGGCAGGGGCGGGTGATGGATGAGCACGATGCGAAACAGATCTTCGCGGCCAGTTTCGCGCAGCAGCTTGCCAAGCGCATCGGCCTGCGCCCTGCCGATCGCGCCGGTAGCCATGAAGGGCGGGGTTGCGATTGCCGAAGATACGGCAATCAGCGCCATCGTTCCCCGGCGACGGACAAAGGGGAAGGTCACTTTCCGCAACGCCGCGGGATCGCCGTTCGGCGTTCCACTGTCTCCGGTTTTGCCGTCGCCAAGCATATAGGGTTGCCACGCGGCGGTGTAGTAGGCACTGCTTGCGGCGACATAGGCATCGTGATTGCCGGGAATGACCGTCACCGCGTCTGGCGGCCCCAGCCCGTCGAGCCAGATCCGCGCCCGGTTAATCTCTTCGCGAAGACCGATATTGACCAGATCGCCAGTGACGGCAATATGGTCGGGATGGTACGATTTCAGGTCCGCAATCAGCGCATTCAGCCGGCCCGGGCCGGCGGCATCGCTGCGATTGCGATGCCAGTTGATATAGCCGGTCAGGCGTTTGGACATCAGGTCTGTCGCGCGAACAGGCGGCAGAGGACCAAGATGGACATCGGACAGGTGAGCGAGGCGGAACATGGGGTCCGCGTAGCGCGGGCGGCGGCGATCCGCAATCACCAATGCGGTCTTGCAAGTGGTGAACACCAATGATGGAAACCCGCTATCCGATGCGCATTCTTCAGCGTGGCCATGGACTGTGGCGCCGGTTTCGCGCCGGCATGACGCTGGGCGTGCGGGTCATCCTGGAATGCGATCAGGGTATCGTCCTTGTTCGGCACACTTATCTGCCGGGTTGGCATTTCCCGGGCGGCGGGGTCGATGCCGGCGAGACGGTTTTTGAGGCCGCCGTTCGCGAAGTGCGCGAGGAAACCGGCATCGAGGTCGGAACGTTGCCGCGCCTTGTCGGATTTTTTCACAATGCCCGGCCCCGTTCGCGTGACCATGTGGCGCTGTTCCATTGCGGCGATTTCACTGTGCCGGATGTGTGGCCGGGGCGGTCGCTGGAGATTGCCGAATGCCGGCTGTTTTTGCCTGATGCGCTGCCCCTCGATCTCAGTAGCGGCACAAGGCGGCGGCTTGCCGAATTTCATGATGGCGAACCGGTAGCGGCTCGTTGGTAATGCTGGCTAGCTGAATGGCGCCAGAAGGGATCATTCTTCCGCCGGGAAGCGGTCGCGATCGTGGCGCGCATCGAAATCCAGCACCGGGCCGACCGGGACAATCCGGGTTGGATTGATCGTTTCATGGCTGAAATAATAATGCCGTTTGATCTGATCGATATCGACGGTCGCTGCGATGCCAGGCTGTTGGTAGAGATCGCGCAGATAGTTTGACAGGTTCGGATAGTCGATGATACGGCGGCGGTTACACTTGAAATGGCCGTAGTAGACCGCGTCAAACCGGATCAGTGTTGTGAATAGCCGCCAGTCGGCTTCCGTGATGCGGTTGCCGACGAGATAGCGATGGCCGGCCAGCCGCGTCTCCAGTTCATCCAGCGTGGCAAACAACTCGCCGAACGCTTCGCCATAGGCGGCCTGCGAGCGGGCGAACCCGCAGCGATAGACGCCGTTATTAAGCGTGCGATAGATCGGCTCATTTACGGTCTCGATATCTTCGCGGAGCGCTTCGGGCCAGAAATCCGGGCCGGTGACGCCACATTCATCGAAGGCACTGTTGAGCATGCGAATGATGTCGGCGGATTCATTGGAGACGATGGTGTTTTGCGTTTTGTCCCATAAAATCGGGACCGAGACGCGTCCGGAATATTCGGTGCTGGCTTTCACATAGAGCTGGTGCAGGTATTCGAAGCCATACAGGTGATCGGGCTGGTCGGCGCTAAACTCCCAGCCCATTTTCAGATATACCGGGGCAACGGTCGAGACGCCGATATGGCCCTCCAGTCCTTTCAGCTTGCGAAATATCAGTGTGCGATGCGCCCATGGGCAAGCCAGAGAGACATAAAGATGATAGCGGCCAGCTTCTGCCTGAAAGCCGCCTTCGCCGGTGAGGCCGGGCGAACCATCAGCCGTGATCCAATTGCGGAACTGGGTTTCGGCCCGCTGAAACTTGTCACCGGTCTTTTTGACCGCTTCATCTTCGTGCCAGATGCCGTCAACTAGTCGTCCCAATTTATGCTCCGATCCAATATTTTTCTGATGGCTGGTCTTCTTCGCTGACGAAGCCGGCTGTCTGATTGTAATGTAAAGCCGGCAGGCGCCACTGCAAGGGCGGTTGCCACAGGTTCCGGCGACACTGTTCGGGGTTTCGTGACCAAGCCCGGCGGTGGCCCTTGCCGGGACCGGCATGGTCGTGTTACCCGCCTCGCCATGTTGATCCTGCGCCAAGCAAACCGATTGCGATGAGCCTGCACGCGCGTGCTGATATGGCGCGCTTGTCTGCATTTGCGGATCAATCAATCCCGACTTGCTTCTGAAAGCGTTCGTCCGGCTTGCCTGATCCGCCTTTGTGTCTCTCTCGATCGGTATCAAGTGACAGGTTTCAGGATCATGACCCTTCCCATCGACTTTCAAATCCGGCTGGAACATTCCAGCGACATTACGGAAATCAGCGCCTTGCAGATGCGGGCATTCGGGCCAGGGGCTGCCGCCCGTGCGGCATTTCGCGTACGCGAGCAGGCAACCCATGATCCGGCACTATCGTTTGTCGCGACGGCAGACAGTTCGATCGTTGGATCGGTCCGGATGACGCCGATTGCCATCGGCGCGCGCACCGGGCTTTTGCTGGGGCCGCTCGTGGTGACTCCGGATCACAAAAATCAGGGGATCGGGCGGGCACTGGTGCGTCACAGTGTTGGGGTTGCCAGCACGGCGCACCCGACCAATGGCGATGAATTTATCATTCTGGTCGGCGATCAGCCCTACTACGGTCCGGTCGGATTTTCGGCAGAATGGACGGCCGATGTCCGGTTGCCGGCGCCGGTGGATCAAAAGCGGTTGCTGGCTGTGGCGCTATGCGCTGGTGGCGCGGAAGAACTGGCGGGACTGGTGCGGGGAACTGAGCGGGCGGATTAATGCCAAAGGTATATCTTCGGCATTTTTGTGATGCGATTTCCGGGCGTAAAACCGGTTCCCACTTTTCCTGAACTTGCGCTAGCGCCCCTCGCGGTACCACAGGGCCGCGAAGCCGCCGACCAGTAGTGCGAGGCCGAGCAGGCCGCTAAACAGTGGCAACCGGTCGATACTTTTGAGGATTGTCGCGTCGGACCGACGCAGGCCAATCCAACCGCGTCCGGATGCCGGGGCGCGCGGCGATACGGCGACAATGCGCGGGATAGAAATTGCGCCGGCGCGGGCAAGACGGATGGCGCCGCCGCCAGACTCCTTGGCGATATGCTGCAATTTTTCAGTAGTGCTGATCACTTCGCGATATTCGCGCGGATTGGCCGGACCAACATGGGCAAGGGCACGCAAATCGCCGTCTTCGACGCGGTGCAGGCCAAGGCCGATATCTTCCGCTACCGTCCGCCACAGGCCCGGTTCGGCCGGTGCAAGGACCAACTCGCTGACTGAGCCATCAGGGGCGGTGATCGTCACCGGATTTGTCGTCTGCGACAAGGTTTGTCGTTCCACGATCAGATTGCCATCGACGGCGCGGGCGCGCAGGGCCTCTTCTTCCAGTTCCGGTTCTTTCATCAACCAGTGCACGAGGCGGCGAAGCAGGGCGCCATGGGGCCCGCCGCCTCGATAGCCCCGGGCCCACAGCCAGGCATGGTCGGACAACAGCATGGCAACCCGGCCTTCGTCCTGGCGGGCCAGAACCAGAAGCGGTTCATCGCCGGGGCCGGACATGGTGACGGATCCGGCAACCGCTTCGGCCTGGATCAGCCGGAACCATCGGCTCCACGCCGGCGGATCGGCGGCCGCGCCGGGCAGATTGCGGGTGACCGGATGACGCTCGCCTTCGGCGGTCACCAGCGGGTGAAATGGCTCCTCGATGACCAGCCCGGTCGGCTGGGCCGGCAAGGTAGTGCCGAGCGGGGTGCGGAACAGGCTGGCATTGGAGGCATAGTCGGGGCCGGCGGCAACCATCACCGCGCCGCCTTTGCGGATATAGTTGCCGATATTGTCGAGATAGATGGCCGGCAGCACGCCGCGGCGGCGGTACCGGTCGAAAATGATCAGATCGAATTCCTCGATTTTTTCAAAAAACAGCTCACGGGTCGGAAAGGCGATCAGCGACAATTCATTGATCGGCGTGCCGTCCTGCTTTTCCGGCGGCCGCAAAATCGTGAAGTGAACCAGATCAACCGCGGCGTCTGATTTCAGCACATTACGCCAGGTGCGTTCGCCGGCGTGGGGCTCGCCCGATACCAGCAGAACCCGCAAATGCTCGCGCACCACGTCGATGGTTGCGACGCCGACATTGTTGGCCTGGGTCAACTCATCGGTGCTGCTTTCCACTTCCAGCTCGACGATCGTCGGCCCGGCGTGATCGATGGGGATCTCGATCGTTTGCGTCTGGTCGTTGGGCGCGCGCACGACGCGAATGGTCTCGCCGTCGATGCGCAGTACTACGACCAGCGGCGCGCCTTCGGTAAGCGAAGGATCAAGGACACGGAAGTCGATCGACTGTTCTTCACCCAAAATTGCGTAACGCGGCGCGCGCAACAATTCGATCCGCCGGTCATTTTCGTTTTCCTCACCGGTGATCAGCGCGTGGACCGGGGCGTTGAAACCCAACTGGGCGGCATTGTCGGGAATGTCATGGACGATGCCGTCAGTGATGAGAACAGCACCGGCGACCTGATCGGCCGGTACATCGTTCATGGCCTGACCAAGGCGTGAGAACAGTTCCGTACCGTCATCATTGGTCGCGGTAACGGTATCGGCGGCATGAATCTCGCGGATTTCAAAGCCACCAAGCGCCTCGATGCGGGCGCGCAGATCCTGAAGCGCCTTTTCGGCCTGGGCGCTGCGCTGGCCGAGCGACTGGCTGGCGCTTTCGTCAACGATAATGGCCACCGTACCCGGCAGGCGGTCGCGTTCCTCGCGCTTCAGTACCGGATTGAGCAGGGCCAGAATGACCAGGGCGCCGGCGAGCGCCCGCCACAATCCGCCGCGCAAGCCGCGCCACAAGATGATGCCGACAATCACCGCCAATGCCGCGGCCAGCACCGCGACAAGCGACAAGGACAGGACGGGGTCGAATTCAATGCCGAAACGGGTCATTGGCCAAGCCGCTCCAGAAGCGCGGGTACGTGAACCTGATCGGCCTTGTAGTTGCCGGTCATGGTATACATGACGATATTGACGCCGGAGCGCAGGGCGAATTCGCGTTGGCGCGGGTCTGCCGGGACGGTCGGGTATAGATAAGAACCGTCGGAACCGATGGCCCATGCGGCGGCAAAATCATTGCCGGATATCATGATTGGGGAAACGCCGTCACCGCCGCGGGCGGGGCGGCCGGGGATGTTGCTGGTAGCGCCAATGGCTTCGACCCACAGCGCCGACTTGTCCCAGCGGCCGGGAAACTCGGACAGGAGATAAAAGGCCTTGGTCAGGACGTGGTCGGGCGGTACCGGCTCCAGCGGCGGCACATCGATAAAGGACAGGATTGCGCGCAGACGATCGGTCTCGGCGCTTGTGCTGAACGCGCCGGGAATCAAGGCGCCGTCGGCATCGCGGGTATCGAACAGGATAGTGCCGCCGTTTTTCATGAAGGCATCAATGCGGGCCATGACGTCGGCGGGAGGGATCGGGGCGTTGGCATCGACCGGCCAATATAAAAATGGATAGAAGGCCAGTTCGTCGCGTTCGATGTCGACGCCGACCGGCTCACCCGGTTCCATTGCTGTGCGGCTGGTCAGATAGGCAGTCAGGCCGGAAAGGCCGGCGCGGCTGGTTTCATCAATGCCGTCATTACCGGTGAGCACATAGGCGAGGCGGGTTTTCAACGTGGCATTGAGGGCGATGGTCAGATCGTCATCGCTGATCTCGCCGGAGCTGGATTGCGCGCCAGCTGGATCAAAGCCGAACGCCAGGAGGCCGGCAACGAGAAGTGCTGCAGTGGTGGCGGGACCGGCTACTGCTCGGCGGCGGGTCAAAGGTCCGGCAAGGGTGCCGGACAGGGCCAGAACCGCGATCCCGTCCAAAACTGCCAGAAGGCCAGCCAGCGCCAGCGCCCACGGCCACAGCGGCGTCGATTGCCTGGGCTGGAGGGAGCGAACAGCCGCCGACCAGGGCAGCGCCGACGTATCGAGCGCAGCAATGACCGTATCGGCATCCACCGCGTTCAGCGCACGCAGGTTGCTTGCCCGCTCATAGTAGCCGGGCGGGGTTTCGGCGCTGGGTGCAATGGTTTCAATGTCGGCGATCAGCGTGGCGTCGGCGGCAGGTGGCGTTAGCCGGCCAAAACCATCCAGCACATTGACCGGCGCCCAGGGCAAGGTGGAATTTGCCCGCGTTAGAACTGACGGTGATGCCGCGCCGGCGTCATCGGAGAGCGGGCCGACGGCCCGGGCGCTGTCGACCAGTGCGGCCAGCATTTCAACAAACGCGCCGGAGATCGGCAGGTTCGACCAGCGCGGATCGGCAGTAACATGAAACAGGATCACCCGGCCGGCGCCGTTGGTGCGGGCGGTGACCAGTGGTGTGCCATCGGCCAGTTCCGCCCAGACATCGGCTTCCGCCAACCCTTGCGGGTCGGCCAGTATCTGCCGGTTGATGAGCACATCGTCGGGCACGGTGATCGATGCAAACGGGCTGTCCGGCGAAAACCGACCGATCAGTTGCGGTTCTTGCCACGACAGCGATCCACCCAGGGCGCGCTCGCCTTCGCGCAGGCGAACCGGCAGCAGGCTTTGCGCTGAATCGGCAAGACTGGGGCTGGCAAAACGCACCAAAGTGCCACCGGCATTCATCCACGCCACCAGATTGTTCACGGTATCGGGCAATAAGGTTCCGGTATCGGTGAGAACGATCACCGATACGCCGCGCTCCATCAATGATTTCAGGGCACTGGCGGTGGTCCGGCTGTCGGGCGCCAGAATATCGGCGCGGCGGGCCAGCGCCCGCTCGACATAGGTGAGCGGGGCCAGAAGCGGTTGCGCCACCCCGCCGATTTCGCCGGCAATCAGGCCGACGGTTTTGCGCCGCCAGCGGGAATCCAGAAGCTGGACCGCGCCGGCGCTCTCATGGCCGGCGACCACGAAGCGGGTCAGGGAATTGCGTAATTCCACCGGTAGATCGATTTTGACATTGGCGGTGCCGATTTCGGAAATCGTGACCGGGGCGGCCACGATGCGCCGGCCTTTTTCGTCGTGGCCGGCAATTTCGATATCGGCCGCACCGCCGGTGCCGGCGACAGCAATGCGCACACCGTCGGCGGCATTTTCGGGCGGGCGCAGGGCATAGGTCGGGGCGTTGCCGGTTATGATCGTGCCATCCACGGCGATCCGGCCGAGGGTTCGGGCCAATTGATTGGCACTGCCGGCATCGATGGTTCCGGCGAACCAGAGAACTTCGGCACTGCCCGCCGCAACATTTCCGGCCAGCCGTGTGGCGAATTCGGAGTGGTCGGCCAGATAGGGGCGCGGTTCGAGGGCTGCCAGGCGATCGGACTGCTCGCCGGCGGATGCGGCGGCAAGTGACCATGTTGCTGGCTCGGCGGTCGGCGCCAGAATGACCGGACGGCCATTGTTAGCGGCTTCAGCAATGGCGGCGCCGGCCACTTCCTTGCGCAGGGCAAAATCGGCGGCGGTGTCCCAACCATTATCAAAGACGATGAGCAGCGGCAATTCGGTCTGCGCGGTCAGGCGGGCGTCGGGCTGGAGTACCGGCCGGGCCAACGCAATGATTGCCAGCGCCAGAAGCAGCATGCGCAGCGCCGTCAGCCACCATGGTGTTTTCGACGGGGTCTTTTCCTGATCTTCCAGGCCAAGAAGAATACGGGTTGGTGGAAACTCGATCCGGCGCGGACGCGGCGGCGTCATGCGCAGGATCAACCAGACCAGTGGCAAGGCGATCAGCGCTGTCAGCATCCACGGGTTGAGGAACGCGATCGGTCCCATCAGCCTGCCATCACGGTGTTGGAGGTTGGGGTCACCTGATGCTGATAATTCTGGCCCGGTGCGGTCTCGCTGAGGCTAGCATAGAGGAACAGCAAACCGTCGGTGGCCGGCCGGTCAGTGTGGTGGACACCGAAGTTGAACCCGGCACGACGGCTGGCGTTGCTGATCGCGTTGCGATGGGCGGCGAGCCGGCTGCCATAGCCCTGACGCAGGGATCCGGCCCGCTCGGCAAGCCAGGTGTCACCGGTTTCGGGATCGGCAAATTCCAGCCGGCCCTCATAGGGGAATGTCTCCTCGGCCGGGTCGAAAATCTGAAGCAGGGTCGCCTTGGCACCGGAACCGGCCAGCGATCTGATGCGGCCGGTGATCTCTTCGGCGGGCGCAAGAAAATCGGAAATGACCATAACGTCGGAAAACCGGCTGATCTGCCCGGTTTGCGGCCATTCGGTCTGCATATTGGTGCGCACCAGCGCGTCGGCGAACCGTTCAGGCACGTCACGGCCGATGCGGGGCGAGACAAGGCCCGGCATGCCAACCCGTTCGCCGCCGCGGGCCAACAGGTCGGCCAAGGCCAGCATGAGAATCAGCGCCCGGTCGATTTTCGGTGTTTCGGACAGGGTGGAGCAAAAATTCATTGATGGCGACAGATCAGGCCACAGCCAGACAGTCTGGGAAGCTTCCCATTCGCGTTCACGGACATAAAGATGATGATCGCGGGCCGATCGCCGCCAATCGATGCGCTTTGCCGGCTCGCCCGTGACATAGGGCCGAAATTGCCAGAAGGTTTCGCCGGGGCCGGCGCGGCGGCGGCCGTGGACGCCGTACATGACATTGGCAGCGACCCGCCGGGCGGCGACCAGCAGTTCCGGCAGGCGATCCGACAGCGCCCGCCCGCCTTCCAGGCGATTGTGGACAATCTGTTTTTTGCTGGCACCGGCCATTGGCTACAGAACGTCTCCAGTGGCCTTGTCGATCATGTCGCGGATGGCGATGCCATCGGCGCGGGCGGCAAATGTCACCGCCATCCGATGCTGGAGGATGGGGATGGCGAGAGCCTGCACGTCATCGAGCGAAGGCGCCAGACGGTCATCGATCAGGGCGCGGGCACGCACGGCCAGCATCAGCGCTTGACTGGCGCGTGGGCCAGGCCCCCAGGCGATTTTCTCAGCCAGATCCGGGTCCGCGTCGCCCGGCCGCACGGTGCGGACGAGGCGCAGGATCGCGTCGACCACCTGATCGCCGACCGGCATGCGGCGGACCAGATTCTGGATGGCCATCAATTTTTCGTCGCTCAGAACCGCCCGCGGTTTTGCTTCGCTGGCGCCGGTGGTCTCAAACAACATGCGGCGCTCTGAATCGACATCGGGGTAATCGACATCGATCTGCATCAAAAAACGGTCAAGCTGGGCTTCGGGCAGTGGGTAGGTGCCCTCCTGTTCCAGCGGGTTCTGGGTCGCCAGCACGTGAAACGGCTTGGGCAGGTCGTGGCGCTGGCCGGCGATGGTTACGTGATGTTCCTGCATCGCCTGGAGCAGGGCCGACTGGGTACGCGGGCTGGCGCGGTTGATTTCGTCGGCCATCAGCAGTTGGGCGAAGATAGGGCCGCGAACAAAGCGGAACGAGCGGGTGCCATCGGAAGCTTCTTCGAGGATTTCGGACCCCAGAATATCCGATGGCATCAGGTCCGGAGTGAACTGGATGCGGCCGGAGGCGAGGCCCAGGACGGTGCCCATGGTTTCGACAAGCTTGGTCTTGGCCAGGCCCGGCACGCCGACCAAAAGGCCATGGCCGCCGGACAGGACCGTGATCAGGGCCTGTTCGACGACCGTCGTCTGGCCGTAGATAATTTCGCCGATTGCGGCGCGGGCATCGGAGAGGGTGCCTGCGGCTTTTTCGGCTTCGGCGATAATATCGGCGTCCGGTGCCGTCCCACTCGTTGCTGATTCGCCGGCTGCCGTGGTGTCGAATGCGCTCATGTTTTGATCGTTCCCGTTGCCTGATATTGGGCCAAGGTTCCTTGCCTGGTGCGCTGGCGCCCTTTCGGCGGCCATGCGGTGGCGGTGCTGTGGCCGTTCAAATGACCTGTTGGGCCTTGTTTCGCGACAATTGTGTCACGACAGGGGCTTCCGTCCTATCACAATCGCTTCATTTTCCACTCTTTGGCCCCGGTAGTTACCGGCACAAGCGCACAGGATCGCAAAGGTTAGCGACGGGTATAGACCGACGGTCCGGCCCTCCGTTAGATATGGCGCCTATGAACACCTCTTCAATCGACACGCGAACAATGCCCTCCGGTCTAGCCACGATGATCGCGCGCGCCGGCACCACGGCACCGGAGCGGCCGGTCGAAGACTGGAATCCGGACTATTGCGGGGCAATCGACATGCAGATCGCGGCCGATGGTACATGGTTCTATCTCGGCAGTCCGATCGGCCGACCGGCACTGGTCCGCCTGTTCGCCTCGGTGCTGCGGCAGGAGGCCGATGGCAGCCATGTGCTTGTCACGCCAGTCGAGAAAATCGGCATAACTGTCGATGATGCACCATTTGTTGCGGTCGAAATGGTTTGTTCAGGCACAGGCGAGAACCAAATATTGACGTTTCGAACCAATGTTGGGGACGTTGTCGATGCCGGGCCGGAACACCCGTTGCGTTTTGCGCTTGAGGCTGAAACCGATGGATTGAAGCCCTATGTCGGTATTCGGGGCCGGCTGGAAGCGCTGACGAGCCGGGCCGTGATGTTTGATCTTGTTGAGCTGGCAACCAGCCAGGGCACGGACAATCAGGGTATCGGTGTGTGGTCGGGGGATACGTTTTTCCCCTTTCCCGATGGTGGGACAAACGAGGGATAGCGATGATGCTTGCAGGTGGCAGCGGTTCAGACGACCTGTCCTCCGAATCGTTCGCCGCCACGGCACGGATACGTTTTGGCCCGGTTGATCAGGCAGTTTCCGGCGATTATTCGATTAATCCGGACCTTTATGAGCAACTTGACCGGGTCGCCAAAACGCCGGCTGCGGTGTTGGTGCCGGTAGTGCGCGGGTCTGCTGGACGGGTGCTTTTGACAATCCGGACCGACAATTTGCCTTCGCATCCGGGGCAAATTGCCTTTCCCGGCGGCAAGATCGACCCCGGCGACGCCGATGCACCGGCTGCCGCGCTGCGTGAAGCGACAGAAGAAATCGGGCTTGCGGCCGGCGATGTCGATATCATCGGCCGGATTCCTGATTATCTCACCGGGTCCGGCTACCGGATTTCGCCGGTCGTTGCGCTGGTCCCGGCTGACTACCCGTATGTGATCAACCGCAATGAAGTACGGGAAGTGTTTGATGTACCGCTCGGGCTGGTGATGGACCTGAACAATTATCAGGTTGGACAGACAACGTGGAACGGTGCGATGCGGCGCTTTTACGAGATCTCCCATGGGGACCGGCGAATTTGGGGAATAACGGCCGGAATTCTGCGGGTTTTGGCTGAGCAGGTCTACGGAACGAAGGAAAGGGCGGGGGCATGAACCTGCCGTCCCTTGCCGGGGTGCAATGGCTGAAAACCCCGGCGCTTGCCTCAGTTCTGGATGCACTGGGCGAGGCGGAAGGGATGACCCGGATCGTAGGCGGCGCGGTGCGCAACGCCTTGCTGGATGTGCCGGTGCGCGACATCGATCTGGCGACGAAACTGGCACCAGACAAGGTGATTGCCCGATGCGATACGGCGGGCCTGAAGGTTGTACCGACCGGTATCGAGCACGGCACGGTTACTGTCATTACCCAGAATACGCCATTTGAAGTGACAACATTGCGATCGGATGTGGAGACGTTCGGCCGTCACGCGCGGGTGGAATTTTCCGACGATTGGGAAGCGGATGCGGCGCGGCGCGATTTTACCATCAACGCGCTCTACTGCGACCGCAGCGGGACGATATTCGACCCGGTCGGCGGTTTTGCGGATATTGAAACCCGAACCGTGCGGTTTATCGGGGACGCCGGAACCCGGATCACCGAAGATTATCTGCGGATATTGCGGTTCTTCCGGTTCTTTGCTTATTACGGTCATGGTCGGCCCGATCCGGACAGTATCCGCGCCTGCGTGCGCGGGAAGGACGGGTTGGCACAGCTGTCAGCGGAACGAGTGTGGATGGAGTTGAAACAGCTCCTCAGCGCGCCCGATCCGACGCGGGCGCTGTTGTGGATGCGCACAACTGATATCCTGCGCCAGATTATTCCCGAAACCGTGGGTACGGACCTCTTGCCGGGGTTGATGGCCTGCGAGACGGATCTGACGCTGGCACCTGATCCGTTATTGCGGCTGTTGGCGCTGTTGCCCGGTGAGCCAGAAAAGATTGATGATCTGGCAAAACGCTTGCGGTTGTCGCGGCGCGAGCGCGTGCGCTTGACCGCATTTGCCGAAATGCCGGAGTTGGCTGCCGCGCTGTCCGATTCGGAGTTATCGCGATTGCTTTACTGGCATGGTGCTGGAACAGTTCGTGACCGTCTTATCATGGCGCTGGCCAAGGCAAGGGGCGATGACGATGGGGAAGCGGCGGCAAAACTTGCACGGCATCTGGCGCAGGTAGATGCGTGGACACCGCCGGTGTTTCCGGTCGCTGCCAAAGATCTGATCGCGCTGGGACTGGAGCCGGGACCGGCGCTTGGAGAAGCGATCAAACAGCTAACGGATCGATGGGTAGAGAGCGACTTTGCGCTCAGCAAGAATGGGCTGATCGCGGGCCTGAACAAAGATTCGTAGCGGATCGCCGCCGGTTCAGGCGACAGCTTTTTCTTCGAACACAATCGGATCTTCACGGATCACCGTAATATGGGATTTCACTGTTTCGATCAGCATGCGCGTCACGAACATATCATGTTCCTTGCGTGCATGCTGAGCGACATTCAAAAGTAACACGTCTTCATCTTCAGCAATTGCGACAAAGTCGCAGCCCGGTGAAAGATGTGTGCAGCGAAACGCTTTCATCGCCGGCCCCTGTATTATTCAAGTCACCGGATTATGCCGGTAATATCTTTACGGTTCCGGTATCTGAAACTGTAAAATTTGCCCAATTCATCAACGAATTGGAAGGCGTTGGGACAATTGGGATTATCCCGGCGCGGAAGCCGGTCAGGGCCAGCGGACCGCCGGCGGCATTGACGACAGGATTGAATCAACATTGCCACCAGTTTTCAGGCCGAATGCTGTCCCGCGATCATAGAGCAGGTTGAACTCTACATAGCGGCCGCGGCGGATAAGCTGTTCTTCGCGATCCTCGTTCGACCAGGGGTCGTCGAAATTGCGGCGCACAAGTTCGGGATAAATATCGCGAAAGGTTCGTCCGACGTCCTGAACAAAGGCGTAATCTGCCGCCCACCCTTCTTCCGTGCCGTTGGCGGAATTGAGGTGGTCGAAGAATATGCCACCAGTGCCGCGCGGTTCGCTGCGATGGCTGAGCCAGAAATAGTCGTCGCACCAGGATTTCATGCGGTCATAGTCGGCAACAGCATGGGCTTCGCAGGTTGCCTTCATGGCGCGGTGGAAGTCGATTGTATCGGGATCGTCCTGAGTGCGCCGGCGATCCAAAACTGGTGTCAGATCGGCACCGCCGCCGAACCATTGCCGGGATGTGACAACCATACGGGTGTTCATGTGGACGGCCGGCACGTTGGGATTGTGCATATGGGCGATCAGGGAAATGCCGGACGCCCAGAAGCGGGGATCATCGGCAGCGCCGGGTATCTGGGCGCGAAATTCGGGGGCGAATTCGCCGTGGACCGTGGAAGTGTGGACGCCGACCTTTTCAAATACCCTGCCGCTCATCAGGCTCATGACCCCGCCGCCGCCCGGTGCGCCGGAATGGTCGGTGCGTTGCCAGGGCGAGCGGACAAAACGACCTGGCGTCTGTTCCGACTGGGGCATCCCTGCCGGCAGCTCATCCTCGATATCTTCGAAGGCGGCGCAAATATCGTCGCGGATCGCCTCAAACCAGATCCGGGCAATGTTCTTCTTTGTTTCGATATCGGCCGGCACCGCCATGGTGGTGAGATCGGGCCGATAGGTTTCCATGTTCTTGCTCATGACGTCGTGGTTTAGACGATAAGTTCAGCGGCCGAAATTGATTTCGGTCAACTGCGGAGACGATTGCGGCATTAGCGTTGCATCAATCGTGGTCAGGCCAGCGATACGGCTTGGTGTTGTCTGGTCTGGCGCAGCGCTTCGGATACTGCGATGCCGGCGGCGACTGCGACATTGAGTGAGCGGGTTTGCGGCCGTTGCGGGATGATCAGGCGAGCCTCGGCGCTGGCGTGGACGTGCTGGGGTAAGCCCGCCGATTCGCGGCCCATCAGGATCGTGTCGTCGGGTTTGAAGGCAAAGTCGTAGAGCGATGTCTCGGCCCTTGTTGTCAGGGCTACCAGACGATTACAGCTCGCCTTTTGCCAGGCGGCGAACGCAGACCAGTCGTCATGCTCGGTCAGGTTGGCGCGCTCCAGATAGTCCATGCCGGCGCGCTTCAGGCCCTTGTCGGTCAGGGCAAAGCCGGCGGGATGGATGAGGTGAACCGGTACGCCAAAGCAGGCGGCAGTGCGCAGCATCGTGCCGGTATTCTGGGCGATATCGGGCTGGAACAGGGCAAGGTTTATCATCGACCCGGTCTAGCGAAATTGCGGCGGCAAGCAAATGGTGGTGGGCGCCTGGCGATCAGGTCGTGCCGGTGCATGCCTTGCCAATGGTGACCCCTTGGCTTCATTATCGGCGAAAGGATTCTCCATGCTTTCTCGATTTGAACAGGTCATTGACCCGTTGCAGGACTGGTCTGTGCGCCAGCCACCATCGTCGACCCTTGCCTTTTTCCGGCATTTCCTCGCTCCATTTCGCTGGTTGCTCGGGCTGACGCTGTTGGTTTCCATGGTGGCGTCGCTCTCGGAAATATCGCTGTTCGCGTTCCTGGGCACACTGGTCGACCGGATGAACGGCAGCGATCCGACAAATTTCCTGTCCGAGCATGGCGCGATGTTTGCCGCCATGAGCGTCGTTGTGCTGATCGTGCGGCCAGTTGCCATCATCCTCAACCGGGCGCTGGTCGGGCTGTCGCTGGTACCGAACCTGACCAGCATGGTGCGGTGGCGCAACCATCGTTATGTGCTGCGGCAGAGCCTGACTTATTTCCAGAATGATTTTGCCGGGCGGATTGCGCAAAAGGTCATGCAGACGTCCAATGCGCTGCGCGAAACAGTGATTTCAATCGTTGATGGCGTATGGTTTCTGGTCGTCTACACGGTCGCGGCACTGGTCTTGTTCATCGGCGCGGATTGGCGACTGGCTGTCCCGATCCTGGTGTGGATTGTGCTTTATGTGCTGATTATCTTGCGCATGGTGCCGCCGGTGCGGGTCCGTTCGGCGGCATTGTCGGAAGCCCATTCGGCCCTGTCCGGGCGGGTTGTCGATGGCTACACCAATATCCAGACGGTGAAGCTGTTTGCCCATGCGGCGCGCGAAGATGCCTTCGCCAAGGAAGGGCTGGAGTGGCACCTTGCCGCCTTCCGGGGTCTGCAGCGATCAATCCTTGTCATGACTGCGACGTTGACCCTGCTCAACAGCTTGTTGATTTTTGCCACTGCGGCATTGGCCATCTGGTTGTGGACTACCGGTTCCATCACGCTTGGGGCAATTGCTTTGGCGATCACGCTGGTGCTGCGCCTCAACATGATGTCGGGCTGGATTCTGCGGATGGTGACGCAAATTTTTGAAGCCATTGGCACAGTGGAAAACGGCATCGAGACCCTGTCCCAGCCGACCCTCGTGACCGATCGGCCGGGAGCGCCGGCGTTGACCGTTGGCAAGGGTGCGATCGAATTCGATCATGTGCGGTTCAACTACGGACGCGACAGTGGCGTCATTGATGATCTGGGCCTGACAATTGCACCGGGGGAGCGGGTTGGCCTGGTCGGGCCATCGGGGGCCGGCAAGTCGACGCTGGTCAACGTGCTGATGCGATTTTACGATCTTGAGGGTGGCTCAATCCGGATCGACGGACAGGATATTGCCGGCGTCAGCCAGGAAAGCCTGCGCGCCAATATCGGCATGGTGACCCAGGATATTTCACTGCTGCACCGGTCGGTGCGGGACAATGTGCGCTATGGCCGGCCCGATGCCGATGACGCACAAATCCAGGCGGCCTGTATCGCAGCGCAGGCCGACAAGTTCATCCCCGATCTGGTCGATCTGCGCGGGCGAACCGGATTTGATGCCCATGTCGGCGAGCGGGGTGTCAAACTATCTGGCGGACAGCGGCAACGGATTGCTATCGCCCGGGTGATCCTCAAGGACGCGCCGATCCTGTTGCTTGACGAGGCGACATCGGCGCTCGATTCCGAGGTCGAGGCGGCCATTCAGGATTCACTACAGGGGTTGATGAGCGGCAAGACCGTGATCGCTATCGCCCACCGGCTGTCGACGATTGCGGCGCTGGACCGGCTTGTAGTGATGAACGAGGGGCGGATCGTGGAGATCGGTTCGCACGGCCAACTTTTGGCGAGCGGCGGCCTTTATGCCAGCCTCTGGCACCGCCAATCTGGCGGATTTCTGGGTGGTGTGGAGCCGAATGCGGATTTGAACGCTGCCGAGTAAAGCGGCCCGAAAGGTGTGAAGTGGGGCTTTACCGCTTTGCCCGCGCTTTACGGCCGCGCCGTGGAACGCGTCCTGAACGGGTCAAAAGCACGGCGATCGGCCGGGTGCCGTCAAATTCAGACAGAATGATCACCAATATTGCTGTGATCGGGATGGCCAAAAGCGCGCCGGGGATGCCCCACAAGCCTGTCCAGACCGTCAACATGACCAAAATGACAAACGGGCTGAGGTTGAGCGACTGGCCCATCAGGCGCGGTTCGATGATGGCGCCGATAATAATCTGGGCAATAGTTAGCCCAACGAGTGTTGTGATTGCTGCGCCAGTGGCGCCGAACTGGACGAGGGCGAGGCCAACAGGAAAGACAACACCGAGAAACGAGCCGACATAGGGCACATAGTTGAGAAGGGCGATCATCAGCGCCCAGAAGGCCGCCAGATCGATACCGATCCAAACTAGGATCACATAGCTTGCCAGTCCGAGAATGATATTGACGAAAGTCTTTGTCGCCAGATAATCACCAATCCGGTCGTTGATGTCGGCGATGATGAAACCGATCAGAGCGGTATCTTCGGGATTGTCGGTAATGCGGGTGAGTTTGTGGGCAAATAGCCGCCGTTCAGCGAGCAAAAAACCGGTGTAAATGAACACCACTAATACTGTTCCAATAAACGACGACACGGACGCGACCGTCGAACCGATCAGGCCTTGCAGATTGATCTCGCCAAACACCTGATTGCGCAGGGTTTCCCATGTAGGCTCAGTTTCGATTTCAAGACGGACCGCGAAATTCTGGATCACTGCCAGCAGCGTCGCCTGATATTCGGGAAGCAGAACAAAGACCTGGCCGATATTGTTAATAATCAGAATCACAATCACAAAGACGATGCCGATGATTACCAGAACGGAAAATGCGTAGCGCAGCGTGACTGGCAATAACGGGCCAAGGTGCGGGATGTCGGCAAGCCGGCGGGCCAGCGCGACTATGATATAGGCCAGAATGACGCCAGCGATGACAGGGATAATGACGCTGCTGCCGATGTGTAATACCCAGCCAATCATGATCGCCAGGGCGACGGCATATACAAGGTTGCGAAAGCGATCATGCATGGCAGGAAATCGAAGGCTCACCGTTGATGCGCAATGGTGCGCGGATCGTGGCGGCGAGTCCAGCCGATGAAGCAAATATTCAGGCAAATGGCGGCGTGTGGTTTACGCGGCGTCGCTGTGCGGCCGGCCACAATCGATCTGTGTCCGCCTTTGCCGGGCGCTTATGCGCTGGTGATTGTTCTGGCGCGGGGCGTTGTCGCGCCATCAGGCCGAGATCAAGGGCGAGGACGAAGCGTTGCCATCGATCCGGGGACCTACATCTATGCCGGCAGCGCTTATGGATCTGGTGGATTGCGGGCGCGGATCGCCCGGCACATGCGGCCCGACAAGATCTGCCACTGGCATGTTGATCATCTCACGGCCAAAACGAGCGCAATCGCGGCTCTTGCGATTGTTGGCGGTGCGGAATGTGCGATTGTGGCGGCGCTGCAAACCGACAAACACTTTGTCTGCATCGCGCCGGGCTTCGGGTCGAGCGACTGCCGGACCTGTGAGAGCCATCTTCTAGAGCAGATTCGATCTACTCCGGCTCATATCCGCAAGCCTTGAAATAGTTGGCACACTGATCGGCGGGGTATTTTTCGATTGCGTTTGCGATGGCGTCGTCCAGTTCCTCCTTCGTGCGTGCTGCCGCTTTTCTCAACA
>CAXMRP010000038.1:0-10656 GCA_964196155.1 uncultured Polyangiaceae bacterium
CACCCTTTCATCCTTGCCCCCGGACGAACCGGTGGCGGTCTGCTTTCTGTGGCACTTTCCCTAAAGACTCCGGGCGGACCCGATATCCCCGCCGGGCATTGCCCGGCACCGTGTTTCCATGGAGCCCGGACTTTCCTCCCCTGGCCCCGCGATCGAAATCGAAGGGCAAGGAGCGGCCGTCCGGCCGACTGGCAGGTCTCACGTGGCATTGATCGCGCCGATATTCAACCCGGACGTCCCGGTCCGCTTGAAGCAATCCGGCCCCACGCCTAAGAAGGCCCGCTTGGCCAATGTCTTTGCGGGCCGCAAGGAACCACGCTCATGCGGCGCGAGACGTCCGGATTTCTGCTTGGCTTTATCGGTGTCGCCATCTTCGGCGCGACGCTGCCGGCATCGCGCCTTGCCGTCGCCTCCTTCGATCCCTGGTTCATCACCTTCGCCCGCGCCAGTGGCGCCGCGCTGCTTGCGGTCATTCTCCTGGCCGTCCTGCGCCGCCCCTTTCCGCGCCGCCACGGTTTTTTGCTGGGCCTTGCGTCGCTGACGCTGGTGGTCGGCTTTCCCGGTTTTTCAAGCCTTGCCATGATGAGCGTCCCGGCCGCCCATGGCGGCGTCGTCCTCGGCGTGCTGCCGCTGGCGACGGTGGTGGCGGCGGTCTTCGTCAATGGCGAGCGGCCCTCGCCGGCATTCTGGCTGCTGGCGGTTCTCGGCGCCGGCCTGGTCACCGCCTTTGCGCTGCGCGACGGCCCCGGCGGACTGCATGGCGGCATTGCCGCCGGCGACATCTGGCTTGCCGCGGCGGCCGCCAGCGCCGCGCTTGGCTATGCCATTTCCGGCCGCCTGGCACAGCAGATGCCAGGCTGGGAGGTCATTTCATGGGCGCTGCTGATCGCCCTGCCCGTCGCCGCGCCGCTGACCGTCCTGCTCTGGCAGCCGGCCTATCTGGCGGCACCCGGCAGTCACTGGGCGGCGCTCGGCTACCTTGCCGTCTTTTCCATGTTTCTCGGTTTCTTTGCCTAGAATGCCGGCCTGGCGCTCGGCGGCGTGGCGCGCATCGGTCAGGTGCAATTGCTGCAGACCTTCATCACCCTGGCAATCTCGGCGGCAATCCTCGGTGAGACGGTCAGCGGCGAAATGCTCGCCTTTGCCGTCGCCGTTTCGGCCATTGTGCTTCTTGGCCGCAAGGCGCGTGTCGGCCGGTCCTGAAGGCAACCCGCTATTGCCCGGCCACCATGTCGGCAACGGCAAACAGCACGCCGAACTGCTCGCACCAGATCACCACGCTCGGGTAATCGGCGAGTTCGACACTGTCGGGAATGACATAGTTCTGGTCGCCCTTGTTGCCCTTCAGCGGTCCTAGCGAGAGCCATTCGCTCGCCTTGACGTCGTCCGAGCCTTGCACGCCGGCGGCCTTGACCAGCCAGACTTTCAGGTCCGGACCATTGGTGCCGAAAAATCGGTGAACCGCAGCACCGGTGCGCCGCTTGCGGTGGCAAAGATTGTCGCAACGCCCTCGCCCTTATGGACGGAATCGGCGTCGCGGAAGCGTCCCTGCGCCAACATCGTCACCTGCAGTTCCGCCGGCAGGCCTTCCGAAACGACACGGTCGATCCATAGCGGTGAGGCAAGATACCAAAAGGCGTTGCCGGCGAGGAAACCGGCCAGGCCGGCGAGGATGGCGGTGATGACGATCGATTTGCGCATGGGTGGCCCCGGGATTGGTTGGTAACCTGAACCACCACGATCTGGGCACCAACCTCATCACATTCAAATGACACCTTGGTCAGGGCGCCGTGAATCGGCACGATCGCGGCACGATGTTGATCGTCAGGCCGTATCCCGGACGATCGTTCCAGACAAAATAGAATTAACGGGAAAGCGCGGTGACATGCCATGGTATTGGGCGGGGCGCCCAGCTACGCTCCCGATCCGGGGAGGGTCTTATGGAGCGTCGTCTCGCTGCGGTTCTGGCAGCCGATGTGGTTGGCTACAGCCGCCTCATGGCCGATGACGAGACCGCCACTCTCACTTTGCTGAAGCGCCAACGCGCCGACCTGTTCGATCCCACGATTGCCGGGCACAAAGGCCGCATCGTCAAACTGATGGGCGATGGCATGCTTGTCGAATTCAACTCCGTCGTCGAAGCGGTGCGGTGCGCCGTGGCGATCCAGGAGGCGATCGCCGAGCAGGCGCAAAACGCCAACTCCGAACAGCCGCTCGTGTATCGCATGGGCATCAATCTGGGCGACATTGTCGTTGAAAGCGACGACATCTATGGCGACGGCGTCAATGTCGCTGCTCGGCTTGAGGGGCTGGCGCAGGCTGGTGGCGTCGCGATTTCGGACGATGCCTACCGGCAGGTTCGCGATCGCCTTGACATCGTTTGCCATGACCTGGGTGAGCAGGAGATGAAAAACATCCCTCGCCCGGTTCGCGTCTGGGAATGGCGTTCCAACAGACCCGTACCAGCGCGTCTCAAGCAAGCCGCACCAGCGCTGCCGGACAGACCCTCGATGGTCATCCTGCCGTTCCGAAACCTTACCGGGGATGCCGAGCAGGATTACCTGGGCGATGGGCTACGCATCGATATCCAGAATGCGCTGATAAAGGTCTCCGGGGTCTTTCTCATCGCTGCCGGCAGCGCACATGCTTTCCGGGACAACACGGCCGAGATGGCGTGTTGTCATCTCGGCGTACGATACGCGCTTGCGGGCAGTGTCCGCAAAGCCGGCAACCGCGTCCGCATCGCCCTGGATCTCACCGACGGCTCCTCCGGCCAGATTGTCTGGGCCGAAAGCTTTGATGGTGCGCTCGACGACACTTTCGAGCTGATGGACGATATTACCGGTCGCGTTCTGACCGCGATGAACGTCAAGCTGGTTTCGGGTGAGCCGGCAAGGGTCTGGCACAAGACCCTCAAAGACATGAGATCGCTGGAGGCGTTCTACAAGGGTATCTTCGAGTTCTTCAAGATGACGCGCGAAGCCCAGAGTGAAGCGCGCCGGCATTTCGAAATCGTGGCGAAAAATCATCCCGAGGCATCTGTTGGTCCAACCTGGGTGGCGCTGACCCATTGGTACGATTTCCAGCGGGGCTGGTCCAAATCCCCGGAGCAATCCAGAGAACTGGCGCGCGAATGGGCGCTCAGGGCTCCGGCAATGGATGATGCCGATGGCCAGGCCCACACCGTGTTGAGCCATATCCACCTCCTGGACCGGGATTTCGACGCCGCGTTGGACGCGGGGCGCAATGCCGTCTTGAACCGCCCGAATTGCACCCACGCGAACGGCTTTTTCGCCAACGTCCTGCACTATTGCGGCGAGCAGCGAGAGGCGATCCATCACGCAAATCTGGCGATGCGCTATTCGCCCATTTACCCGACGCTCTTTAAGGACATTCTGGCGTTGGCTCACCGGGCAGCCGGCGACCATGCAGAAGCTGTCGAGGCCGCGACGGACGCCATCTCGATGAACACAAACGATGTTACGGCCCGCCTGGTGCTTGCCAGTTCGTATGTGACTTCGGGCAAAGTTGACCTGGCGGCAATTATGGCCAGGGAAGTCGATCAAATCGAGCCAACCTTCTCCATCAAAAAGTTCGGCGAAGGCCAACCCTACCGGGATCAGGATCTGCTCGACCATTTCATCTCCGATTTGATGAAGGCGGGCTTTGCCGATTGATTGGCCGGTTGCTTTCTGGATTGCGAAACTTCGGTTCGCATTGCCGGATTTTTTATTGAACGATCGTTCCAGACAAAATAGGATAGTCTGATCTTGTGAGTTGCCCGCTTGATAGGCCGGCGATTCGAGCGCTATCGCCCGGTCGGGACACGGTGCATTACGGTCCCGGACTGAAAGGATCTTGTTGCGATGCCCTGGGAAAAACAGTTCCGCACCGATGAGGTTTTGACCAAGGCGATGCAGGCCTTCTGGGCGCGTGGCTATGAAGCGACGTCGATGCAGGACGTTGTCGCCTCCATGGGCATCAACCGCGCCAGCATCTATGCCACCTTCGGCGACAAGCACGGCCTCTTTATCAAGGCATTGCGCGCCTATGACGAGCGTCACCGCGCTGCCTTTCTGGAGCGCTTGCGGCAACGGCATCCCGGCAAGGCGGCGATCGTCAAGGCCTTCGACGAGGTCATCGCCTCAGCGCTTGATGGCGGCTCGCGCGACGGCTGCCTGCTGGTCAACACGGCGCTCGAACTGTCGCCGCACGATGCGGCGATCGCCGACATCGTCAGCGCTGGCTTGCGCCACGTCGAAATGTTTTTCCACGACATGATCAAAACCGGCCAAGGGCTCGGCGAGATTCCGTTATCGGTCGATGCGGAGCGGACGGCGCAGGCGCTGCTCGGCCTGTTTATCGGCCTGCGCGTGCTGACGCGGTCGCGGCCGGAAAAGGCGCTGTTCACATCCATCGCGCGGCAGGCAGAGGCGATGCTGGCTTAAAAAAATTCCGTTGTTTGGAATGATCGGTCAACACCGGTCATCGAAGGGAGAAGAAAATGAGTGTGTCCTATGTCGAACGGGAAGCGGCCAATCGCGAAACGATCACCTTTTACGACAAGGCCGAGGAGCGCTTCGAGATGTTGCTCAACATCTTTAAGGTGTTCGGCCACACGCCCGAACTCGGCACGGTCTTTACCGACCTGGTCATGGCGATTTTAAAGGATGGCGAGCTGGACTGGACGACCAAGGAACTGATCATCCTGAAAGCCACCCACCGCAACGATTGCCAGTATTGCGTCGTCCAGCACGAGACCCTGTCGCAACGGCTCGGCATTTCGGAAGAAAAGATCAACGACATCGGCGGCGACCGCTACAAGGCGAGCCCGCATTTTACCGATGCCGAAAAGGCGCTCCTCGACCTGACCGTGCAGATCGGCGTCGACGCCAACCGCCTGTCGAAGGATCTGTGGGGCCGGCTGCATGCGCATTTCACCGAACCGCAGATCGTCGAGGCCGTCTTCACCATCACCATCTATATCGCGGTCAGCAAATTCGGCGACGCGCTCGGCGTTGAACTGGAACCGGTTTTTTCCGGCATCCAGCCGATCCTCAAGGTCTCGCACTGAAGACGCCGACGTAAAATGTTCCCGGCGGGCAAGCCGGCGACGCCGCCTGCCCGCCGCGGACATTTTCAGAAAAATCTGCCGGAAACAGTCACTGCAACCACAATCGTCTTCCACCCTCTACAAGCCTGCCATTCGCCCCAGGATCGCAGCGTGGGCGCGGATACCGCGATGGAAACAGGCAAGCTCGAATTTTTCATTGGGACTATGAACCCGGTCATCCGTCAGACCGAAGCCGACCAGAATTGAATCAATGCCAAGCCGAGTCCTGATCGACCCTATCGCGGGAATGGAGCCACCTGATCCTATCAAGACGGGTTCACAGCCATATTCGTCTCGCAGGCCATCCTTGGCGGCTTGAAGATATTCAGAGTTGGTCGGCACCCGCACAGCCCGCGAACATCCCAGTTCCGTGATTTCGATGGTGAAGTCGGGAGGCAATTGATCGGTAATGAATGCCTTGAGACTTGAAAAAATCTTTTGCGGATCCTGATCGGGCACCAGTCTGCAGCTTATCTTGGCGCTTGCCCGTGATGGAATGATGGTTTTGTGCCCTTCGCCCGTATAGCCACCCCACATGCCGTTAATGTCACATGTTGGCCTGGCCCAAATTCTTTCCAATGCATTATAGCCGCTTTCGCCTGCGTGTTGGATTAGCCCAACATCATCAAGGAAGGCTGCTTCATCGAATTCAAGGCCGTCCCATTGTCTTTTCTCACTGTCTTCAACACGAAGGACATCATCATAGAAGCCGGGGATTGCAATCCGCCCATCGTGGTCATGAAGAGATCCTACAATCCGGCATAATGTGTTCAGCGGATTGCTTGCAGAGCCCCCATACCTTCCTGAATGCAGATCGCGATTTGGCCCGGTAATGCTGACTTCGACATACACCATGCCACGAAGACCGTATGTGATTGCCGGCTGATCGATGCTCCACATGCCGGTATCGCTTGCAATGCAGACATCTGCTGCCAGTTCCCTGGCGTTGTTTTCCAGAAAACTTTTGAGGCTGGGGCTGCCGGTCTCTTCCTCGCCTTCAAGCATCACTGTGATGGCGCAAGGCAATTCGCCGTGGACAGTTTTCCAGGCACGGAACGCTTCCACAAAGGTCATCAATTGGCCTTTGTCGTCGACGGCGCCGCGACCAACAATCCGCTTGCCGCGTTCGGCATCAATCAACACCGGCTCGAAAGGCGCTGTGTCCCAAAGTTCTGGCGGATCTGCCGGCTGAACATCGTAATGGCCATAATACAGCAGATGCGGTGCAGCCTTCGTTGGCCCTGCCTGATGCGCGATAACCATCGGGTGTCCGTCGGTGTCGCGGGCCGAGGCTTCAAACCCAAGGTCCTCAAACAGGCCGACCATGTGATCTGCGCCGCGTCTTACCTCGCCGGCATAGGCCAGGTCGGTGCTTATTGTTGGTATGCGCATCAGAGCGAACAAGCGCTCAAGCGAGCGGTCGATATTCTGATCGATGTGCCGGAACAATGGGTCGAGCTTGTCGGATATATCGTTCATGCCCGGTCTCTAAAGCCCTTTTTGGTTTTAGGCGAACTAAGATGGCTGCTTTTGGGATGTCTTTTAAGGTCCACCGGCGCAATTCTGCCCCGCAAGCCGGCCCGGCAGATCGGGAGCCCTCCTTCGTCATTCACCTGTCACAAAAACGATTTATTGGCCCGTGGCTTCTGTTCCGCTACAGGAACTGAAAACCAGGCAGGTTCCCGATGTCCGGATTTGAACGCTATCTGACGATTTGGGTCGGTCTTTGCATCGTCGCCGGCATCACGCTCGGACAATTTCTGCCCGGAATTTTCCACGCCATCGGGGCGATGGAGGTCGCGAAGGTCAACTTGCCCGTCGCGGTGCTGGTCTGGCTGATGATCATTCCGATGCTGGTGAAAATCGACTTCGGCGCCTTGCACCAGGTCAAGGACCATTGGCGCGGCATCGGCGTCACTTTGTTCATCAACTGGGCCGTCAAGCCGTTCTCCATGGCGGCCCTGGGGTGGCTTTTCATCGGCTATCTGTTTGTCCCTTATCTGCCGGCCGAACACATCAACAGCTATATCGCCGGGCTCATATTGCTTGCCGCGGCGCCTTGCACCGCGATGGTCTTCGTGTGGAGCAATCTGTCGGACGGAGAGCCGCACTTCACGCTCAGCCAGGTCGCCCTTAACGACCTGATCATGGTCTTTGCCTTCGCGCCGATCGTCGGGCTTTTGCTCGGTTTATCGGCGATCACCGTTCCCTGGGAAACGCTGCTCTTATCGGTGGTTCTGTATATCGTCGTGCCCGTCATCCTCGCCCAGATCCTTCGCCGGCATGTCCTTGCCGCGCACGGGCAGAGAGCGCTCGGTCGCTTGATTGGAACCTTGAAACCCGTTTCGCTCATCGCGCTTTTGACGACGCTTGTTTTGCTGTTCGGTTTTCAGGGCGAGCAGATCATCGACCAGCCGATTGTCATCGTTCTTCTCGCCGTTCCGATCATCATCCAGGTCTATTTCAATTCCGGCCTGGCCTATCTGCTCAATCGCCAATTCGGTGAGGCCCATTGCGTGGCAGGGCCGTCGGCGCTGATTGGCGCCAGAAACTTTTTCGAGCTGGCCGTGGCCGCCGCGATCTCTCTGTTCGGGTTCGATTCCGGCGCTGCTCTGGCGACGGTCGTCGGTGTTCTGGTCGAAGTCCCGGTGATGCTGTCCGTGGTGAAAATCGTCAACAACAGCCGGGACTGGTATGAGCGCGGCGGCGCGGTTTGCGCAACCGTCCAGGCAAAACGCTGAAACCGCGAATGGCGGAAGGCCTTGCCGTATTTCTTCTTTGACGACAATCATATCGGCAGCTTCGGCGACCTTTGTCTGCTCGGTGAATACGGCCCGATGGCCTGAATCAGACTGTCACAAGGCTGCCGGTGAGAACTATCCCAATTACGATGGGAATTACGTATTATTGCCGTTGATTTGAGCGTTGTCTGGAAAACAGGATCGAATACGATGAGATTTCTGCCAGCATTCCTGAGAAAGGCCATTCGTGTCGGCACGCTGACCATGCACGGACCCGGCGGCTATGAGGAAACGTTCGGCACCGCGGGTTCGGGACCGGCAGTAAGCATCGAAATAACCGACCCGTCCCTCGACTGGCGGATTTTTCTCAATCCCGAACTCAAGGGTCCCGAAGCCTATATGAACGGCGGATTGGTTGTCCGCGATGGCGAGGCCTACGATTTCCTTCGTCTTGTGTTCCTGAACAAGCGCAATTTCGATAAGTCCCCGAACCAGATATTCTGGAACAAGATCGACCGCAAACTGCGTCGTTTCATGCAGCACAATCCCATTTCCAGGGCGCGCCGCAATATCAGTCACCACTATGATCTCGGCAATGATTTTTACCGGCTTTGGCTGGACGAGGACATGCAATATTCCTGCGCATATTTTCCCTCCGGCAATGAAACGCTTGCCGAGGCGCAGCTTGAGAAAAAGCGCCATATCGCCGCCAAACTGGGCCTGCAGCCCGGTCAGAGAGTTCTCGACATCGGCAGTGGGTGGGGTGGTATGGCGCTCTATCTGGCCAGTGTCGCCGATGTCGAGGTTACCGGTGTCACGCTTTCCAAAGAGCAGCTGGACTTTGCCCGCCAGCGTGCAGCCGCTGCCGGAATGGAAAAACAGGTAAAATTCGAACTGCGTGACTATCGCGACGTTGGCGAAACCTATGACCGGATTGTTTCAGTCGGCATGCTTGAGCACGTGGGTGTGGGTTATCTTGAGAAATATTTCATCAATGTGCGTGACCGCCTCGCCCCGGATGGTGTGGCGCTGATCCACACGATTTCCACGAAGTCCCCGCCGGGAATAACCGGACCATTCATTCGCAAACACATCTTTCCGGGTGGCTACGCACCCTGCGTTTCCGAAATATCGCTTGCGATCGAGCGATCAGGCTTGTGGATTCTGGACTGCGAAATCTGGCGCGTCCACTATGCCAGGACGCTGAGGCACTGGCGCGAACGGTTTATGGAACACCGCCAGGAGGTCGTTGAAATGTATGATGAAAGATTCGCGCGCATGTGGGAGTTCTACCTGGCCGTCAGTGAATGCGCCTTCGAATTCGGTTCATCCACCGTGGCCCAGTTCCAACTGGGCAGACAGCGGGATTCGATGCCTCTCAGCAGGGACTATATCGATCAGGAAAAGAAAAAGCTGAAAGCGGCTGCCCGGTAGCTCCGGTCAATGCCTGACCGAACTGCCGTTCAAGGAGGCTTGAGATGCCGCTCACGAATCGTTACCGGACGCTGATACGGGCATCACGATGCCATCGGACCCCCAGGCATTGGCACCCATGACATCGGATCTTTGGGATTTCTGGATCGACCGCGGCGGCACCTTCACCGATGTTGTCGCCCGCGCGCCCGATGGTTCGCTGCAAGCCATGAAGCTGTTGTCGGAAAACCGGCAGGCCTATGCCGACGCGGCAATCGAGGCGATCCGCCGGCTCCTGGATGTACCGGCGGGCGCGCCTATCCCCTCTGAGCGGATCGGCGCCGTCAAGATGGGCACGACGGTTGCCACCAATGCACTGCTGGAGCGCCAGGGCGAGCGCACGGCGCTCATCATCACCAGGGGCTTCCGCGATGCCCTGCGCGTCGGCTATCAGGCGCGGCCGGACATTTTCGCCAAACAGATCATCCTGCCCGAACTGCTTTACGACCGGGTGATCGAGATCGACGAGCGCGTGCGCGCCGACGGCACGGTTGACGCGGCGCCCGGCGAAGCCGCCATCCGCAGCGCATTGCAGGGCCTGCGGGACGACAATTATCAGGCACTCGCAATCGTCTTCATGCATGCTTGGAAATACCCTGCCCATGAGCAGCTGGCGGCGCGGATCGCCCGCGAAATCGGCTTCCCGCAGGTTTCCGTCAGCCACGAGGTCTCGCCGCTGGTCAAGCTTGTCGGCCGTGGCGACACGACGGTGGTCGATGCCTATCTCTCGCCGATCCTGCGCCGCTATGTCGACCGGGTGGCCGGCGAACTCGGCGTCACCGCCGGCAGCCATGAAAGCGGCCCCCGCCTGATGTTCATGATGTCGTCGGGCGGCCTCACCGCGGCGCACCTTTTCCAGGGCAAGGACGCCATTTTGTCCGGTCCGGCCGGCGGCGTCGTCGGCGCGGTGGAAACGGCGCGCATGGCCGGATTTGGTCAGGTCATCGGCTTCGACATGGGCGGCACCTCCACCGATGTTTCCCATTATGACGGCGAGTTGGAGCGCGCCTTTGAGACCGAGGTCGCCGGCGTGCGCATGCGCGCCCCGATGATGCGCATCCACACGGTAGCCGCCGGCGGCGGCTCGATCCTGCATTATGGCGATGGCCGCTTTTCCGTCGGGCCCGATTCCGCGGGCGCCGATCCCGGCCCCGCCGCCTATCGCCGTGGCGGCCCGCTTGCCGTCACCGACGCCAATATCATGACCGGCAAGCTCAAGCCGGAATTCTTCCCCGCCATTTTCGGCCCCGGCCAGGACCAGCCGCTCGACGCGGCAATCGTGGCTGAAAAGTTTCAGGCGCTCGCTGCCGAGATCGGCGCCGGTGAACA
>CAXMRP010000039.1:0-21608 GCA_964196155.1 uncultured Polyangiaceae bacterium
TCGTCGTGGAAACCCTGGCCAGCGACACGTCTGAACGCGGTGGCCGGATCATCGACAGGGAAACATCGGCCTCGATGGAACGCAAGAAGCGCGAGGGCTATTTCTGATGGCCGAACTTGATACCCGTCCGGAAACCGGCGTCGCCGTTGCCCCGCCTGTGACGGCGGACGCGAGTGCTTCTCCGCTGGCCGCCGCCACCGATGCCGACACGCTGCGCTTTTTGACCTGCGGCAGCGTCGATGATGGCAAGTCGACCCTGATCGGCCGGTTGCTGCACGACGCCAACTTGTTGATGGAAGATCAGGTCGCCGACCTGAAGCGCGATTCCGACCGCCACGGCAAGGCCGGCGATGCCATCGACTTTGCGCTGCTGGTCGACGGCCTTGAGGCCGAGCGCGAACAGGGCATCACCATCGATGTCGCCTATCGCTTTTTCGCCACGCCGCGCCGCCGCTTCATCGTCGCCGACACCCCCGGCCACGAGCAATATACCCGCAACATGGCGACCGGCGCCTCGACCGCCGATCTGGCGATCCTGTTGGTCGACGCCACCAAGGGCCTGTTGACCCAGACCCGCCGCCACGCCGTCATCACCTCGCTGCTCGGCATTCGCCACGCCATTCTTGCGGTCAACAAGATGGACCTTGTTGATTTCGACCAAAGTGCTTTTGATGCGATCGAAAGTGATTTTCAGGACTTTTGCCAGGCGCTGAACTTTGCTGACGTCACCGCGATCCCGATTTCCGCGCTGGCCGGCGACAACATTACCGGCAAGAGCGGCCGCGCCCCCTGGTACATCGGCCCGGCAGTGCTCGATCATCTGGAAACGGTGCGCGTGGGTGATCGTGCGATGTCGGCGCCGATGCGGTTGCCGGTGCAGTATGTCGTGCGTCCCGACCGCCAGTATCGCGGCTTTGCCGGCACGCTGACTTCCGGCAGCCTGAAACCCGGTGATGAAATTGCCGTGGTGCCATCGGGGCGGACGGCAAAAGTGGCGACCATCGCGGTTGGTGAAAGCGAGCTGGACGAGGCATTGGCCCGCCAGTCGGTGATCGTCACGCTGGACCGGGAAGTCGATATTTCCCGCGGCGATATCATTGTCGATGCGGGCAACCGGCCCGATGTCAGCGATCAGTTTCAGGCCCATATTGTCTGGATCGGCGATGAGCCGCTGCTGCCCGGCCGGCCCTATCTGATGAAAATCGGCTGCAAGACCATTCCAGCGCAAGTTACCGATCTCAAGCACGCCCTGAACATCGACACGCTGGAGCATACTGCCGCTAAGGTATTGAACCTCAACGAAGTTGGCATCTGCAACCTGTCGACATCCGAGCCGGTGGCCTTCGATGCCTATGGCGACAACCGCGAGACCGGCGCCTTCATCCTGATCGACCGCTTTACCAACGCCACGGTCGGCGCCGGCATGATCGATTTTTCGCTGCGCCGCGCCACCAACATCCACTGGCAGGCGCTCGATGTCGACCGCAAGGCGAGGGCGGCGTTGAAGCATCAGGGGCCAGCGGTACTGTGGTTCACCGGCCTGTCCGGATCGGGCAAATCGACGGTCGCCAATCTGGTGGAGAAAAAGCTTTTTGCCCGCGGCCGCCACACCTACACGCTGGATGGCGACAATGTCCGCCACGGTCTCAACCGCGATCTCGGCTTCACCGATGCCGACCGGGTGGAAAATATCCGCCGGGTTGCTGAGACGGCAAAGCTGATGGCCGACGCCGGTCTGATCGTGCTGGTCTCGTTCATTTCGCCGTTCAGATCGGAGCGGCAGCTGGCGCGCTCGCTGATGGGCGAGGGCGAATTCATGGAAGTGTTTGTTGATACGCCAATCGATGTGTGCCGTGAGCGTGATCCAAAGGGCCTTTATGCCCGCGCCGATGCCGGCGAGATCGCCAACTTCACCGGCATCGATTCACCCTATGAGGTTCCGGAAAATGCCGAGATTTGTCTCGATACTGTGGCAAAAACGCCGGAGCATCTGGCCGACGAGGTGATTGCCGTTCTGGAGAATATGGGCCGGTTGGCCGCGGGCTGACAATCAACGCGGCTTCTGCCAGGATCAGGGCAGCTTGAAATGGGGATTATCGATCAGCCCGATCACATTGCCCCATGGGTCCTTGACCGTCGCCACAATGATTTTTTCACCGACATCGCTGGCCTCGACATCCAGCGTTGCACCCAGCCCGACCAGCCGGCCGACGGTATCGGGCACATTGACCACACCCCAATAGGACAGGACGCTTGATGTCTTGGTCTCCGCCGGGCCGTCATCGGACATCAGCCCCAGTTCATAGCCGGCGATATTGAAGCCGACATAAAACGGTTCATCAAAATACGGCGCGACACCAAACGCCTCCGCATACCAGGCCTTGGCCACGTCGATGTCGGGTACCTTGTAGATAGTCGTTCGCAAGCCCAAAAACGGCGATGTCATAACCCTGACCCCTGTTCCACTAATGCGATATCGCCCAAAAAATTCCGGCGCATCAGACCGATCGGCACAATCGCCAATCGACCGCAACCACGAATGCCACTATAGAACAAAAACAGAACAAATGTGCGATGTCAACCGGCAAAACGGCGATTGGAAATTGATTCCAGCCTACAAACCGGCCTTCAGAAAATTTGGCCCAAACCCCAAAATACTGTCATCGACATCGCCGATGGCCTTCTTGTCCTTGCCGGCATAATCGATGTTGCTCACCACATGCCGGATCGCATTGATCCTGAGGCGGCGCTTGTCATTGGCCCGGATCACCGCCCACGGCGATTTGTCCGTATGGGTCTCGGTAATCATCCGCACCGCCGCATCGCTGAATTCCTGCCAGCGCGCGATTGCTTTCAGATCGACCGGCGAAATCTTCCACGATTTCATCGGGTCATGCCGGCGCTCGTGAAAACGCTTGCACTGCATCGCCTGGCCGATATTCAGCCAGAACTTGAACAAGTGAATACCCTCGCGTTTGAGCATCACCTCAAAGCGCGGTGTTTCGTCCAGAAAAACGTCGGTTTGTTCGGGCGAACAAAAGCCCATCACCGGCTCGACCACGCCGCGATTGTACCAGGATCGGTCAAACAGCACCATTTCGCCCGAAGTTGGCATCTGCGCCACATAGCGCTGGAAATACCATTCGCCGCGCTCCCGGTCGCTCGGTTTGGGTAGCGCCACGATCCGCGCCCGCCGCGGGCTGAGATACTGCCGGAACCGGGAAATCGTGCCGCCCTTGCCGGCGGCGTCGCGGCCTTCGAACACCGCCACCACCCGCTCGCCGCTGTCGTCAAGCCAGGCGAGCAGCTTCACCAGTTCCAGTTGCAGGCGCTCCAGGGTTTTTTCGTAATCCTTGCGGTTCATCCGGTCATCGTAAGGATAGTTGCCGGATGTCGGCGCGGCATCGTCCAGCGCCTCGGCAAGGGCCGGGTCATCAAGATCAAAATGCGCGATCGCATCGGCGATATCAGTCCGGGCCATGATAATCCTTGCTAAAAGTCGGCTGCTGCTGGCAGCATTGAATGCACAAACAGTATCGTATTCCGGCCGGCCGGAAACCGCAAAGGGCCTTGTTCGTTGGCGCAATCAGGAAATCACGACCAACCGGTTCGCCCGCGCGCGCAAGCCGGTGCAGGCGGCAGGCGGCCCCCGCCGGACGACCCCCGACCGGGTAGTCTCGACACTTTGCGCCGGTTCTGGCTGCCGGTCGCCATCGCCGCCGCAGGCCTCGTTCTGGCAACCGCGCTGTGGTCGGTCCCCTTGGTCTATTCGGCGCTTGTTGTGCTCGCGGTCGCCGCGGCAATCGGTGTTGCCGGCAGACAAGGGCCGGTTAGCGGTCAACACGCCGATCAGCCGGCAACCGCGCCTGTCCAGCCCGATCACGCAATGCGGGCGATTATCGACGCGCTGGCCCGGCCGGCATTCCTGCTCGACGGCAAGGGCACGATCCGCTTCGTCAACACCCAGGCCGCCGCGCAGTTTCCCGGTGCCCACGCCGGCGAGGCGCTGACCATGACGTTTCGTGCCCCGCTGCTGCGCGAGGCCTTGTTTCAGGCGAGCGCCGGCGAGGGCGCGCGGCTGGAATATCTGGAGCGCGGCAAAACCGATCGTCTCTATACTATTGCCGTCGAACCGGTCCGCCAGCCCGGCCGCAGTGACGGCGACCTGCTGGCGGTGCTGGAAGATGCCACCGAGCGCATGGCGGTTGCCCGTATGCGGGCTGATTTTGTCGCCAATGCCAGCCACGAACTGCGCACACCGCTGGCCTCGCTCACCGGTTTCATCGAGACGCTACAGGGCCCGGCCCGCGGCGATGCGGAAGCCAGCAGCCGCTTCCTGGCAATCATGCTGGAACAGGCTGAGCGCATGCGCCGGCTGATCGATGATCTCCTGTCGCTCAGCCGGGTGGAAATGCGCGCCCATCTGCAACCCACCGGGACGGTCGATCTGGTCGCGGTGGTTCGTCATGTCGCCGATGCCCTGTCGCCGCTGGCCGACGATCTGGCCATGACAGTGAACATCGAAGCCCCGGCCGACCCGGTTCTGGTGCGCGGTGATCGCGATGAGCTGATCCAGGTGTTTGAAAACCTCATCGAAAACGGCCTGAAATACGGCGAAAGCGGCAAGCGGCTCGACATTGCGGTGACCGTCGATGGCGCGCGGCCCGCCACCAGTCAGGCCGATCAGCCCGGAGAAAAGGGTCAGGGTCGGGCCTGTGTCCACATTCGCGACCATGGTCCGGGAATCGCGCCCGAAGACCTGCCAAGGTTGACTGAACGCTTTTATCGGGTCGACATTGAGACCAGCCGCCAGAAGAAGGGCACCGGCCTCGGACTGGCAATCGTCAAGCATATTCTGGCCCGCCATCAGGCAGAACTGGAGATTGACAGCGCGCCGGGGGAGGGTGCCCGTTTCTCAATTCGTATGGAGTTGTCCGATAATCTACAGACATTGGGAGATAATATTCAATAAAAACAATGAGTTGAACTGTCATACGCGTGTTACACAAACGACATATTTATTATATTCAGACGCGTTACGCCTTGATCACGGGGTCGGCAGGCGACCTCGCGACAAAATTCGAGGGATACCCGCAATGACATCTAAAATGTTGACCGGCTCTGTTGTTTGCGCCGTGACAGTGGTTGGGGCGATTGCTGCAATGACCGGCACGGCCACCGCGCGCGATCAAATTCTGATTGTCGGCTCATCGACCGTGTTTCCATTTTCAACGGCGGTTGCCGAGAAGTTTGGCCAAAAGACCGACTTCAAGACACCGGTTGTCGAATCCACCGGTTCGGGCGGCGGCATAAAGCTGTTTTGCGCCGGCACCGGCGAAGGCACGCCGGACATCACCAACGCGTCGCGGCGCATCAAGGCCAGGGAATTCGAAAACTGCCGCGATAATGGCGTCACGCCGATCGAGGTCAGGATCGGCTTTGACGGAATTGTGCTGGCCAATGCCCGCTCCGGCGCCGATATGTCCTTGACCCGCGAACAGCTTTTCACCGCGCTGGCCCGAAAATTGCCCGACGACAACGGCCGCCTGATCGACAATCCCCACAACATCTGGTCGGACATCGATCCCGCATTTCCGGCGACCCGTATCGAGGTTCTCGGTCCGCCGCCAACGTCCGGCACCCGCGACGCCTTCGACGAACTGGTCATGGAAAAGGCCTGCATCGTTGGCATCGATCCGAAAAGCTGCGCCAATATCCGCGAGGACGGCGCCTATATCGATGCCGGCGAAAACGACAATCTGATTGTCCAGAAGCTGGAAGCCAACCCGGATGCCGTCGGCATTTTCGGCTTTTCGTTCCTCGACCAGAATACCGACAAGATCAAGGGCGCCACCGTCGATGGCATTGAGCCAACGTTCGAGCTGATCGCGGCCGGCGACTATCCGATTTCCCGCTCGCTGTTCTTCTACATCAAGAAAGAACATGTCGGCACGATCCCCGGTGTTCTGGAATATGCCAGCGAGTTCACCGCCGATGGTGCGGTTGGCGAGGACGGGTATCTCGCTGAAAAGGGCTTGATTCCGCTTCCCGAGGCGGATCAGGATGCCAACCGGATGAATGTGAAGAACATGACCCCGCTGGTAATGTAACTGGATCGAACCGGGCGCCGCGGCCAGTTGATTGGCCGCGGAATGCCGCAATGGGGTGTTGCAGGGCCTGATGACAGACCCTGATATATGCCGGTAGGATACCAGCCCGGTGAACGTTGGCCGCAGCCAAGGTACCGGGCGTATAAAACGATAAGCGTATAAGCCGGTTGGGGGCTGCCACAGCTATGGGTTCATTGGTTCTGCTGCTGCTGATCCTGTCGGGTATCGCCGCCTATGTTATTGGCCGCAGGCGGGCAGAAACGCTGGCTGACGATCAGACCGTCCGCCTTCACTCCCGGCCCACCTATCACGGTCTTTATGTCGCGATCTGGACTGTTTTCCCCGCCTTCGCCGCATTGTTGCTTTGGGCGATTTTCGGCCCGGGCATCGAGGACTGGATCGTCAGCAGCCGGTTTTCCGGCCATGTCCGGACCCTGTCCGACGCCGCCCATCAGGCCTTTATCCGCGATGCCAGAGCCCTGGCCGGCGGTGTTGCCTACGGCGAGCCGGGCGATCAGGTTCGCGCCGCGGCACTGAACTACAAGTCCCTGTTTGCAATCAGTTCGATCCTGTTGGGCATCGTCATGGCGGCGCTGGCGGCGATCTGCGGCTACCGGGCATACCGGGCGCTGAGCGCCAAAAAGCGCACCCGTCATATTGTCGAGCGGGTCATCAAGGTGATCCTGATTGCCTGTTCCGCCGTCGCCATCCTGACCACCATCGGCATCGTTCTGTCGCTGGTATTTGAATCCATCCTGTTCTTCCGCAAAGTGCCGTTCTTCAATTTCCTGTTCGGATTTCACTGGAGCCCGCAAAGCGCCTTTGAGGGCGCCGGCACGGCGATCGAAGCCAGGGATGCCAATGCCAACGTTTTTGGCGTTGTCCCGCTTATCGCCGGCACGCTGCTGATCACCCTGATCGCCATGGCGGTCGCCGCCCCCGTCGGTCTGATGTCGGCGATCTATCTGTCCGACTACGCCTCCCAGCGCTTTCGCGCCGTCGCCAAGCCGCTTCTGGAGGTGCTGGCCGGCATTCCCACCGTCGTCTACGGCTTCTTCGCGGCGCTGACAGTGGCCCCGGCGATCAGGGGCTGGGGCGAGGCGCTGGGCCTGTCGGTGGCTTCAGAATCGGCGCTCGCCGCCGGTCTGGTCATGGGCATCATGATTATTCCGTTCGTGTCGTCCCTGTCCGATGATGTGATTTCCGCCGTGCCCCAATCGCTGCGCGATGGTTCGGCGGCGCTGGGCGCAACCCGTTCCGAGACAATCCGCCGGATTATCCTGCCGGCGGCGTTGCCGGGAATCGTCTCCGCCCTGATGCTGGCCGTGTCGCGCGCAATCGGCGAGACCATGATCGTTGTCATGGCTGCCGGCCTTGCCGCCAACTTGACGATCAATCCGCTGGAAGCCGTCACTACCGTCACCGTGCAGATCGTCACCTTGCTGGTTGGCGATCAGGAATTTGACAGCGCCAAGACCCTTGCCGCCTTCGCGCTCGGCCTGTTGCTGTTCACCATCACCCTGGTGCTCAACATCCTGGCCTTGCGGGTCGTCAACAAGTACCGGGAACAATATGACTGACCATGCGCAACAAGGATCGGATGCGCACAAGCGGCTGAAACGGCGCTATCGCGCCGAATGGCGGTTCCGCACCATGGGCATCAGCGCCGTGCTGCTGGCACTGGCCGTTCTCGTCCTGTTGCTGTTCACAATCGTCCGACAGGGCTGGCCGGCCTTCACCTATCACTATGTCACGCTCAATCTGGATCTCGACGCCGATCGTATCGATGCGCAAGATCTGCGGCAGGGCGAATATCGCGGCATCATTCGCGATGCGGTCGATGGCGCGCTGCCCTTTGTCAACGGCCGCACCGACCGGCGGGCATCCCGGGGACTTGTGTCGGAAAGCGCCGGGATATTGCTGCGCGAACGCATTGCCGGCGATGTCAGCCTGATCGGCCAGAGCAAGGATATCCAACTGCCGGTTTCCGACACCGCGGACCTTTATCTCAAAAATCTGGTGACCACCCGCACCAGCCTCAACACCCAATCGGCAGCAACGCCGACAGACACCACCGGATCGATCCAGGTGCTGGCCAATTCAAATGCGTTCGCGCCGATTGTCACCGACCTCAAGCAAACCCTTGGCGCCAATGCCGAACGTCTGGAGAGCGAGGCGGCGGGGATTGGCCGCTCCCTTGATCGCCAGAACCAGATGCTGGCCAGATTGCAAAGCCGCCTTGCTGCGGCATCGGACGACACCGCGACCCGGCTTGAAAAAAGCGTGCGTGAGGCACAAACGGAAATTTCCACCTTATCGGCCCGCCGCGATATCATTGTCGATCGGGCGGCGGCGGTGCGTGACCAGATCGATGCCGCCGGCGAAATGAGCCCGATGGACCCGCAGGTTTCATCCTATTTCGTGGCGATCAACAACGGCCTCGTTCGCATCACCCATGTCTCCACCACGACCATACGCGGCGATGTCTATCTGCCGCTGGCGGGCACCGGTGAATCGGCCGCCGGCGCCTGGCGCATTGAAAAGATCGCCGAGCCCGAGGTCAGCCGCAAGATCAGCGACAAGGAGATCGCCTATCTCGACCGGCTGGTTGAACAAGGCGCGATAGATCAGAAATTCAACCGCATATTCTTCACCCGTGGCGCCAGCCGGGAACCGGAATTTGCCGGCATCCTCGGCGCCGCCATCGGCTCGCTGCTGACCATGATTGTCACCCTGTCGCTGGCCTTTCCGCTGGGTGTCGCGGCTGCGATCTATCTTCAGGAATTTGCACCGCGCAATCGCATTACCGCGCTGATTGAAGTCAACATCAACAATCTTGCCGCCGTGCCGTCGATTGTCTTCGGCCTGTTGGGACTGGCGGTATTTCTCAACGTTTTCGCGCTGCCGCGCTCCGCGCCGATCGTCGGCGGCATGGTGCTGGCGCTGATGACATTGCCGACCATCATCATTGCCGCCCGCGCCGCGCTGTCTGCGGTGCCGCCCTCCATCCGCGAGGCGGCGTTGAGCATCGGTGCATCGCGCATTCAGGCGGTGTTCCATCACGTCTTGCCGCTTGCCATGCCGGGCATCCTCACCGGCACGATCATCGGCATGGCCCAGGCGCTTGGCGAAACCGCACCGCTTTTGATGATTGGCATGGTCGCCTTCATCGTCGATATTCCAGGCGGATTTCTTGATCCGGCAACCGTTCTGCCAGTGCAGATTTTCATGTGGGCCGATCTGCCCGAACAGGCGTTCGCGCAAAAAACCGCCGCCGCCATCATGGTTTTGCTGATCTTTCTGGTGATGATGAACGCCGCCGCGGTTGTCTTGCGCAAGAAATTCGAGCGGCGCTGGTAGGCGTAAGGGGATAGGGTAATGAACGACATGAAAGCGACAACAGCGGCGATGGCCGAGGTGGCCAACACTGCGGTGATGGCTGATGCCGATCCCGAGCCGATGAAAATGACGGCGAGCAACGTCAATGTGTTCTATGCCGAAAAGCAGGCGCTGTTTGACGTGGCTCTCGATGTCCCCGAGCGCACCGTCACGGCGCTGATCGGCCCGTCCGGCTGCGGCAAGTCGACATTTTTGCGCTGCCTGGATCGCATGAATGACACGATCGAGATTGCCCGGGTGAATGGCACAATCCTGCTCGATGGCGAAGACATTTATTCCTCCGGCATCGATGTGGTGGAGTTGCGCGCCCGGGTCGGCATGGTGTTTCAAAAGCCCAACCCTTTCCCCAAATCGGTCTACGAGAACGTCGCCTACGGGCCGCGCATTCACGGGCTGGCCAGGGACAAGACCGAACTGGATGAGATTGTGGTCACCAGCCTGCAAAAAGCCGGGCTTTATGAGGAAGTAAAGGACCGGCTGTTGGAACCGGGCACCGGATTGTCCGGCGGCCAGCAGCAGCGCCTGTGCATCGCCCGCGCCATCGCGGTGAGCCCGGAAGTAATCCTGATGGATGAGCCCTGTTCGGCCCTCGATCCGATCGCCACCGCCAAGGTCGAGGAACTGATCGACGATCTGCGGCAAAACTACACCATCGTCATTGTCACCCATTCTATGCAACAGGCGGCGCGGGTCTCCCAGCGCACGGCGATGTTCCATCTGGGCTATCTCGTCGAAGTCGACGACACCGAGAAAATGTTCACCAATCCGACCGACAAACGGACGCAGGATTATATCACCGGCCGCTTTGGCTGACACCGGCGCGCAAGGATAGTGGAGTTGGAACCCGCGCCGCTCCCGCCCGCAGGTGAATTGCCAGTAGATGAATGCCCATAGATGAATAAAATGACAATCTTCCAGGAGCCGGCAAATGGCTGATCATATCGTTTCATCGTTTGACGAGGATCTGAAAAAACTCACCAACGCGATCGCCGATATGGGTGGCCGCGCTGAGCAGATGGTCGCCAAGGCTATGACGGCGCTGGAAAAAACCGATGTCGACGCCGCCAGGGAAGCGATTGTCTCGGACCGGATCATCAACACGCTTCACAACGATATCGAAGAGCAGGCGGTGATGACCATCACCCGCCGCCAGCCGGTGGCCCACGATCTGCGCGAAATCATTTCGGCGGTGCGCATATCCGGCGATCTGGAGCGTATTGGCGACCTTGGCAAGAATATCGCCCGCCGCACCCTCGCGATCGCCGAAGAGCAGCCGACCAAACGCCGCTATCTGACCGGCCTGTTGCACCTTTCCCAACTGTGTCTGCGCCAGTTGAAGGACGTGCTCGACAGCTACGCCGCCCGCGACCTCGACAAGGCCCACCGGGTCTGGACTGGCGATGACGAGATCGATGCCGTCTATACCTCGCTGTTTCGCGAAATGCTGACCTATATGATGGAAGATCCGCGCAATATCGGCATGTGCACCCATCTGTTGTTTTGCGCCAAGAATCTGGAACGGGTCGGCGACCACGCGACCAACATCGCCGAAACCGTCCATTACCTCATCACCGGCGAGCAACTCGAAGGCATGGAATTGTCCGCCGAGACCTCATGAGCAAGGCCACCATCATGATCGTCGAGGACGAGGAGCCGCTGGCTCTCCTCTTGCGCTACAATCTGGAGGCGGAAGGCTACAGCGTCGAAACCGAGACCGATGGCGAGCGGGCAGAATTGCGCCTGCGCGAGATCGAACCGGACCTTTTGCTTCTGGACTGGATGTTGCCCGGCCTGTCAGGCATCGAACTGTGCCGCCGGCTGCGGGCCCGGCCGGCCACCGCCGGCTTGCCGATCCTCATGCTGACAGCGCGCGGCGAGGAAGACGAGCGCATTCGCGGCCTGTCGGTGGGTGCCGACGATTACGTCGTCAAACCTTTTTCCGTCCCCGAACTGATGGCCCGGATCAAGGCGATGCTCCGCCGTGCCAAGCCGGAAGTCGTCGCCGGCATTTTGACCGCCGGCGATCTGGAACTGGACCGACAAATCCACCGGGTGCGTCGCGGGGGCCGCGAAGTGCCGCTCGGCCCGACCGAATTCAAGCTGCTTGAATATCTGATGCAAAGCCCCGGCCGGGTCTTCTCACGGGAGCAACTGTTGAATGGCGTATGGGGCCGCGACGTCTATGTCGATGAGCGCACCGTCGATGTGCATATCGGCCGGCTGCGCAAGGCGATCAACCGGGGGCGGCTGAAAGATCCGATTCGCACCGTGCGCGGGTCCGGCTATGCGCTGAATGAGCAGTTTTCCGCCATCGCTTGAGGCGTGGCAAGGGCCCTAAAAAAATACGGCGGGGCAAAAGCCCCGCCAATTTGTTACGCATTTTCTTTGGGAGGAAACAGGAATCTGTTTGCTCAGGTCCGCCGCACTTGCAAATTCGTCACCGTCAGTTGCACTACCTTACCCGCGCCGCGCCCGGCTGCGTGGTGTCGAGGGTTGATAGGCGACCCGCGCGTGGTACTCGCAATACGGCCCGCTCTCCAGAGAATCGTGGCCGCAATAATGAAAATCGTCATGACCGGGATCGCCGTTCGGCCACTTGCAGGTCTTGTCGGTCAGATGGTCGATCGTCAGCCGTTTGGCTATAGGCACCACAATATCGTCCAGCGGCCGCAGATCGGTCGCAATGGCGTTGACATAATCGGCCTTCAGCGCGGTTGCCCCGACACTTAATGTGCGTCGCGTGCGATTGACGCCGGAGACCGAGCGCCGCGCCCGCCGCTGGCGCTTGATTGTCGATGTCGGCTGTCCGCGCCCGGACAGGCCGAGGCGATGGACTTTGCCAATGACAGCATTGCGCGTCACACCGCCCAACTCGGCGGCGATCTGACTGGCGCTATGCCCGTCCAGCCACAATTTCCTCAGAACTTCGACACGATCGTCCGTCCAGGCCATGTAATTTCGCAACCTCGTACTTGATTTCCAGCGGACAGAATCCACCCGCAACCGCTGGCCGTTCATCGCGACACAACGCTTCACTCTCACCGTTACTCAGGAATAGTCCGCCGCACGACATGTCGTGCTTGTCGAGGCTAAAACTACTATATCGCGAGACTCCGCCACAAGAGTCGCAAAAGGTTTTCCCGCCTTTTCGTGGAAATTGCCCAAATGTGAGTCGAGAATGTCACACAATGGCAGTTCGATTGTTACAGATTCCCGTTTTGATCCCGGCTTCTTCGCCGGCCCGCGGTGCAACCAGGGCGATTTGCCCGGTTTATTCCTGGATTTGCTCGTAATTTGCACTGATACAATCCGCCGTGATAGGGAACCCGCAGTGATCAGGCCGCCCCTCGTGTTGAAGGTGGGCGGCTTTTTGAGTTTTGAACAAGGCCATCGCGGCGCGCCCAGGCCGGCCCGATGATGGTATCCGCCCTGTTCTGGATAAACGCGACGCAACCACCAGCCAGCCAAGAAGACAGCCATGACGTCCAGCCCGCACACAATGACCGAAAACAGAACCGGCCCCGGAACATCCGCGCCGGCCGGCAACAGTTCGCTCTACCCGACCTATGCGCGCATGAATTTGCCGTTTGAGCGTGGCGAGGGGGTCTGGCTGGAAGATGCCGCCGGCGAGCGTTATCTCGACTTCATGGGTGGTATCGCCGTCAATCTGCTGGGCCATGCCCATCCCCATCTGGTCGAGGCGCTCACCGAACAGGCCGGCAAACTGTGGCACGTGTCGAACCTGTTCGACATTCCGGGCCAGCAACGGCTTGGCGAACGGCTGGTCGCGGCTACCTTTGCCGACAAGGTGTTCTTCGGCAATTCCGGCGGCGAAGCCGTCGAATGCGCCATCAAGACCGCGCGGCGCTATCATTATGTCAATGGCGAGCCGGAGCGTTTCGAAGTTATTACCTTCGCTGGCGCCTTTCACGGCCGCACACTGGCGACAATCGCCGCAGGGATGCAGGAAAAGCATCTGGAGGGTTTCGGCCCGGTTGCCCCCGGTTTTGTCCAGGTCGACGCTGGCGACCGCGACGCCGTCAAGGCGGCAATCGGTCCTGAGACCGCCGCGATCCTCATCGAACCGATCCAGGGCGAGGGCGGCGTTCGCGTCATCGAGCCGGAATTCCTGCGCTTCCTGCGCGAGCAGTGCGATGCGCACGGGCTGCTTTTGATCCTCGACGAAATCCAGTGTGGCATGGGCCGGACCGGCCGGCTGTTTGCCCATGAGTGGGCCGGCATGACGCCGGACATCATGGCGATAGCCAAGGGCATCGGCGGCGGTTTTCCGCTCGGCGCCTGCCTGGCAACCGATCGCGCCGCCAGCGCCATGACGGTCGGTGCCCATGGCTCGACCTTTGGCGGCAATCCGCTGGCCATGGCCGTCGGCAATGCGGTCCTCGATGTGGTTCTTGCGGACGGATTTCTGGACAGCGTCAACGACGCCAGCCTGCTGCTGAAACAGAAACTGGCGGCGCTGGCCGATCTTTATCCCGATGTCATTGCCGGTATTCGCGGCAAGGGGCTGATGCTCGGTCTGGAATGCACCATGGCCAACACCGATGTGGTCAAAGCCGCCGCCGAGCACCATCTGCTCATGGTTGCCGCTGGTGATAATGTCGTGCGCATCCTGCCGCCGCTGATCGTCGATGCCGATGATATCGGCGAGGCGGTCAATCGTCTGGAACAGGCCGTGCGCACACTCCACTGCAGCCACACAGCCACATAAACTGACAGGCCGGCGCGGCCAGACGGCAGGCGCCTCCAGAGCTCAACCCCAGCGGATCAAATTATGGATCAATCCCGCCATTTCCTCGACCTGTCGGCGCTTGCCGGCACCACGTTGCGCCTCATCCTGGATAAGGCGGCAGCCCGCAAGGCGGCGCGGGCCGGCTTTCCCCGTGGCACGCCCGACACCGACGCACCGCTTGCCGGTCAGATGCTGGCGATGATTTTTGAAAAGCCCTCGACCCGCACCCGCGTCAGTTTTGACGTTGGCATGCGCCAGCTTGGCGGCCAGTCGCTGGTGCTGAACACCGCCGACATGCAGCTGGGGCGCGGCGAGACCGTCGCCGATACGGCACGGGTGCTCTCCCGCTATGTCGACGCGATCATGATCCGCACCAATGGTCACGACAAGCTGACCGAGCTTGCCGAGCACGCCACGGTGCCGATCATCAATGGCCTGACCGACGATACCCACCCCTGTCAGATCATGGCCGATATCTTGACCTTCGAGGAACATCGCGGCCCGATCGCCGGCCATCGCATCGCCTGGACCGGCGATGGCAACAATGTTGCGGCGAGCTGGATCGAGGCGGCGGCGCAATTTGAATTTGAACTGGCTGTGGCGACACCGGAATCATTGCGCCCAAAGGCCCGCATCCTCGATTGGGCGCGGGCCAACGGGGCGGCAATCGAGTTGACCGATGATCCCCGCGCCGCCGTCGCCGGAGCCTCGGCAGTGATCACCGACACCTGGCTGTCGATGCACGATGAGGGCGATGTTCGCGCCCGCCGCCACAATCTTCTGGCGCCGTTTCAGGTCAATGCCGAACTGATGGCCGGCGCCCGGCCTGATGCGCTGTTCCTGCACGACCTGCCGGCCCATCGCGGCGAGGAAGTAACCGTCGAGGTCATGGACGGCCCGCAGTCGGTGGTCTTTGACGAGGCGGAAAACCGTCTCCATGCGCAAAAAGCTATTTTGGCCTGGTGTCTGGATAACCAATCATGACTGGCCCCCAATTATGACTGTATTGGAGAACATGCCCGAGCGATCCGATGATGATGATCGGGTATTGCCCTTTGCGGTCGAGGAACTCGATGTGCGCGGCCGGATGGTCACCCTCGGCCCGGCATTGACCGCCATCCTCGACCGGCATGACTATCCGCGCCCGGTCAAGGCGCTGCTCGGCGAGGCTGCGGCGCTGGCTGCGCTGTTGGCGACATCGCTGAAAGACGCCGGCCGCTTCATCCTGCAAACCCAGACCACCGGCCCGGTGACCATGCTGGTCGTCGACATTCGCGCCCCAGGCCAGATGCGCGCCACCGCCACCTTCGACGCCGACGCGGTTGCCGCCATAACTACCGGCAGCAACAAGATCGGCATCACCGAACTGATGGGCAAGGGCACCCTGGCGATGACCATCGAGCAAGGCGGCGATCTGCAACGCTATCAGGGCAATGTGGCGCTGGACGGTCAATCGCTCGAAGAGGCCGCCTACGCCTATTTTGAACAGTCCGAACAGATCCCGACACTGATCCGCCTGGCCGTGGCCGAACTGTACGACCGCGCCGGCGGTCAGACCACGCAAAGCTGGCGGGCTGGCGGCTTCATGGTGCAGTTCCTGCCCGAATCCGAAGATCGCATCCGCCATCGCGACCTGTCGCCGGGCGACATGCCCCCCGATGCGGAACTGGTTCTGGTCAGCGATGGCGACGATGATGACGCTTGGACCGAAGCGGCTGCACTGGTCGGAACGATCGGCGATGATGAACTGATCGACCCGTCCATTCCCGCCGAGCGCCTGTTGTACCGTCTGTTCAACCAGCGTGGCGTCCGGGTGTTTGACGCCGTGCCGCTGGTCGACCAGTGCGCCTGCACCCGCAACCGCATCCGCGCCGTTCTCGATCAGATGGACGAGGCCGACGAACAGGGTCCGGACGAGACAATCGAGGTGCGTTGCGAATTTTGCGGCAAACTGTATCTTTTTGATCCTGTCGAGGACCAGCCCGACAGCTAAAGCGTTTTTCGTGAATATCAAATCACTCAATACGCCCTAGTTTCGCCAGAACGACGGCAACACCAGCACCAGCACGGTGAAAAGCTCCAGCCGGCCGAGCAGCATGCCAGCCGAAAGCAACCACTTGGCGGTTACGCTCAGGGACTGGAAATTGCCGTTCGGCCCGATGATTTCGCCCAGTCCCGGACCGACATTTGATATCGCCGTCGCTGCGCCCGACAGCGCCGTCAGCGTATCAAGGCCGGTAAGGCTGAGCAGCATGGCAAGCACCGCCACCGAGGCCAGATACAGGAAGAAAAAGCTCATCACGGCGGTCGAAACCGAAGCCTCGATCGGCCGGCCGTTGAACCGCTTCACAAACACACCGTGCGGGAAAAGGATCTGGCTGATATTTTGCCGGAATTCCTGATAGAGCACCTGGAAGCGGAAGATCTTGATGCCGCACGAGGTCGACCCGGCGCAGCCGCCAATGAACATGATGACGAAGAAAAACGTCGTCGCAAACGGCCCCCAGGCCTCATAGTTGGTCGAGGCGTAGCCGGTCCCGGTCATGATCGAGATGGTGTTGAATGCCGATTGCCGCAATCCGGCCAGGCTGGCCACCGATGCGCCGCCCAAAGTGTCGGCCAGATCCGGGGCCAGCGGTCCGGCGGCACCGCTCGTGCGGTAAAACCACAACATCAAGGTCAACATCACGATCAATAGCAGGAACAGCTTCACCTGACTGTCGCGCAGGAATGGCCGCACCCGGCCCTGCAGAAGCTGGATGAACAGGATGAACGGCAGGCTGCCCAGGATCATGAAGACGATGCCGACCGCCTCCACCGCCGGGCTGTTGAAATAACCGATCGAGGCGTCCTTGGTCGAAAAGCCACCGGTCGCCACCGTCGTCATGGCGTGCATGATGCCATCGCCCAGTTCCATGCCGGATGCGGCGTAGAGCAGCGCGCAGGTGATCGTCAGTGTTACATAGATCAGGCTGATCGATCCCGAAATCTGGGTCGCGCGCGGTAGAATTTTCTCAGGTGAATCAAAGGCTTCCGCCTTGAACAATTGCATACCGCCAATTTGCAGCATCGGCAGCACCGCCACGGCCATGACAATGATGCCGAGCCCGCCGAGCCATTGCAGGATGGCCCGCCAGAACAGGATGCCGGTTGGCAGATCGTCCAGACCGGAGATGACTGTTGCGCCGGTAGTGGTGATCCCCGACATGGATTCAAAGAACGCGTCGGTGAAGGTCGGCGTCACGCCGGACCAATAGAGCGGCAGGGCGCCAAGCAGCGCCAGCGACACCCATGCGCCAACGGTCATCAGGATCGCCTGGCGCGCGCCAAGGGTTCCTTGCGGGCCGCGCGCTGAGGCCCAAAAACCCAGCCCGATGACCACCGAGGTCGCCGCCGCGCCCAAAAACACCGGGCCGGTCGGTTCGCCGCCGGCAAGATCGACAAACGCTGGCGCCAGCATGGCAGCGCCAAGGATCGCCATCAACATGCCGACGACGAGAAAAACCGGCCGGAGGTTAATCATCGGTCGGATTTTTCATCACGTGAGATGGGTTTTTGATCACGGGCATTCCGGTCCGGATGGTTTGGCGCTGTGGCGACATCGTTTTCACCATTTCCATGCCCCGATGCAAGCACCGCAAACTCCGGGCACATCTGCGCGCTGGCTCTGATTATTCTATCAGGGCTGGTAATATTCTACCTGTTGTTTCATGATGCCCGCCACAACAGCACACGTGTACCGCTGTAGTGCTGGCGGCGGCGTTAATATTCGGGCGGGGCGTGTCGGAAACAAGTAGAACACCAGTGACGCGCCGGTCCGTGGATACCGGGCGGCCGCCGCGTTCCTTGCCCGCAGCGCCCACGATTGCGTCGCTCCGCTTCAAGCCGGATCCCGGTCCGCGCTTTCCGCAAACCGGCCAGCGCCTTTCCGCCCCCCACGCGTCAGTCCCGCGCGCCGAACCTGGCCGTCCCCGTACAGAAATCAGTCCCGAACCGCGGGCAAAACTGCGAACCGGTACCCGGGCATCGGTTACGGCTCGGGAAAAGACCGGCGCCGTTCCCCCGCGCCGGGCGCCCAACTATCATTCTCCGCTATTCGCCATTGACCGAAATATGCACTCAATCAAAGGATGTTAGGCGGCTATCTGTTTACCGCCGTTCGTTGCCATCCGCTACTAACCGCATTATAAAGTGGGGAGAAAGTAGGGGAGGTTACGGATTTTGGCCCGAGCGAGGAACAAACTCACAGCATTGGCAGTTGAGGGGCAGTCCCGCGCGGGGCGGCATTCCGACGGCGGTGGCCTTTATCTGAATGTCACCAAAACTGGCTCGAAATCATGGGTCTTTCTTTTCCCAAACAAGATACAGAAAGGGAAGAAGCGGGAGATGGGCCTTGGTGCCTATCCTGCCATCTCTCTGGCCAACGCCCGGCAAAGGGCTGAAGAGTGCCGTCAGAAGATTGCCCATGGCCTTGACCCGCTTGATGAACGTGGGCGGCATATTCAAAAGTCCTTCGGGGAATGCGCCGACGCCTATTTTGATGCCATGAAAGGCGAATGGTCCAACATCAAGACGCATTATAAGTGGCACCGCGCGCTCAATCACTATTGCGAGGCAATCCGTCCGAAACCGATATCGGATATCGGGACAGAAGATGTGTTGCTGGTTCTCAACCCGATCTGGCAAACAAAGAGCGAGACGGCCAGCAAGCTACGCGGCAAAATTGAGCGGGTAATAGATTACGCAAAGTCACGCGGCTGGCGCACAGGTGAGAACCCGGCCCGATGGCGTGGCCATCTTCAGAACATTCTTCCAAAGCCGAAGAAGCTGACACACGGCCATCTGCCGGCCATGGACTATCGCGATGTGCCCGCCTTCTTTGACCGGTTGCAGCAGCGTGATGCAATGGCGGCGTGCGTTCTGCAGTTTCTGATACTCACGGCAGCCCGGTCTGATGAAGCATTTGGTACACGATGGGACGAGATCGATCTGGACGATCGGATATGGACTGTTCCGGCTCCCCGCATGAAGGAGCGCATTGAACACCGAGTGCCGCTCAGTGACGCTGCAATAGGCGTTATCGCCCCGCTGCAAGAAGTCCGCGTGTCCGAATATGTGTTTCCGGGCATGAAGCCGGGCAGGCCGTTGTCGGCGTCGGCGATGGAAATGCTGCTTCAGCGAATGAAGGTGGAGAACGTCACGGTACACGGCTTCCGCTCATCCTTCCGGGATTGGTGTGGTGACGAAACCCAGTTTCCTCGTGAGGTTGCTGAAGCTGCGCTGTCTCACAAGGTCGGCGATGCCGTTGAGCGGGCCTACCGCAGGCGTGACGCACTAGAACGCCGCAGGGCGCTGATGGCGGCGTGGGGGAGTTTCTGTACCGGCGAGCTTGCCGGTAATGTGGTCCCGCTAAGGTCCTCGGCCTAGAAGCCCCGCCAACACCGAAGGGAAAACTATTGGCCCAGGTACCCGAGCAAGACCTTCGGCAAGCCCTCATCGCGAAGATAAATATGGCCGCATGTGAGCGTTTCAGCGAGCCCATGTCGAATGGGAATGTTGTCTCCCCAAAAATGTCCAGGTTGATCCACGGAAACAGGCGCGAACTACGAGCAAAGATAAAAAGCGATAGATAGTAGAAAAATTTTTAGGCGATGGACCTCTCCGGATCAATTTCCCAAATTTAAACGAACTATATCATCAAAATTGACAAATTACGTTTGCGGTTATCCACAAGAAATATCACTGGAATGTACCTGTTTTTTCGGGATTTACATTTTTTGTATTCGTTTCTGTACCTCCTATGCAGGTATGTGAAAAAATACGTGACATTTGCTTGTGGACAGCAATAGAAACATACGCATAGTGGCAAACCACCTAACACGAGGTGGTACACATGAAAGCTCTTCTCGTTACAGTACGTCAAGCCGCAGATGCACTCGGTATCGGCCGAACTTCAATTTATAATTTATTTAGTTCTGGCCAGCTAACTCCGAGGAAGTGCGGCAGCCGGACTTTGGTCTCTTGCGCGGAACTGGAGAAATTGGCCGAAGGCCTTCCTGTCAGCACCGCGGCACGCCAGGGAGCAGCCGTCGATGCCGACACCCCCTGATCCGATCATCGCCCGTCTCACTCCGCTGGACCGTCTCGGCAACTACGCGATCGATGTTGCCGGTGTGTCGATCCGGTCTCGATATCCGGAAAAGCGGGCGTCACCGGCAAACTTGACGTCTACGGGCCTGATTGCCGCGGGAACAACATCCTCCGCATTACCATCGACATCGAAAAACATGGTCGCCGCCAGATGTCGGAAACCGATGATGGCATTCGCTGGCTTCCATGGACGAAACAGAGCTTCCATCCCCTGCTAGATGCCGCTGAAAAGGTGAAATGTTTGCTCTCACAGCGGCGAAAGCAGGATCGCGCTGCTGTGATACCAGCCGAACCTGAAAGCCTCTCTGAGGTCGCAGTTTTCAGTAGTCGAGACCGCCGTATTCAAGCTTCGGAGGAGAACGCCCATCAGATCAAAAAAGAGAGCGCGACATGACTTTCAAAAAAAATGCCCCGGCGGTGCTGTCACACCAGTCCGGGGCTCAAGAAACCAACCACCGTCAAAATGGAGATTTCACATGAGCAAGTTAAAGCACTGCGCCGCTTCATTCAACAGCTTGCCCTTATGGCAGGCCGCTTGTGAACGTGAGTTCCGCGCCCTGACCTATGCCGAGCGAAAGCTAGCCGAAGAGTTCGGCGTTGACCCCCACACAGCACGTCTTCTCGCCATGCAGGCCTATGGCCCGTCACGGCGCTGAGAGAGTCACCGGGTGGCGTTTCTGTCGCCCGGCCCCCTCCACACGAGAAGTACAAAGACGCCTCCACGGCGCTCTCTGTGCGCCGTGGAGGCATCATGTCGAAAAGTCTGAACAAGAAAGGCCGCAGTACCCATGAACGTTTCGCCATGCTGCCGTTCTACCTCCTCAAAAGTGAAGCCTGGCGTTCGCTGAGACCGCAAGCGCGGGCGGTCTATATCGAACTGCTTTCCCGATATAGCGGCACCAACAACGGCGATATCAGTATGTCCGTCCGGGAAGCGTCCGACCTTTGCAACATTGCGATCGGGACCGCGTGTAAATGCTTCTACGAGCTTCAGGAGAAGGGTATCATCCGCTGCCGATCGAAAGGCTCGTTTCACCTCAAACTGCGCCACGCCTCGGAATGGGTGCTGACCAGTGTGGAACTTGACGGTCAGAGACCGACCAAGGAATTCATCCGCTGGCGACCGGCTGAAGAAAAAAGCACGGTATCAATATAGGGCATCTCTAAAAATCTGAATGTCCGCCCACGCCGAACGGTGA
>CAXMRP010000040.1:0-2651 GCA_964196155.1 uncultured Polyangiaceae bacterium
ATGACGCCACAATGCAATTTGCCGGAAGGATTCCATGCGGGAGCGGCACTGGAAACGGCGGCCAACGCCAATGCGATCGCCACGGCGATCCACGCGGTGACCTCACTTGCCGACACTGAACGCGAGGCCATGGGCAAGCGCGGGCGTGAGCTTTCGCAATCCCGGTACACCTGGCCGCGCACCGCCGCTGATCTCAGCGATGTCCATCAGTGGTTGTGCAAGCGGGCGCCCCAGCCGCAGACTATCGTTGATGATCAGGACCTGATGATGATGGATATTGTCGCCTGAGCTAGCGCGTATCCTTGTTGCCATCGCTCATCGAAGAAAGCCGCGTATCATCAGTTGCTCATGAAACCCCGGCCGCCCGGACCGCGCGTTACCGCCTTGCCACGCCGTGCCTCGCGGCGCACGGTGTAGATGGCCGCCGCAATGACGATCGCCGCGCCAATCAGGGTGGCCGTGTTTGGCCATTCGGCAAACAGCACCAGCCCGAGCAGCGTTGCCCACAACAGCCTTGAATAATCGAGGGAGGCGAGGAATGTCGCCTCGCCAGCACGGAAAGCGCGGATGTTGCAGATCTGGCCGATGGCCGACAGGGCGCCGATGCCAACCAGCAATACCATCTCGCGCGGGGTCGGCGTGACCCAGCCGGCAATGGCAAAAGGCAGCGCCATGAGGCCGACCAGAATGGTCTGGAAGTAGAGCAGGGTTATCGGCAGTTCATGGCGGGACAGGTAGCGGATGATGATCATCACCAGCCCGGCTGATGCGGCGCCGCCAACCGCCATCAGCGCATAGGGGCTGATGAACCCGGATGTCGGCTGGAGCATGACCAGCACCCCGATGAAACCGACAATGGTTGCCGCCCAACGTCTAATTCCCACCGTTTCCTTCAGGAAGATGATGGCAAAGATGGTCAGGAAGAAACTCTTGGCAAAACCCAGCGCCGTGGCGTCGGCCAATGGCAGGTGGAGCACCGCGGTGAAACCCAGCCACATGGCGGCAAAGGCCAACCCGGCGCGGGCGACGTGAAAGCGGAACCTTTGAGTTGTCATTGATCCGGGAAACAGGCGAATGAGCGCTGGCACCGACAGGATCAGCATCGTGGACTGGCGGATAAACAGAATTTCGGTGACCGGGATGTGATCGCCGACAAGACGGATCAGCACTGCCACGCTGACAAACATCAGACCGGCGATCGTGATCCAGATCGCACCGCGGACATTGCCCGGCAGCGCGGCGATTTTCTGGATAAATGTTTCGGCGGTATCCGGCGCCCTGGCCGGTGGGGGGGTCATTACCCACCAATGTGCCCGCTTGACGATCAGGTCAAGGCAGAACTCGGATTGGCCTGCGCGCACGTCTTGACCCGCTCCGAATTGGCGTTCATCACGGGGTTGAAATTTCCGACCGGTCCGGCAACAGGGCCTGAGGACAGTTAGAGGGACAAGTCGACAATGACGGAACTGGCTCCACCAAAATTCGGGATGGGTGCGCCGATACGGCGGCTGGAAGATGCGCGGCTGATTACCGGCCATGGCCGCTATACCGCCGATGAGGTGCCCGAAAATGCGCTTGCGGCCTATGTCGTGCGCTCGCCGTTTGCCCATGCCCGGTTCAGCGTTGGCGATCTGGGCCCGGCCCGGTCGGCGCCGGGGGTTCATCTGGTGTGGACGGTTGACGATATTTCCGAAATGAAGGGCTTGCCGGTTATCGGCAAGGGACGGGCGATCGGCGGCGCCCCGATTGTCGACCGGGAGATTCCGGTCCTGTGCGACACAGTGGCGCGCTATGTCGGCGACGGCGTTGCCTTCGTCGTTGCCGACAGTCTTGATCTGGCCAAGTCGGCGGCTGAACTTATTGATGTTGACTATGAAGCGCTGCCGGCGGTCGTCAAATGCGAAGACGCGTTGAAAGCTGATGCGCCCAAAGTGTGGGACGATGAGGGTCAGAACCTGTCGTTTGAATGCGAGCGCGGCGACAAGGTTGCCGCCGATGAGGCATTTGCCCGCGCCGACAAGGTGGCCTCCTTACGCATCGTCAACAACCGGTTGGTTTGCAACTATATGGAGCCGCGGGCGGTTGTCGCCGTGTATGACAGTGCGGCGGACAAGTGGACGCTGACGCTTGGCTCGCAGGGCGTGCACGACATGCGCGACAATATCGCCGACGCAATGGATGTCGACAAAAACAAGATCCGGGTTCTGACCTTTGACGTTGGTGGCGGATTTGGCACCAAGGCATTTTCCTATCGCGAGTATCCGCTGTGCGCCAAGGCGGCAAAGGTGCTGGGCCGGCCGGTTGCCTGGATTTGCGATCGTACCGAGCATTTCCTCACCGACGCCCACGGCCGGGACAATGTCGCCGATGCGGCGTTCGCGCTCGACAAGGATGGCCGCATTCTCGGCATGAAAGTCGACCTCACCGCCAATATGGGCGCGTATCTGTCGCAATTCGGGCCGTTCATTCCCTGGCTGGGCATGTCGATGACGACCGGTGTCTATGATGTGCAGGCGGCCTATATCCGTTGCGACAATGTGTTTACGCACACGGTTCCGGTGGATGCCTATCGCGGTGCCGGGCGGCCGGAAGCGGCCTATCTGGTTGAACGTCTGGCCGATGAGGCGGCGCGGGTGTGTGGCCTGTCACCG
>CAXMRP010000041.1:0-22190 GCA_964196155.1 uncultured Polyangiaceae bacterium
AAGGTTTGTTGATGAGCCAATCAACGTGACCGAGCCGCCGAGCATGGTGGCATAGTTCATGGTCATCAGCACCCGGCCGGTGGCGATGCGGCGGATGCGGGCAAGGCCGGCCATCACCGGGATCAGCATGACGACGACCGGTGTATTGTTCATAAACGCCGACAGCACCGCCGCGCCGGTGACGACAAGGGCGATCATGGTCCAGACCTGAAACCGCGCCGAGCGGGCGAGCTTTTGCGAGGCACGGTCAAGTGCTCCGGTGACGAACAGGCCCTGACCGACGATGATCAGCGACAGGACGGCAAGCAGGGCCGGATTGGCAAACCCCATCAACAGGTCATTCAGACCCAACGGGCTTGGGGTGCGCAGCACATCCGGGCCAATGACGAAGACGACAATCAACGCCACGAGGCCGGCGGCCGCGGTCAGTTCGACCGGAATGCGGTCGAAAGAAAAACTGACGATCGCCATCACAATGATGGCGAAGGTGAGCCACATTTGCAGGTTGGCCATGGCGGCTCCTGATCCTGCGGCGCCAGATCAGATCGCCGCAATGCCGATTTGGAGCGCAGTGTCGCCCGGCAGGCCGGCATTGTTCAAGTTCAGGACAACTGCAATTGCCTTAATTGGCGCAAGCGGCGCCTATAAAACAACAAAATCCCGGAAAAACAGATCAGGGCGTGCGGATGAGCACGGTGCCTGCGACATAGTCATGGACAAGGCGCTTGCGGGGATTGAACAGCGCGATCAGCAGGATGAACGGCGTCAGGAGCACAATCGAAAACCAGAACAGCATGGCATGGACCAGGGCCAGCAGCGGATACATCGGCGCGCCGTACCAGATGCGTGAGCCGCCGAGGGTGAGCATGATGTAGGCAATCGCCACGAACGGCCAGACAAGGGCAAACAGCAGCCAGCCCAGCGAAAAGGTGAGGACGCCGAGAATTGCGATAACGATGGAGGCGAGCACCATCAGGGCGATGATGAAAACCGTATCGATGACAAAGGCGCTCATACGCCGGGTGCGCACGCCGTCGAACAGCTCCGACTGAACAGCCGGATCGTAGGCGTGCTCATAGACGTGACCCGTATTAGCGGTGGCGTGGCCGGTATTCATTGTATCGGTATTCTTGGGTGATTCGGACACGCTTTATGTGGGAATAAACCGGGATTTATTCAAGCTGGCCGCCATTTTCGGGCGAAATTGCCGCGATACGCAGCTGGTGGGGCAAAAACCGGCTCGTCAGCCTTGCGCCTTCAATATTTCGGCCACTCGCGGGGCGTAATAGGTCAGGATGCCGTCGGCGCCAGCGCGCTTGAAGGCGGTCAGGCTTTCCATCATGGCGCGTTCGCCGTCGATCCAGCCATTGCCGGCGGCGGCCTCGATCATCGCGTATTCGCCGGACACCTGATAGGCGAAGGTCGGCATCTGGAAGGCTTCCTTCAACCGCCACAAGATATCGAGATAGGGCAAACCCGGCTTGACCATGATCATGTCGGCGGCCTCGTCGATATCGCGGGCGGCCTCGCGCAGGGCCTCGGCGCCGTTGGCCGGGTCCATCTGATAGGTGCGCTTGTCGCCTTTCAGCGTCGCACTGGTGCCGATGGCGTCGCGGAACGGCCCATAAAAGGCCGAGGCGTATTTGGCCGAGTACGCCATGATCTGGACGTTGCCATGGCCGGCGGCATCCAGCGCCTGGCGGATCGCACCCACCCGGCCGTCCATCATGTCGGACGGGCTGATAATGTGGCAGCCGGCCTCGGCCTGTATCAGCGCCTGGCGCACCAGGATTTCCACCGATTGATCGTTGAGGATTTCCTCGCCGTCCAGAACGCCGTCATGGCCGTGGCTGGTGTAGGGGTCGAGCGCCACGTCGATCATGATGCCGATATCGGGAACGGCTTGGCGGATCGCCCGGCAGGCCCGGCACACAAGACTGTCGGCGGACTCAGCCTCCGATCCGCGTTCATCGCGCTGATCGGGCGAGACAAACGGAAACAGCGCAATCAGCGGAATGCCAAGATTTGCCGCCCGTTCAGCGTCCTTTACGGCTTGATCGATGCTCAGCCGGGCGACGCCGGGCATGGAGGCGACATCGACCCGTTTGTTGTCGCCATCGATTACAAACAGTGGCCAGATCAGATCGTCGACAGTGAGGGTATTTTCACGCACCAGACGCCGGCTCCAATCGCTCTGGCGGGTGCGGCGCAGGCGATTGTGGCCGGTTATCTGGTCGATATCGAACGCCACCGGGGGCTTTTGCGACGAATTCATGGGTGCTCCCTGGCAAAATGTCTCAGCCGGTTTTTCCGAACTAGCACCGCCAGCGCGCCGGTACCACCCGGAATGCCCGGCATTTACCTGATCCAATATGGCCGGCGCTGGCATTCGGTGGTAGATCGGGCGCCGCACCGGCGAAATCGCCGTTGGAATTGAAGCGGAACGGTACCCATGGCTGACACACTTGGCTTGGCGGACGATGCACCGGGTGCTGCCGGGCGCCTGATGCTGACCTATTTGCGGATCGTGTCGATCCTGTTTTTGCTGATCGGCTTGCTGCGGGCGGCGATCATTGTCGGCGTGTTGCCAGACAGCGGCGGGTTCCTTGGCCTGGATGAACCCTGGCGCGCTGGTTTGGTCGCCCTGGTCATTCTGGACCTGTTTGCCGCCGCCGGACTGTGGATGGCGGCCTCATGGGGGCCGGTGATCTGGGCGGTGGCGGCGCTGGTCGAAATCGCCATGTACACGATTTTTGCCGATTGGTTCGGCGTCGCATGGGCACGGGTGTTCGCCCATGTCGCGCTTTTTGCGATATATGTGGTGATCATGGTTTACGCATGGTTTCGCCATCACGATACCTAATGAGATATGAAATAACGGGTGAATTGCCTCAGTTCCGCCGCGTTACGCACCGTAATATCCAAGTATTGTGGTAAAGGTCCGGTAAAACCCGACCCCCCTTCAATATTCAATTAAGCCTGTCGCTTAAGCTGCTTTTCATCCCCGATCCATAACGTTGCCTGGAATGCGGGTCGCAGAACTTCGCATAAACAGGACGGAGTGGCGTTATGATGTTGACAGCCGAAACGGCAAGTGTCGATTATTCCGGTGACAAGCCGGGAACCGAGGAACTGAAGGCGCTGTATCTTGATGCGCTGACACTGGTTGAGCGGCTTCATCGCCGTCTTCTCGACGTGATCAAGGATGAGTTTGACCGGATGGGTCGGTCGGATGTGAATTCGGTGCAGGCGCTGTTGCTGTTCAATATTGGCGATGCCGAATTGACCGCCGGCGAGTTGCGGACCCGGGGCTATTATCTCGGTTCAAACGTCTCCTACAATCTGAAAAAGCTGGTCGATGCCGGCTATATTCATCACCAGCGTTCGCGGGTCGACCGGCGTTCGGTTCGGGTTTCGCTGACGGAAAAGGGTGCCGAAGTCGCCGATATCGTCAACGGGCTTTACAACCGGCATATCGGGTCGATCGAGAAAGTCGGCGGCATTTCCGGTGATGATTTCCTGATCATCAACAAATCATTGCAGCGCATGGAGCGGTTCTGGACCGACCAGATTCTCTACCGGCTGTAATAATCCACGGAATTTCCTTGCAGCAAGGCACCGACACTCCGCGGTTGCCGCCGCTGTAAGAGGAATTGCTTGTCGGGTGGCGCAAGCATCAGGGGTTCGGCAAATTGCCGGACCCTTTTTCGTGTTCGGCCCGGAAATTCCGCGATTGTGATTTTAACGGGGACTTGTTCGTTTGCGGGTTCGGGCGGTCATGGCCCGGCCACAATGTCGTAAATTGTCAGAACCGCATTACTGCGGCATGAGGCAAATCGGCGCTGTCACCAAATCGTCAGTGAGAGCGGGCGCCAGGTGATTGTGACGAGGCGCGTTTCATGATACGCCAATTGCGGGGCGATTTGCCGATGTTCCGGGATTGAGACCGGCATATTGAGCCGGTGCGGCGAAGAAGGACCTGACTGCACATGACACTGACCCGACGAAAGATGTTGGCGATTTCTTCGGTTTTGCTGGCCGGGACCGCCGGGCGGGCGCTGGCGCAAAATGCCGGTGGCCTTTCTGCGCTGCAACCGTCCCAGCAAAGCGAGTGGGCGGATACGTTCGACAGCAAGCCGGCGCTGTCGCGGCCGGTACGCACCCGGGCGCCGATCCTGTCGGCATCGACGCCGCCGGCGATCGAGCAGGCGATCTTTGTCTATCAGGACCTGGTGGCGCGCGGCGGCTGGCCAACGGTTCCAGCCGATGAATCCCTGAAAATCGGCATGCGACACGCCAATGTGCAGTCCTTGCGTGCTCGTCTGGTTGCCTCTGGTGATCTGCGGCAAACCGTCGGCGATCCGGCGGCCTTTGATTCTTATGTGCAGGAGGCGGTCAAGCGCTTCCAGCTTCGCCATGGCATTCCCTCGGACGGGGTTGCCGGCAAAAACACCTTTGCGGCGCTGAACGTGCCGGCTGGCGTGCGGCTTGGCCAACTGGCGACGAATCTTGAGCGGATCAAGGCGATGGCCGGCGGGTCCAAGGGGCTGCCGGCGCGCTATGTAATGGTCAATGTGCCGGCGGCGGAAATCGAGGCGGTTGCCAGCGGCGCCGTCATCTCGCGCCATACTGCCGTGGTCGGCAAGGTAGAGCGGCAGACACCGTTATTGTCCAGCCGTATCCACGAGATCAATTTCAACCCGTTCTGGACGGTGCCGAAAAGCATTATCCGGCGCGATCTGATCACGATCATGCAGAAAGACCCGACCTATCTGACGACCAACCGCATCCGCATCTACACCCAGGCCGGCGATGAAATTCCGCCCGAACTGGTCAACTGGTATTCCGACGAGGCGACCAATTACATGTTCCGGCAAGATCCGGGCGATGGCAATTCGCTGGGTTCGATGAAGATCAACTTCTTCAATCCCCATGCGGTGTTTTTGCACGATACGCCATCCAAGAGCCTGTTCGTGGAAGATTACCGGTTTGATTCGTCGGGCTGTGTGCGGGTCCACAATGTGCGCGAACTGGTGACGTGGATTCTCGGCCCCAACGGCTATGACCGGGCGGCGGTCGATCAGGTGGCGCGCTCGGGCGAACGGCTGGATGTGGAAGTGGTCGATCCGCCGTCGATTTTCACCGTTTATTTCACCGCCTGGACAACCGGCGACGGCATCGTTCATTTCCGCGATGACATCTATAATTACGACACCGCGCAAAATGCCGTGGCGCTGAACCAGCCGCCGGAACTGATCGGTTCGCCACTTTCCCAATAACCGGCCCAGTAACCGGGTATTTTTCGAGTAAATTATCGTCGTCTGGCGGCAAAATCCCCATTGACGCGACCGGGCCTGGTCCGCATCGTCCGCCGCAAACAGACAGAATTAGGAATTATTTGCGATGCGGTGCCCCTATTGCGGAGCCGACAACAGCCAGGTGAAGGATTCCCGACCCAGCGAGGACGCCACGGCGATTCGCCGGCGGCGGATCTGTGGCGATTGCGCCGGCCGATTCACGACGTTCGAGCGGGTGCAATTGCGCGAATTGTCGGTGCTCAAGAAATCCGGGCGCAAGGTGCCGTTCGACCGGGACAAATTAATGCGGTCGATCGAGGTGGCGCTGCGCAAGCGGCAGGTGGAACCGGACCGGGTGGAGCGTGCGGTATCGGGCATCGTGCGGCAGCTTGAAGCGCGCGGCGAGGCGGAGATTCCCTCCGATGATATCGGCACCTTGATCATGGGCGCGCTCAAGGGGCTGGATGACGTGGCCTATGTGCGATTTGCCTCGGTCTACCGGGATTTTCGCGAAGCCAGCGATTTTGGGGCTTTTCTGGACGAATTGTCTGACGACGAGGTCGTCGGCGAGGCGATTCCCGCCGGTAAAAAGGCCGAAAAGGCAGATGGCTGACCCACCGGCCCGGCCGGACGCGCTGACGAATGAGCCCAACCCGGCGAAACTGACCAAACTGGATCGGCGAATGCTGGCATCGGCGATCGCCTGCGGAGCTGCCGGTGTCGGTCGGACCTGGCCCAACCCTTCGGTGGGTGCACTTGTCGTGCGCGACGGGCTGGTTGTGGCGCGGGGCCGGACGGCAGCGGGCGGACGGCCCCACGGCGAGACAATCTCCCTGAACTCGGCGGGAGAAACCTCAGCCGGATCAACGCTTTACGTATCGCTGGAGCCGTGCGCCCATCAGGGCAAGACGCCGCCCTGCGTCGATGCCATTATCGCCGCGAAGGTGCGCCGGGTAGTGATTGGCACGGGCGATCCCGATCAGCGGGTAAACGGGCGCGGTATTGCGGCGCTGGAGGCCGCCGGCATCACTGTTGCCATGGCCGACGATCCAAAACCGGCGCTGGCGGCCAATGCCGGCTACGTACAGCGAACGGTCAGCGGCCGGCCGCGAATTGTCCTGAAACTGGCGGTTTCGGCCGATGACGCCATCGGCCGGCAGGGTGCGGGCAATGTCGCGATTACCGGGGCGATCGCCCGGCGGCATGTTCAAGCGCTGCGGACGCGGTTTGACGGCATACTGGTCGGAACGGGCACAGCGCTGATTGATGATCCGCAACTGACCTGCCGGCTGCCGGGTCTGGTGCAGCGCTCGCCGATCCGGTTGGTGGCCGGCGATTTCAGCAAAATTCCGGCAAGCGCCTGTCTTCTGGCGGACGATGGCCCGCCGACCTGGTTCTTGACCACAACAGACGCTCCCGCACCGGGTCCGGAACCGCGATACCGTGTTATTCAGACCGGCAATGCTGGCTCCGCGGTTGATTGGCAACAGGGGCTTAAAGCACTTGGTAGCGAATGGATGACAAACATTCTGGTAGAAGGGGGCGCACGGGTTGCCCGGTCGCTGCTGGAGGCTGATCTGGTGGACGAGGTCCTGCTGTTTCGCAGTTGTCAAAGTGTCGGGGATGGCGCGGTGCCGGCTCTGGCCGGTTTGCCGATGCGCCACATCGAGCAATCGCCCGATTTTACTATCGGCGAGCGCCGGTGGTTTGGCGCTGACCGGCTAACGCGCTATCTGCGGGTGCAAAATGCTGATTGAGGGCAAAGTTTGTCGGGCCGATCCGCATTGCCGTACTGGAAATTAGGTATGTTCACTGGAATTATTACCGATGTCGGCCGCATTGCGGCGGTTGAAGAAGCCAGTTGGGGCCGGCGGTTTCGCATCGCCACGAATTATGACGTGGGCGATCTGGCTATCGGCGCTTCGATTGCCTGCTCCGGGCCGTGCCTGACTGTCGTGGCCAGGAGCGAGGATGACGCGGCTGGCACCGGCAACTGGTTCGATGTCGAGGCAACGACGGAGACCGTCTCGCTGACCACCGTCAGCGACTGGTCGGTTGGCACGCCAGTCAATCTGGAGCGGGCGCTCAGGGCCGGCGATGAGATGGGCGGGCATGTGGTCTCCGGTCATGTCGATGGCCTGGCGAAGATCATTGCCCGTGACGATACCAAGGATGAAGTTGGCGAAACGGCGAAATTCACCATCGAAGTGCCGGACAGCCTGTCGCGGTATATCGCCCGGAAAGGTTCGGTTGCGCTGGACGGCGTGTCGCTGACAGTAAACAGCGTGGGGGGCAATCGATTTACAGTTATGATCATACCCCACACGCTTTCGGCAACTGCCTTGTCACAATGGCAGGCGGGGACAAAAATCAATCTTGAGATTGATGTGTTTGCACGTTATCTGGACCGCTTGCGTCCGACTGAACAGGACTAGCTGATGCCGGCATCTGCCCGTGAACAAGGAACCTGAATGGCCCCCCATATCGCCATTATCGAGGCGCGGTTTTATACCGATATTGCTGATGAACTGTATGCCGGTGCGTGCGGCGAACTCGACCGGCAGGGCGCCAGCCATGAGCGGATTGCTGTTCCCGGTGTTCTGGAAATTCCCGGCGCGCTGGCGATGATCGTGGCTGGCAAAGGCGCCGGTCTGGCGCGGCAACCCGATGGTTTTGTGCTGCTTGGCTGCGTCATTCGCGGCGAAACCAGCCACTATGATATTGTCGCCAATGAATCGGCACGGGCCGTCCTGCGCCTGACCACGGATCACGGGCTGGCTGTCGGCAACGGTATTCAGACGGTGGAAAATCGCGAACAGGCCCTTGTGCGGGCGCGGGTCGCTGACAAAAACAAGGGTGGCGGCGCGGCGAAAGCAGCGCTGGCAATGGTGGCGCTGCGCGCGCGATTTGGGCTGACAAATGACTGAGACAGACAAAACGGAATCAAGCGAACCGGCGGAACCGTCGGCCACTGCGGCCGATGCTCGGGCCAGACCGGCCGCCAATCAGCGGGGTGCGGCCCGTCTTGCCGCCGTTCAGGCGCTCTACCAGCTCGATGTCGGCGGCCAGACGCTGGACAGCGTTGTGGAGGAATTCAAGGCGCACCGGATCGGCCAGGAGATTGAGGGCGAACAGTTGCGGCCGGCTGATGCGGATTTCTTTCGTTCAGTGCTCGGCGGCGTTGTCGACCGGCAATTGCAGATCGATCCGCTGATCCACAAGGCGCTGCCCGACAGTTGGCCGCTGACACGGATCGATATCACCCTGCGCGCCGTGTTGCGCTGTGGTGTCTTTGAACTGGTCGGCCGCGCCGATGTGCCGGCGGCGGTGGTGATCACCGAGTATGTGGAGATCGCCAAGGCGTTCTTCGACACCGAGGAACCGGGCATGGTCAACGGGGTTCTGGACCGCATCGCCCGCGATGTCCGGTCGAAGGAAATTTCCCAGCGGCGCGGAACAAAGTAGAGCGCCATGGGCCAGCCCATCGGTGCCACAGGGCCTGTCGAATTTGGTGAGTTCGAAGTGATCGAAACTTGTTTTCGGCCGCTGGCCGGGGCTGGGGCGTTCGATCTCACCGACGATGCGGCGATGCTTGCGCCGCCGCCGGGCCATGATCTGGTGCTGACCGCCGATGCGATCGCCTGCGGCGTTCACTTCTTTGCCGATGATCCGCCGGACCTGATTGCCCGCAAGGCGTTGCGAGTCAATCTGTCCGATCTGGCGGCCAAGGGCGCGACGCCGCTTTGTTATCTGTTGGCGGCGGCGTTTCCCGCACCCTTCGACAAGACCTGGATTGCCGCGTTTGCGTCGGGGCTGGCCGCCGATCAGGCCGAATTCGGCATCTCTTTGTCGGGCGGCGATACGATCCGGGTTGCTGCCGGGTCGAGCGGACCGACGATTTCGATCACGGCCATCGGTGCTGTGCCGACCGGGACAATGGTACGGCGGGCTGGTGGTCAGCCGGGCGACCACTTGTTCGTAACGGGTGAAATTGGTGGCGCGGCGGCAGGGCTTGCCTGCCTACTTGGCGAAACCTCGCTGATTGGCGATCTGTCGGGTGCGGAGCGGGCGGTGGCGATCGAGCGCTATCACTTGCCCCGGCCGCGATGCGGTTTGGCCAACACCGTGCGCGCCCATGCCTCGGCAGCCATCGATATTTCCGACGGGCTTGTTGGCGATTGCGACAAGCTGGCCGTCGCCAGTGGTTGTTCGGCAACCATCGACGCCAATACTGTGCCGCTGCACGGCGCGCTTTCGGGCAACGGGGCCAGCGCCGACATTGTGGCGGCGGCGATTACCGGCGGCGATGATTTTGAAATCCTTGCCGCGATCCCGCCGGGGCAAATTGCCCCCTTTACGGCAGCCGCCGCTGATGTCGGTATTGGCGTCACGGATATCGGCATGTTGGGCGAAGCGGGCGACAGTCCTGCGCCAATATCGGTCCTGTTGGACAATCAGCCTCTTCGATTGCCTCGCCGCTCCTATGTCCATTCGCGAGCGGGTGATCATGAGCGGGCGGGCGATCCCGGCTCGGACGGAAACTGACGAGAATCAAGCAATGAGCGCCGTAGTGGAATCAGGGGCAGGTTCAGCGACTAACGACAGGGCAGCCCGCCGCAATGTCATCGTTCTGGCCCTTGCCATGGCGTTTGGTGGCGCCGGCGGGCCGATCAATATCGCCGTATCCACGCTCGCCGGCTTTGCGCTGTTGGGCGCCGACAAGACGCTGGCGACCCTGCCGGCATCCGCCTTTATTATCGGCACCGCACTGGGCACCCTGCCGGCGGCGCATCTGATGCGTCGTGTCGGGCGCCGCGCCGGTTTCATATCCGGCCTGCTGTTTGGTTCGGTTGGCGCCTTGCTGGAAGCCGCTGCGGTCGGTATCGGGGCATTTTGGCTCCTGTGCCTGGGTGCTGTGATGTTCGGCATGACCAATTCGTTCATGCACCAGATCCGGTTTGCCGCGGCCGATCTGGCAAGCGAACGGTTTCGGCCGAAAGCGATTTCCTATGTGATGACCGGCGGTATCGCGGCGGCCATCATCGGTCCCCAGGCGGTGATCCATACCAGCGGTTTTTTGCCAAGCGTGCCTTATGCCGGGGCATTTGTGGCCGCCGCCGGGCTGCTGATCATCGGGGCAATTATCATTCTGGCGGTGGATATTCCGCGCCCGGCCGACCGCTCTTCAACGCCCCGGGGGCGGCCTATGGGCGAGATCATCCGGCAGCCGGCGTTTCTGGTGGCGGTCGGATGTTCGATGTGCGCCTATTCGCTGATGGTGCTGGTCATGACGGCGGCACCGCTGGCGATTGTCCATGCCGGTCATCACCAGAATATCGCGACGCTGGGCATCCAGTGGCATGTGATGGCGATGTTCGGACCCAGTTTTGTCACCGGGTCGCTGATTTCCCGTTTTGGCGCAGAACGGATTGTTGCCACCGGTCTGGTGATCCTGATCGACTGTGCGCTGGTGGCGTTGTCGGGCGTGACCGTCCTGCATTTCTGGGCGGCGCTGATCCTGCTTGGTATCGGCTGGAATTTCGGCTTTATCGGCGGCACGACGCTGGTGACCAAGACCTATCGCCCGGAAGAAAAAGAACGGGTGCAGGGAATGAACGATTTTCTGGTCTTCGGTGTGGTTGCCTTTTCATCGCTGATGGCCGGCCTGCTGCTTGCCTATGGCGGATGGAAAACCGTGGTGATCGTCGTATTGCCGGTTTCGGTGATCACGCTTATCGGTCTGGGCTGGCAAACGCGAAAAACCCGGCTGGCGGGAGGTCGACCAAAGCAGGGTTGACGTGTGGCCCGGTATCGTCAATACCGCGCCGCATCCATTCGTACGCCGCATGTTTCATGCTGCTGCCATCTTCACAGGCCGTTACCGAACTTGTCCGCGTTGCGGCTGGCCAATATTCCGGTCTGGAGGACCATTTATGCTTTATTTCATCATCGCCTGCGGCATCCTGTCGATCGTCTATGCGATCTGGGCAACCCGGGCGGTCATGGCGGCCGATGCCGGCAATGCCCGCATGCAGGAAATCGCCGCGGCAATCCGCGAAGGTGCACAGGCCTATCTGACCCGGCAATATACCACCATCGCCATGGTTGGCGCGGTGGTGTTCGTCGCCGCCTGGTTCCTGCTCTCCAGTCTTGCAGCGATCGGCTTTGCCATCGGCGCGATCCTGTCGGGGCTGGCTGGATTTATCGGCATGCTGGTATCGGTGCGGGCCAATGTGCGCACGGCGCAGGCGGCCTCGCAGTCGCTGGCTGGCGGGCTGGATATAGCCTTCAAATCGGGGGCCATCACCGGCCTGCTGGTTGCCGGCTTGGCGCTGCTCGGGGTGACGGTTTATTTCTGGGTGCTGATCGATTTTCTCGAACATGACCCGGTGAGCCGGGAAGTGGTCGATTCGCTGGTGGCGCTGGGCTTCGGCGCATCGCTGATTTCGATCTTCGCCCGTCTTGGCGGCGGTATCTTCACCAAGGGCGCTGACGTGGGCGGCGATCTGGTCGGCAAGGTGGAAGCGGGCATTCCCGAGGATGATCCGCGCAACCCGGCAACGATTGCCGACAATGTCGGTGACAATGTCGGTGACTGCGCCGGCATGGCGGCCGATTTGTTTGAAACCTATGCGGTGACCATCGTCGCCACCATGGTGCTGTCCTCGATCTTTTTCACCGGCGAACAGGCACTGACGCTGATGACCCTGCCGCTCTTGATCGGCGCAAGCTGCGTGGTTACCTCGATCATCGGCACTTTCTTCGTCAAGCTGGGCGCCAACAATTCCATCATGGGTGCGCTGTATCGCGGCTTTATCGCCACGGCGTTGCTGTCGGCTGTCGCGCTGGCGTTGATCGTCTGGGGCTGGCTGGGTAGCGGTACCGAATTCACCGCCGGCGAGACGACATTTACCGGCCGCCATCTGTTTTATTGCGGCCTCATCGGTCTGGGCGTTACCGGCCTGATCATCTGGATCACTGAATATTATACCGGCATCGATTATCGCCCGGTCCGCTCCATCGCCGAGGCTTCGCTGACCGGCCACGGCACCAATGTCATTCAGGGACTGGCGGTATCGCTGGAATCCACCGCGCTGCCGGCGCTGGTGATCATCGGCGGCATCATCACCACCTATCTGCTGGCCGGTCTGTTCGGCATCGCCATTGCGGTGGCCACCATGCTGGCGCTTGCCGGCTTCGTGGTGGCGCTCGACGCCTTCGGTCCGGTGACCGACAATGCCGGTGGCATCGCCGAGATGGCCGATCTGCCTTCCGAAGTGCGCGAGACCACCGATGCGCTGGACGCGGTCGGCAATACCACCAAGGCCGTGACCAAGGGCTACGCCATCGGTTCGGCTGGGCTTGGCGCGCTGGTGCTGTTTGCGGCCTATACCGAAGACCTGAAATTCTTCGCGGCCAATGCGACGCCGGGCTCGTTCTTCGAAGGCGTGTCGGTCGACTTTTCCCTGACCAACCCGTTCGTAGTGGTTGGGCTGCTGTTCGGCGGCCTGTTGCCCTATCTGTTCGGCGGACTTGGCATGACGGCAGTTGGCCGCGCTGCCGGTTCGGTGGTCGAGGAAGTGCGGCGTCAGTTCAAGGCCGATCCGGGCATCATGGCCGGCACCTCGAAGCCGGATTATGCACGGGCGGTGGACATGCTGACCCGGGCGGCGATCAAGGAAATGATCGTTCCCTCGCTGCTGCCGGTGCTGTCGCCGATCGTATGTTTTTATGTGGTCTATGGAATTGCCGGCAAGGAAAACGCCTTTGCCGCGCTCGGCGCGATGTTGCTCGGCGTGATCGTCAACGGTCTGTTCGTGGCGATCTCGATGACTGCCGGTGGCGGTGCATGGGACAATGCCAAGAAATATATCGAAGACGGCAACCATGGCGGCAAGGGCTCGGAAGCCCCAAAGGCCGCGGTGACCGGCGATACGGTTGGCGATCCTTACAAGGACACGGCCGGTCCGGCGGTCAATACGATGATCAAGATCACCAACATCGTCGCCTTGCTGTTGTTGGCGGTGCTGGCGCAGTGATTAATTGGAGGTAGCCAGGGTCTGCCAGCGGGCCGGGTAGTATCAGCCCGCCCCCAGGCAGGAGAAGCGGCTTCGCCCTATGAGCCGCCGAACTTGCCGAAATTGCCGGCTGCGCCCAGAACCTGCGAAACAAAGGACAGGTCCTTGCCGCTGGTTGGCGTGGTGCGGGACACGAAGTCAAACACCTGGCCATCCTGAAGGCCATAATTGGCGATCTGGGTGACTTCTTCATTCTCGTCGAAATACACCGCCAGCACACTTTGATCGACAACCCGCGCCTTGACGAAGCGCACCGGCCGGGCGGTTTTCTGGGAAATGTAATAAAACACCTCGCCGCCCAGATCGGCCGTGGTCGACGGCGTGCCCAGCGCAATGAGCACCTGTTCGCGGCTGGCGCCGACGGGAACCTGTTCCAGGGCAAGATCTGAGACAACATAGCCACGCGACAGGGACTGACCGACGCATCCCGACAATGCCACAGCCAGACAAAACGCTGACAGGGACCGGGTAAGAGTTCGCGCAGAAAATTTCAGAGTGGGGCGAGGGGCCAGTATCGTCATATCGCCAGTTCCCGATTGCATAACGCGAGGGCAAATTGTTTCAACACGTATGGCCTCTTGCTGATTCGGTCCCGCGACCGATTGCATATTGTTGCAAGCGATCTAGACGGAGCGGACATCATTTGCAACGCTTGTCCATCCGACTGAGATGCTGCGATGGCGGACCGGCGACACCGATGCGGGCTGATCCATCATGACCCTGTTTTCACGAGAAAAAAGGCAGAACCGGGACCGCGCCGCAAAGGTCTACCGGCAAATCGCCGATCAGTCCCGAAGTCCGGTCTTTTACCGGGGCTGGGGCGTTGCCGACACCATCAATGGCCGGTTCGAAATGCTGGCGCTGCTTCTGTTCGCCGTCGTTAACAGACTGGTCAAGGCAGATAAGCCCGATGAGCGTTTTGCCCAACTGGTGATGGAGGCATTTGTCGCCGACATGGACCGCAATTACCGCGAAATCGGCATATCCGATGTCCGGGTCGGCAAAAAAATCAAGGCGATGTACGGATTGTTTGGAGCGCGGCTGGCGCACTATGATCTGGTATTGGCTGAAGCCGCGACGGCGGAAAACGGGTCATCGAAACAGAATTTTGCCGACGCAATCGACGCCCATGTGTTTGCAATGGCGAGGCAGGACGGCGAAGCGGCAACCAGTAGCGCGGCAAGGCTTGCCGATTATATCTTGTCGGTGATCGACGTTCTGGCAAAAACAGGTCTGGCGGCCATTCGGGTCGGCGATATCCGTTTTCCCGAACCAGGGGTGCGAGATATTATTGCTGCGAGCCCGAGATCCGCCGGGCCGGACGCGGGAAAGGGAGAAGCCGATGGGACATGAGTTTGTCCACAACATTCACAGCCGCGATATTCGCTCAGCCGGCGTCAATATGTCGGTACATCCCTCAGTGGACGATTGTGGCGAACTGGCCCGTCAGCTAGGCGTGGTCGCCGTTTCCAACGTCACCGCTGATTTTCTGGTCAAGCCGGAGCGGCGGTTTGGATACCGGCTTACCGGGCAGATATCCGCTGATATCCGTCAATCGTGCGTTGTTACTGGCGATCCGATCGATAGCCGTGTCGATGAGCTGGTCGATATTCTGTTTTTGCCGCCGGCCGAGGCGGACCGGCAAGCTGAACTGGCAAGTGCCGAGAAAGAAACAACATTTTCGGCTAATGAGGATGATATCGAGGCGCTGGACAAGGACAGCATCGATCTGGCGAAGGTGATAGCGGAATTTCTGGCGATCGGGCTTGATCCCTATCCCCGTGCGCCGGGCGTGGCGATTGGCGATCACATCGAAGACAATGGCGATGGCGACGACAAGCCGCCATCGCCGTTTGACACGTTGAAGGGCCTTGTTGACGAGGCGAAAGACCAATAAAGACCGCCATTGCGGAGCGCTTTTCCACCGGTCCGGCTTGCCAGTCCAGTTCGGGACGGTATGTTTCGGGCGCGGATTTCAGCAATCGGGCGGCAATGACAAAACAGGTTACAATATCCCTGGACGCGATGGGTGGCGATACAGGTGCCGCTATTGTCGTGCCAGGTGCGGCGATCGCACTCACCCGCCGTCCGGATTTGAATTTTCTGATTTACGGCCAATCGGCGGTGATCGAGCCGGAACTGGCTAAGCACCCTGAATTGCGCGCCGCATCTGAAGTCATCGATTGCGAAGTGGTCGTGGCGATGGACGACAAGCCGAGCCAGGCGCTGCGCAAGGGGCGCTGGAAATCGTCAATGTGGCGCGCGGTGCAGGCGGTGCGCGATGGTGAGGCGGCGGCGGCGGTGTCGGCCGGCAATACCGGCGCGCTGATGGCGATGTCGAAATTCTGCCTGAAGATGCAACCGGGGATCGCGCGCCCGGCAATTGCGGCGATCTGGCCGACCCTGCGCGGGGAATGCATTGTTCTGGATGTCGGGGCGACGATCGGCGCCGATGCCGAGATGCTGGTTGAATTCGCGGTCATGGGCGCGGCAATGGCACGGGCTGTATTTGATGTGGACCGGCCAACAGTCGGGCTTTTGAATATCGGTGTTGAGGAAATCAAGGGCGTCGAGGAGGTGCGCGATGCCGGCGCGGTTTTGCGCGCGCTCGATCATCCGAATTTTCACTATCACGGCTTCGTCGAGGGGGACGATCTTGGCAAGGGGACTGTCGATGTTGTTGTCACGGAAGGATTTTCCGGCAACATTGCCTTGAAGACAGCGGAAGGAACGGCGCGGCAGATTGCGGCATACCTGCGTAACGCCATGGGGCGGACGCTGTTTTCCAAGCTGGGCTATATACTGGCGCAGGAAGCATTTCGGCGGCTGGCTGAAAAAATGGATCCGGGCAAGGTCAATGGCGGCCTGTTCCTCGGGCTCAACGGGATGGTGATCAAGAGCCATGGCGGGACCGATGCCGAAGGCTTTGCCAGCGCTGTGGAACTGGCGCGAAACTTGGTGGTGAGTGAATTGTTGACAGAGATTGCCGCCGACATCGCCTATGAAATTGCGCCTGTTTCGGAAAGTCGCGAAGACGCCGGCAGTCAGGCCCGCGCCTCATGAAGCGATCGATTGTCCTGGGTTGCGGGAGTTATCTGCCCGAACGGGTGATGACCAATGCGGAAATTGCCGAACTGGTTGATACCACCGACGAATGGATCGTCCAGCGCACCGGCATCCACGAGCGGCGGATTGCCGCCGAGGGTGAACTGACGTCCGATCTTGCCACCAACGCGGCGCAGGCTGCGCTGGCCGATGCCGGATTGCAGCCATCGGAGGTCGATCTGATTATTTTGGCTACTTCGACGCCGGACAATACCTTTCCGGCAAGTGCGGTAACCGTTCAGAAAAACCTTGGCATTCATCACGGCGCCGCATTCGACTTGCAAGCCGTGTGTTCGGGCTTTGTATTTGCGCTGGCGACGGCCGATGCAATGCTGAAGGCCGGGCAGGGCAAAACCGCGCTGGTGATTGGCGCAGAAACTTTTTCGCGCATTCTGGACTGGAGCGACCGGACGACCTGCGTGCTGTTTGGCGATGGTGCCGGCGCCCTTGTTCTTGGTCTGGATGATCAGCCCGACGGCGTTGACGGCCGGGGCATCCTGACCTGTCACCTGCGTTCTGACGGCCGCCACAAGGAGAAGCTTTTTGTTGATGGCGGACCGTCATCGACCGGCACAGTCGGCCATTTGCGCATGGAGGGGCGGGAAGTCTTCCGTCATGCGCTGGGCATGATCACCGACGTCGTCGAGGATGCGTTTGCCGCAACCAATATAACCGTCGACGACATTGACTGGTTCGTGCCGCATCAGGCCAACAAGCGGATAATCGATGGCAGCGCCCGCAAACTGGGGATCGCGCCGGAAAAAGTTGTGTGCACCGTTGATCGCCACGGCAATACTTCGGCGGCCTCGGTGCCGCTGGCGCTCGATGTGGCGCGCAAGGACGGACGGATCAATACCGGTGACCTTGTACTTGTCGAGGCAATGGGCGGTGGATTTACTTGGGGATCGGCACTGGTGCGGTGGTGACACGGTGTCAGAAATTGGCGTGACAGTCCGAAATTGGGCAAAAATGATTAGCCGCCAAGATGTTGACCGGGATATGTTGCGCGCATACTCTGGATTGCGCGGCAATTCATGCGGTGGGGAAATTAATTCAGGGCGGGCGATTTGATGGGGGGCAAAACCGTAACTCGGGCGGATCTGGCGGAGGCCGTCTATCAACGACTTGGCCTGTCGCGTACCGAATCCTCGGCCATGGTGGAAATGGTGTTGCAGGAAATCGGCGATTCGGTTGTGCGCGGCGAGACCGTAAAACTGTCTTCTTTCGGATCTTTTGTGGTCCGGCAGAAAGGCCAACGGATCGGGCGCAACCCGAAAACCGGTCTCGAAGTACCAATTCCACCGCGAAGGGTGACGGCATTCAAACCAAGCAATATCATGAAGGCGCGAATCAACGACGCCTTGTCCGGAAACGGATCGTCATCTGGAGACAATGACAGCCAGGATTGACGGATATCCATTGAAAGGCGGCGCAGACAATGGGGGCAAATGCAGCGATGAAGGGTCCCGACGCATTCCGCACGATCAGTGAGGTCGCAGGTGACCTGGACCTGCCGCAACATGTGTTGCGCTTCTGGGAAACCCGGTTTTCACAAATCAAGCCAATGAAGCGAGGCGGCGGCCGGCGGTATTACCGTCCGGACGATGTCGATCTGCTGCGTGGCATCCGGCTTCTGCTTTACGGCGAGGGGTTCACCATCAAGGGCGTGCAACGGCTGTTGCGGGAAAAGGGCATCACTTTTGTTTCGACCGTCGGCCAGAGCGGTTCGGTGGAAACCGTTGTTGAAGCGGTCCCTGGCGGCGTTGCCGCCGGGATGGCGGTGCCCGACTATGGCGATGGCGATCATGACGATCCGATCGAGCCGCGTGTGGGGGCAGCTGGCCACGGCAACGGCTCAGCGCCGCTGACCGCCGGTGGCCGGCGGCAACTGGAAGCGGTCTTGTCGCAATTGCTGGAAGCCAAACGGGTGCTGGATCAGGCGCGCTCGTAGGCGTTCTTGTTCCTAGAGCGTTTTTCGTGATTATCGAATCACGAAAAACGCTCTATTCTTTTGTTTTTACGCGCATTTTAATCCGAAAACCGGTTCCCACTTTTCGGAATGCGCTCTAATTGCCGATTGCGGGCCGTTGCCGGTTATCGGGCCATTGTCGATTATCGGGGGCGTGGTCGGAGCGGCGGGATTCGAACCCACGACCTCTTGTCCCCCAGACAAGTGCGCTACCAGGCTGCGCTACGCTCCGACGGGCGCGAATTATACTGGCGCGCCGATCCGCCGGCAATCACAAAAGCCGGATTGCGCCGGTAAAATTACCGACCACACTGAATTAGCCGAATAAAATTTCGGGGGGGCGCCGGCATGGCTCTGGCCGGATTTGCCGGTCACCGGTCCATGATTGGTGGAGTGGTGGCGATTTGTGGGATGCCGGCGGAATAATCGTTTCGCGGGCAACCAGCCGGTCGTGACTAACGGCCTTGTGCGCGGCGATCATGCCCCACAGCAGGCCGAGCAACAGATAGACGTGCCGCCAGTGGTCGATATCGATGACCGCGCCCAAGACCAGATGGCCGAGAAAGACCACATAGGCGGCTTGCGCGTGGTGCTGCCAGGCGCTGGTGCGAAAGAGCACCGGGAAGGCGCTGATCAAGGTCCATGCGGCCAGCGTGACAAAGGCCACAAAGCCGAGCCAGCCGTAACTTGTCAGCGCTTTCAGCCAGATATTGTGTTCATCGCCGCCGTAGCGAATGCCAAATTCCATGGCGCCGAGGCCAAGGGGTCGCTGCAGCATCAGATCGAAGCCGATGGCGTGGCGGGCAAAGCGGCCGGTTTCTCCGCCGTCATAGTTTTGAACAATCTGGGCGCGTTCGGCAAACAGCGAACTGATCGCGTCCACCGACAGGGCGGCACCCAGAAGCAGAACAAGTACGATCGCCCCGGCGCCGGCCATGGCGATGTAGCGGGCGCGGATTGCCGTGCTGCCAGCAGTGAGAAACATGATGGTCAAGACCAGCACCGTGGAGCCGGCCATCATGCCCCATGCGCCCCGGGAAAAGGCCAGGAACAGGCCAAGGGCGATAAGAATTGCCGGAACCGTATTCAACAGCGCCGCACCGGGCGGACGGGTGGAAATCCGCTGGATCAGAACCAACAGCGGGAATACCAGGAAGGGCGCAAAGACGTTGGGATCCTGAAACCCGCCGGCGGCGCGGCCGTAGAGCGTGAATTTGTCATTGGGTGTCAGCCCGAAATAGCCGGCCAGACCCAGAAGTGTCGATACGCAGGCGCCGGCAATCCAGGCGTTGGCGACCAGTTCAAGCCGCGCCCTGGTGTCCCTTGCAACGAAGGCGGCAAAGAAACAGGCGCTGACCGCCAAAAACCCGGTGACGGCGAGATATTTGGGTTCGACATCAATCGTCAGCGACTGGGTCATCGCCAAGAGCCCGCCGGCCAGAAAAGTCAAAATCAAAACGACAAGCGGGCCGATGGCAACGGGAATGCGCAAACCGGCCATCAGCCACAAGCCGATCACCGGAAACAGAAGCAGTTCGTATGGCGCCGGCTCGAAAAACACGAAGCCGCCGGTAAAGACACACAGCCACACGGCGGCGTGGCCGAGACGGGCAATTGGCAGGCCCGATGGCCGAAGCTGCGTGCCGCCACCGGTCAATGTCGGGTTCGCGCGGTTCAATAGACGTCCTCGCCCGACATCATCCGGAACGGCGTCAGGAGCAGAATGTAGATGTCGAACAGGACTGACCAGTTCTCGATATAGTCAAGGTCGTGGTCGACGCGCCGGCGGATTTTTTCCTCGCAATCGACCTCGCCGCGCCAACCGTTGACCTGCGCCCAGCCGGTGACGCCCGGCAATACCCGGTGACGGGCGAAATAACCGTCGACAACCCGCTCCCACAACTGATTGTCGGTATGGGCGTTGACCGCATGGGGGCGCGGTCCGACGAGGGACAAGTCTCCGCGCATGACATTGAACAGTTGCGGCAATTCATCAATCGACGTGCGGCGTATAAATCGGCCCACCCTGGTGACGCGCGGATCGCTGCGGGTGACCACGACCTTGGCGGCAGGGTCGGCCATGTGGTGATACATGGAGCGGAATTTCAGGACATTGATGACATTGTTGTTGAAGCCATAGCGGCGCTGGCGGAACAGAACCGGCCCCGGCGAATCCAGGCTGATCAGGATGGCGGCGGCTAACATCAGCGGCGACAGTGCGACAATCGCCAGACTGGCGACAACCAGATCGAACAGGCGCTTGGTGACCAGGTCCCAGCCGGTAATCGGCCGATCGAACACGTCCAGAAACGGCACCGATCCAATGTGCGAATAAGAGCGCGGGCGAAAGCGAAGCGGCGTTGATTTTGCCGAGATGCGAATGTCGACGGGTAGCACCCAGAGCTTTTTGAGGAGTGCGGCAAGGCGGTTTTCGGCGCTGAGCGGCAACGCCACCAGCACCAAGTCGATATCGGCGTTGCGGCCAAAGGGGATCAGTTCCTCAATCGTGCCGAGCCGGGGATAGCCTTCGATCGTCGGTGAGGACCGATCGCCGGTGCGGTCATCGAAAAATCCGTGGATGCGAATATCGGCGTTGTCATCGGCGTCGAGCGCGGCAACCAGTTCGGCCGCTTCGGTACCGCTGCCGACGATCACGGCGCGGCGGGTCATCAGGCCGGCGCGCGACCAGTGCCCAGCAAGATGGCCGGTGGCCAGGCGGATGAGAACAAGGCTGGTCAGGCCGACTACAAACCAGCTGGCCAGCCAGATGCGGGAATACTCGCTGCCCAGTTTCAGAAAGAAAACGGTGAGGGCAAAAGAGCCGAATACGGCGATCCAGATTGCGGCGGCGCGGCTGATGCGCGGCAGCGCCTTGCGCAGGGCGTAAATGTCATAGCCGCCGCAGGTGCCTAGAACCAGAACAAAGAGCAGCGGAATGAGTGAGATCGGGGTCAAGTAGAGAAGCATGGTGTGGGGCTCGCCATGGTCGCCCTTGATCAGGTAGCCGGCAAAACCGATGGCGGCGATGGCCAGAAAATCGGCCAGCCGGGTAAATGCAGCGACGCGCGCGGCGGTCACGAAACGCGGGCCGAGGGCCTGCGCCGTGTTGATCGCCGCAATGCTCAGCGGCGCACGATTGTCGATCGTGTCGATGCCCGCAGGCCCGTTTCCGGCGTTTGAATTCGGCCGGATAGCCTGTTTGGGCGCTTGCCTGAAATCGGCAAAAGCCATTTGTCCACAACCCCGTCCCTAGGTTTGGGGCGCAGATTGGCCGAACAGGGGAGGCTCGCGCAATTTTAAGAAGTTCTTAACCTTACCGACCGGGCGGACTGGTTGATGCCGGGATGCGCCGGCAAAACCCTAGAACAGGCGTTCGGACACCTGGATCGTATCGCCGGGCAAGACCGGCTCGTCCAATCCGATGCGGGTTTTCAGCGCTTCGCCATCGATGGCGCGGGTCAGGCGGAAGACACGCTCATTGGCGCGCGGGGAAAAGCCGCCCGCAACCGCCACGGCGGAGCGCACCGTGACGCCGGGGACATGGGGGTACTGCCCGGCATTGTTGACTTCGCCGAGAATAAAGAAAGGCCGGCGGACGGCAATCTCGACCGCGACATCGGGATTGCGCAGATAGGTGGCGCGCAACCGGCTGGCGATGGCGACCTCGATTTCCGGCGTCGTCAGGCCCCGCGCCGGGATGTCGCCGATCAGCGGCATGGATATGTGGCCGGCCTGTTCGAC
>CAXMRP010000042.1:0-56899 GCA_964196155.1 uncultured Polyangiaceae bacterium
TGTTCCCGGCACCAAGATGGGGGAATATGTCATGTTTAAGAATGTAGAGGACATCACTGAGCGAGCTGACATCATCGCCTATTTGCGGGAACTCAGCGAGAACCCGCCACCACTTCCGGAGTGACTGGGCAAGGGCTCGACTCCTTTTGGCACTTTTGAGCCGTCCAAACGTTGTCGCAATTTGAACGGCCTTGTTGCAACGCGATGTCCGCTTTTCGTTAATTGATCGCCTTTTGCTGGCCACGGCACACGTCGGCAACGGGCTCGGAGCAGTCATTCGGCATCTTTGAAATTTAAGGGTCCTGACCCCTAGCAAGTTTCAAAAGATGTCATGCGCTCCAAATTTTTTGAAACTGCACCCATTTTGGTCCAACAACCGGTTCCCACTTTTGCCGAATGCGCTGGTTTTGCTGATCGCGCATCTTGGTCCGAAAACCGGTTTCCACTTTTCGGGATGCGCCGGTCTTTGTGGTCGCGCATTTAGTCCGAAAACCGGTTCCCACTTTTCGGAATGCGCTTTAAAGATTGCGCAAATAGGGCGCGGCCTTGGTCGACAGGATGCGCCATGTGCCGGCCAGGCCGAGGCCGACCGTTACAATCAGGGCAATTGCTGCTGCTGACAGGGCGACGGCTGGAAACAGCGTGAAGTCCATTTCCATGACCTGCGCCACCACAAACCAGGCGGCAACCGACCCGGCGGCGATGGCAAACAGGCCCGTTGCCAGACCGAGAAGGCCGTACTCCATGGAAAAGGCCAGAAGAAGCCGGCTGCGGGTGGCGCCGAGTGCTTTGAGGATAATGGCGTCCTGCCGGCGTTGACGGTGGCCGGCGGCCAATGCCCCGCCAAGCACCAGCGTCGAGACCAGCAAAGCGAGCGATGCCGCTGCTCGAATGGCCAGCGCCAGATCGCTGATGATGGCGTTTACCGAATTGATAGCGTCTGACACCCGCACGCTGGTGATGCCGGGAAATGTCGATGTGACCGATGTCAGAACCGCGCGGGCGGTTTGCTCTTTTTCGTTCTCGTCGCCGGCCAGCCGCAATGTTGCCAGATGGGCGTGGGGGGCGCCGGCGAAGGTGTTGGGCGAAAAGATCATCACAAAGTTGATCGACATCGATTCCCATTCCAGCGACCGGGTGTTGGCGATGCGGGCGCGGATATTACGGCCAAGCACATTGACGGTGATGGTGTCGCCGATGATCAAACCAAGATCGGCGGCCACTTCGCTTTCCATGGAGACCAGCGGTTCGCCGGCATAATCGGCCGGCCACCATTTGCCGGTCTTGATTTCGGCTTTGTCCGGCGGCACGTCCGCATAGGTTATGCCGCGATCGCCCCGCAGCGCCCACCGGCTGCCGTCGCTGCCGTTGAAGTCGGCGGCGGAGACGCCATTGACGGCGGCGATCCGGCCCCGCAGCATCGGCACCCGCTCGACGGTGCCATCGGTGGTGACTTCGGCGAGCAGGGCGTCAAACGCCGCGGCTTCAAAATTCTGGATATCGACGAAGAAGAAATCCGGCGCCTGGCCGGCGATTGTGCCGGTCAACTGGCGGCGCAAATTGGTGTCGATCAGCGCCAGTGTCACCAGCAAGGTCAGGCCAAGGCCGAGGGACAGGACAACACTTTGGGTCAGTGCGCCGGGCCGGTGAATATTGCGGATTGCCATGCGCAGGCTGATGCCGCGAACCGTGCCGGTGCGGCGGGCCAGCCCGACAATCAGTTCGCTGACGATGCGCAGGATAATGAAGACGCCGCCGACCGCGACGAGGAAGCCGATGGCCAGCGGCCGGTCATCGGCCATGGTAATCGCAAGCGCGCACAGGGCAAACAGTACGGCAGCTTGCAGAAGGCGAAATATCCGACGCGCCTTGACGCTGGATGGCGTGGCGCGGTCGGCAAATAGCGCCGTTGCCGGAATTTCGCGCACCCGGCCCAGCGGACCGAGCGCAAACCCGATTGCCACGAGCAGACCGTAAAGGATCGCGACGGCCAGTTCGGCGGGATAAATTGCGCCGGCCGAGACAATCGGCAACAGGTCGGCGAGAAAAAACCCGGCGATAAACGGGATGACCGCGCCAATCATCAGGCCGATGGCGATGCCCAGTACGGTCAGGATCAGGATCTGAAGAAAGTAAATCCGGAATATCAGCGAGCCGTTGGCGCCCAGACACTTCAGCGTGGCGATTGCCGGCCGTTTGAGATCGACAAAACTGGCGACAGCATTGGCGACGCCGACGCCGCCCACGGTCAGCGCGGTCAGGCCGACAAGCGTCAAAAATTGCGCAAACCGGCGGATGTTGGCAGCCAGCTGTGGCGAGGCCTGATCGCGGGTGCGGATCCGCCAGCCGGCCTTGGGGAATGCCAGTTGCGCTTGTTTTGTCAGCGCCGAAACAGCCGCCGGATCGGTCAGGGCGATGCGGTAGTGCCAGGTGATCAGGCTGCCGGGGCGGACCAGTTCGGTCTCGCGCAAGGCGTCAAGCGAAACCAGAAGCCGGGGGCCGAAGCCGATGCCGGATGACAGACGGTCGGGTTCCAGCTTGACCGTGTCGCGGATCTGGATGGTCAGGCCGGCCAGTTGCAGCCTGTCACCAATAGCGATGCCCAACCGATCGAGAAGTTCGGGCGCGACGACCGCTCCGTAGGTGTTCTGTACCCGTGCAGTGGCGCTGGCCAGGTCGCCGCCGGCGGACAGTTCGATGGCGCCGGACAGCGGATAGGCGGTGTCGACCGCTTTCAGTTCGACCAGCACCTGATCGTCGCCATCGAGGCGGCGGGCCATCGACCGCATGGTGGCTATTGTCGAGACGCTGCCGGCATTTGACAGGAATGCGAACTCATCGGCGCCGGTTTCGCGGTGGATGATGGAAAAGGCGATATCGCCGCCAAGAATGGTGCGGCCTTCGGCGGCGATACTGTCGGTGAGGCTGCGGGCGAGAGAGTTGACCCCGGCGATGGCCGCAACGCCAAGCGCGATGCAGGCGAGGAAAACGTAAAATCCGTTCAGGCCGCTGCGCAGTTCGCGCTGGGCAATGCGGAAAGCCAGGGCAAGTGAGGCGCGTTGGACGGTGGCGCGTTGGCCGCGCCGGCGTTGGTTTTCAGTGTTTGCCGGCGCGCTGGACAGGGTCATTGCGGCGCTGCCGGTTGATCGTCCAGCCGGCCGGCGGCAATGCCGATGGTCATGTCGCAGCGGGCGGCGAGATTTCGATCATGGGTCACCAAAAGCAAGGTGGTGCCATGCTCGGCGGCGGTTTCAAAGATCAGATCGGCGACCTCGTTGCCGGTTTTTTCGTCAAGATTACCGGTCGGCTCATCGGCGATCAGGATCGCCGGACTGACGGAAAGGGCGCGGGCGATGGCGACCCGCTGCTGTTCGCCGCCGGACAATTGCGTCGGATAATGGCTTTGCCGATCGCCCAGACCAACCCGCTCCAGCATGGCGCCGGCGCGCTCAAATGCGTCCTCACGGCCTGCCAGTTCCAGCGGGATGGCGACGTTTTCCAGCGCGGTCATGGTCTGCATCAGGTGGAAACCCTGAAACACGAAACCGATATTTTCCCCGCGAAAGGCGGCAAGGGCATCTTCGCCGAGCGCGGTGAAATCCTTGCCGGCGACAGTGACGGTGCCGGAGTCCACCCGCTCCAGGCCGGCAATGACCAGCAACAGGGTTGATTTTCCCGAGCCCGATGGCCCGACCAGGCCGGCGCTGCTGGCGCGTTCGATTTGCAGCGAAACGGCGCGCAGGACATGCACCTGCGCCGCGCCGGCGCCGAGGGTCAGGTCGACATTTTCCAGTTTGATCGCCGGTTCACTCACAAACAATCGCCCACTTTTCGTTTACAGTATTCAGGTCACAATAGAGACGTTCAACGTCTCGCATATGGGTCAAACAGGATGTGTGTCAAAACCGTTTTTGGATATCTGGCCGCCGCACTGGTGCTGGCAACGTCTGTGCCGGACCAGCCATCGGCCGCAGAACCGTTTTCCGTGGTTGCGCTGGGCGACAGTCTCACCGCCGGCTACGGGCTACAACCGGGGCAATCGTTTCCCGAGCAGTTGCAGGCGCGATTGCTGGCGGACGGGTATAATGTTGAGGTGACCAATGCCGGCGTTTCGGGGGATACGAGCAGCGGCGGGCTGGCGCGGCTTGACTGGTCGGTACCGGCCGATGCCGATGGGGTGATCGTGGCACTGGGCGCCAACGACGCGTTGCGCGGCATTGACCCGGCGATTACCCGCAAATCTCTGACGGAAATCGTTGAACGGCTGACTGAGCGGGGGCAGGCGGTTCTGCTCGCCGGAATGCTGGCGCCGCGCAATCTGGGCGCGGAATATGCGGAAAAATTCGATGCGATTTATCGCGATCTCGGCAAGCGCCGCGAGGTGCTGCTCCTGCCGTTTTTCCTGGAGGATGTCGCCGGTGTACCGGCACTCAATCAGGCGGATGGTATTCACCCGACGTCGGAAGGCGTGGCGCGGATCGTTGAAAATATTTTGCCGCGGGTTCAAATCATGGTCAGCCGGGTCGACCGGTTCAGACAAAACTGACGGATTGCCCGGTGCTAGATCTGACAGTGCGCGGTGCTTTGCACAGGATTGCCGGAGTTACGATCCGGCGCGTTCCCATTTGGCGGCGCCAATAATTTTTGACGGGCCTTTCGGGCTGTCGGCCTGAACGATCACCGCGCAGCCGTCGGCGTCGGCGCCCATGATATCGTCAAGGGGCAAGGTGATGGTCATGGTCTGGCCTTTCCACATGCCAACCGGCTGAATGTCGCGCACGACATTGTAGTAGGTGATCGAATGTCCGGTGTTTTCGCCGCGTCCGATGGCGACAATCGACTCGCGATGATAGGTCACCAACCGCACGGTGGTGTGAAATTTGGTATCCCAGGGCTGCTCGCCGATCTCGATTTCCAGCTCGCCGCCGGCAACACGCAGGATGACCGGAACCGGCAATTCTGAATCAGAAATGCCGCGTTCAACCGACTTGCGGGAACTGCCGACAAAGTGGTCACCGCCATTGACAATGATCTGCGGGGTGTAGACCCGGCGGTCGCCGCGCGCATTGGCATAATCATATTGCCGCTTGGTATTTTCGGGCCGGGCGAGGGTGTCTTTCCAGCCCAGATAATCCCAATAATCGACCGGCAACGACAGGGTGATGACATCCTCGCGGTCGACAAGATCGCCGGCATATTTGTCGGCCGGCGGGCAGGACGAACAGCCCTGGCTGGTGAACAGTTCGACGACCGCCTTGGGACCGGCCGAAACCGGGCCGGAGGTGGCAAATCCAAGCGGAATTATCCATGCCGCGAGCCCGGCAATAAGCTTCGTGTTCTTTTTCATGCCCCCGACCTACATGCGTTCGCTCATCAAGCTCCAGTCACAAGCGTGTGCGCTCACCCGCTTGTGAGTTTTGCTGATCCGGCGGCGCGAGGGCCTTTTTGCCGATCTGCGGCGCCGAATTGGATCATCCGGCAGCGGCAAACAATGGCCAGTTCAGGCCGCGTCCCGCACCAGATTGCGCAAAACATAGTGGAGTATGCCGCCATTGCGGTAATATTCCAACTCGTCTTCCGTATCGATGCGCAGCAGCAGCTGAACGGTTTTCCCGGAACCATCGGGATAGCCGATCATCGCGGCCACCTGCTGGCGCGGCGACAGGTCCTCAAGGCCGCTGATGGAAACGGTCTCCTCACCGGTGATGTTCAGACCGTGCCAGCTTTCGCCGTTCTGGAAAACCAGCGGCAGCACGCCCATGCCGATCAAGTTTGAGCGATGGATGCGCTCGAAACTTTCAGCAATGACCGCGCCAACACCGAGCAGGCGGGTGCCCTTGGCGGCCCAGTCGCGGGAGGAGCCGGTGCCGTATTCCTTGCCGGCAAAGACCACCAGCGGCACCTCATCCTGACGATAGCGCATGGCCGCCTCATAAATCGGCAGGGTGTCGCCGGACGGATAATGGACCGTCACGCCGCCCTCGACGCCTTCAACCATCTGGTTCTTGATGCGGATATTGGCGAAGGTGCCGCGCATCATCACCTGGTGGTTGCCACGCCGCGAACCATAGGAGTTGAACTCAAGCGGCCTTACCTGATGGGACACCAGATAGTCGCCGGCCGGACCATCGCGTTTGATCGCGCCGGCAGGCGAAATATGGTCAGTGGTGATGGAATCCCGAAACAGACCAAGAATGCGGGCGTCCGTGATGTCGTTGATGGCGTCCGGCTCCATGGTCATGCCATCGAAATAGGGCGGGTTTTGGACATAGGTGGAGCCATCGGCCCAGTCGTAGGTCAGGCCGCCAGAGACAGAGATACCCTGCCAGCGCGCATCGCCCTTGAAGACATCGCCGTAGCGGGTACGGAACATATCCTCGGTCACGGTGGTGCGCACCAGTTCGGCGATTTCAGCCGAGGATGGCCAGATGTCTTTCAGATAGACCGGCTCGCCCTGATCATCGGTGCCGAGGGGCTCGGTGACGATATTCCGGCGCATGGTGCCGGCGATGGCGTAGGCGACAACCAGCGGCGGTGATGCCAGATAATTGGCCCGGACGTCGGGATTGACCCGGCCTTCAAAGTTGCGATTGCCCGACAGGACCGAGGTGACAACCATGTCGTTTTCATTGACGGCTGCGGTGACCGCCTCCGGCAACGGGCCGGAATTGCCGATGCAGGTGGTGCAGCCGTAGCCAACGAGATTGAAGCCCATGGCATCGAGTTCGCCCTGCAGGCCGGAGCGTTCCAGATAGTCGGTAACGATCTGCGATCCCGGCGCCAGCGATGTCTTGACCCACGGTTTGACTGTCAGACCTTTCGCGCGGGCGTTGCGGGCCAAAAGGCCGGCGGCGATCATCACCGAAGGATTGGAGGTGTTGGTGCACGACGTGATGGCGGCAATCACCACATCACCATCGGACAAGGTGTAATCGGCTCCTTCGATGCTGGCTGTTTTCACATCGCCGCCGCGAATGTCGGCAAGGGCGGCGGTGAATGCGGTGTCGGCGACATCCAGCGCGATACGGTCCTGCGGCCGTTTCGGCCCGGATATCGATGGCGCGACATCGCCCAGATCCAGCGCCAGCGTGTCGGTGAAATCGGGATCAGCCGTATCGTTTGCGCGGAACATGCCCTGAGCGCGCGCATATTCGTCGACAAGGGCGATGCGATCGGCATCGCGGCTGGTTGCCCGCAAATAGCTGAGCGTATCCTTGTCGATCGGGAAAAAGCCGCAAGTTGCGCCATATTCAGGCGCCATATTGGCGATGGTCGCCTGATCCTCAAGCGACAGGTGCGACAGGCCCTCGCCGAAAAATTCGACAAATTTGCCGACGACGCCCTTGGCGCGCAGCATTTCGACCACATACAGCACCAGATCGGTTGCAGTGACGCCTTCGCGCAGTTTGCCCGACAGGCGGAAGCCGATCACTTCGGGGATGAGCATGGAGATCGGCTGGCCGAGCATGGCGGCTTCGGCCTCAATGCCACCGACGCCCCAACCCAGAACCGACAGGCCGTTGACCATCGTGGTGTGGGAATCGGTGCCGACAAGGGTGTCGGGATAGGCATAGGTGATTTTCGCGCCGTCTTCGATTTCGTCGGCGGTCCACACGGTCTGGGAGAGGTATTCCAGATTGACCTGATGGCAGATGCCGGTGCCCGGCGGCACGACGCGGAAATTCGAGAAAGCCTCCTGGCCCCAGCGCAGGAAAGTGTAACGCTCGCCGTTGCGCTCATATTCGCGCTCGACATTGCGGGCAAAAGAATTGGCGCCGCCGAAATAGTCGACCATGACCGAGTGATCGATGACCAGATCGACCGGCACTTGCGGATTGACCAGATTGGGGTCGCCGCCGAGATGGGCGGTGGCATCGCGCATGGCGGCAAGGTCGACAACCGCCGGCACGCCGGTGAAATCCTGCATCAGGACCCTGGCCGGGCGATAGGCGATTTCCCGGTCGGACTTTCGCTCTTTCAGCCAATCGGCGACAGCGGTGATGTCTTGCGCGGTGACGGTGCGGCCATCTTCAAAGCGCAACAGGTTTTCCAGAAGCACTTTCAGCGAGAAGGGAAGTCGGGAAATACCGGTGAGGCCGTTTTTTTCCGCTTCTATCAGGGAAAAATATGTATACGGCGCGCCGTTAACGTCGAGGGTACGACGGCAATTGAACGAATCCAGCGATTTGGGCATGTTTTGGCTCCCTGTAACGGCCCAGTTTGCGAACGTCACGGCAATGCCGTATCGCCACGCAACGGGACCTGACAAGATTTCAAGGCAATCCGGCGGGAAGGAGCGCCTGCCGCCACCGGATTGTCTGGCCTATAAAGCATCTTCTGGACGGATGAAAGCCAAACCATGTTTCAAAGCTGCATCGTGTGACTGTTTCCCATTCAATCCAGGAGACCGCTGACGCGGCGAATTATCCGGCGATCCGGCTTGCGGCGGTCGATCTGGACTGCGTGCGCGGTGACCGGACGGTTTTTGCCGGCCTATGTTTTGTCCTTGAGCGTGGGCAGTTGATGGCGGCGGTCGGCCCGAACGGGTCGGGGAAATCAAGCCTGTTGCGACTGATTGCCGGACTGCTCCGCCCTGCCGGCGGCTCGATCGGGCTGAGCGTGGAGGACCCGGATAGCGATCCCGGCACTGATACCGATGGGGGACTTGTTCATTATCTGGGGCATCTGGACGGGCTGAAGCGGCAGATGAGCGTTGCTGAAAATTTGCGGTTCTGGCGTCAGCTATATGGTGGCGAGAGGCCGGTATCGCTGGATCACGTGTGCATGATTGCCGGCGTCGGCCATCTTGCCGATGTGCCGGTGGCGATCCTTTCGGCCGGCCAGCGGCGGCGGGTCGGGTTGGCGCGGTTGTTGATCAGCCCCCGGCCGTTGTGGCTTCTGGATGAGCCGCTGTCGGCGCTCGATGCCGACGGGACCGAGCTGCTGGGGCAGCTGATGGCGCGACATCTTGCCGCCGGCGGCGCAATTGTCGCGGCGACGCATCAGGACCTGCCGATAGCTCCCGACCGGACAATCCGCATCGAAGGCGGTCGTGGCATGCTGGTCGCAGCAGAAGGCGCCAGCCAATGACCGGGTTTGCGGCGATCATTGCGCAGACGATCCGCCTCAGCCTTGCGGGCGGTGGCGCGCTGGTCGGGTTGGTGTTCTTTCTGGCGCTCGTGGCGATTATCCCCTTCGGTGTCGGGCCGGATCTCAATTTGCTGGCGCGGATCGGCCCGGCGATCCTGTGGATCGGCGTGCTGCTCGCCTCGCTGCTCGGCCTCGACCGGCTGTTCGGCGCCGACAATGAAGACGGATCGCTTGACCTTCTCATTTTATCCGGCGAACCGCTGATCCTGATTGTCCTGGGACGGGCGCTGGGGCATTGGGTGGCGACCGGCCTGCCGCTGATCATTGCCGCGCCGGTGCTGGGCCTGATGCTCAATCTTCAGCCGATCGCCCTGCTGGCGGTGATGGCGACGCTGCTTGCCGGCACCCCGGCGGTATCGCTGATCGGCGCGGTCGGCGCGGCGCTGACAGTGGGTCTGGCGCGCGGCGGCATGCTGATCGCGGTGCTTGTTTTGCCGCTGGTGATCCCGGTGCTGATATTCGGCGTATCGGCGACACAAGGGGCGGTATCGGATCCTGAACCCTTCCGTGCGCCGTTTCTGCTCCTGTGCGCACTGACCTGCGCGGCACTTGTCGCCGGGCCGGTGGCTGGCGCCGCGGCGCTGAAGGCGGCGCTGGATTAACGGCGCGGCGCTGAATTGGTGGGCCACGTCGCGGTGATCGGACTTTGATAGCGGGGCCGTTGCCACTATCGCCGGCAAATTCTAGAAGGTGCTCATGGCATTATTAACCCGACTGGCCAATCCGAGTGTGTTTTTGGGCTATTCCGGCCGCATCCTGCCGTTTGCTGCTGCGGCGGCGGCGGTATGCATGGCGGTTGGGCTTTATCTGGCGTTCTTCGTGGCGCCGGCCGACTATCAGCAGGGCGACAGTGTGCGGATCATGTTCGTGCATGTTCCCTCGGCGTGGCTGGCGATGTTTTGTTATTCGCTGATGGCGATTTCGGCGCTGGGCACTTTGGTCTGGCGGCATCCGCTGGCCGATGTTTCGGCCCGCGCCGCGGCGCCGATCGGTGCCGCCTTTACCTTTCTGGCGCTGGTAACCGGCTCGGTGTGGGGCAAGCCGATGTGGGGCACCTGGTGGGTTTGGGATGCGCGGCTGACATCGGTACTGGTGCTTTTCCTGATGTATCTGGGGCTGATCGCCCTGTGGCGGGCGATTGACGAGCCGGCGCGGGCGGCGCGGATTGCGGCGATCCTGATCCTGATCGGCTTTGTGAATATCCCGATTATCAAATTCTCGGTGGAATGGTGGAACACGCTTCACCAGCCGGCCAGCGTGTTGCGGCTGGACGGACCGACGATCCATTCCTCGATCCTGTGGCCGCTGCTGGTGATGGCGGTGGCGTTTACCCTGACCTTCCTGACGCTGCATCTGGCGGCGATGCGGGCTGAAATATATCGGCGGCGGGTGCGGGCGGCGCAGCTGCGGGCGGCTTCGCCTGAATATAACCGAGCAAGCGCAAACGGGCCGGAAGCGGAGGCCTATTCATGACCCATCTTGGTTATATCCTCATTGCCTACGGACTAAGCGCGGTGGTGATCGCCGGGCTGGCGCTATGGATTCGCCTGGATATCGCCGCGCAAAAGCGAAAGCTGGCTGTGCTTGAAAATCGCGGCCCGGCGGGCCGGGCCGATAGGGCCCGATCATGAGCGTCCCGGCAGACCCGAACGGTTCCGAGGCAGCCAACAATCCTACTGGCGGGCAAACAGGCGGGCGGGCGCGCTCGCGCATCTCCTATTATCTGCCGCTGATACTCTTTCTTGTGCTGGCCGGGTTGTTTCTGACCCAATTGGGCGGCAATCGATCCGAAATTCCATCGGTGCTGATCGATCGGCCGGTGCCGGAATTCACCTTACCGGCGCTTGCGGGCCGCGTGGATGGATCGACACCGCAAACCGCAGAGAACGCCAATGGTCTTTCGTCCACCGATCTCGGCAAGGGCGTCAGTATCGTCAATATCTGGGCGTCCTGGTGCGGTCCGTGCCGGTCCGAGCACCCGATCCTGATGGACCTGGCGGGCGACAGCCGATTTCAGATGACCGGCATCAACTACAAGGACAAACCGGATAATGCCCGGCGTTTTCTTGGCGCGCTGGGCGATCCGTTTGATCTTGTCGGGGCGGATCAGTCGGGACGGTCTTCGATCGACTGGGGCGTTTATGGCGTACCGGAGACCTTTATCGTCAAGGACGGAACCATCGTGCACAAACATATCGGCCCGCTGACCGAGGCAGCGATGGCGGCAACATTCCAACCGGCTCTGGATGCGGCTTTGGAAGCAACACCGGCGGGTACGCCGAGTGCTGCGCGTCCGTAATCTCCTGTCGACGATTGCGGACGATGTGTCCACAATGGATGCTGGAATGCCCAGAGTGTACTTCGTGATTATCGAATCACTCGATACGTTCTATCTCCTTGTTTTTACGCGCATTTTAGTCCGAAAATCGGTCCCGACTTTTCGGAATGCGCTGATCTTTTCTGGTCGCGCATTTTAATCCGAAAACCGGTTCCCACTTTTCGGAATGCGCCGATCTTTTCTGGTCGCGCATTTTTGTCCGAAAACCGGTTCCCACTTTTCGGAATGCGCTCCGGGTAAGCGCGAATTTTTCTTAGGTTTTCATTCAGCACGGCGGGCTGATCTGATTGCTTTTTCGACGCGTTGGGGCAAGCTGGTGGCGGCTTTCGTTGTCAAGGCATGGTGTCTGCGTCCCCCGTTCAGGACCGCCCGCGTGGCGATGTCTTGTTTTTCGTGTCGGCAAATCGCGTATTTGCCGCCATTATTGCGCTTGTCTGCATTGCCCTGCCGTTTTTCCTGGGATCAAGCGTCTGCCTATGGGCCGTTGTCGAAGCGGGATACGGATCGCCCGCGCCGTGGCTCGACGCGCCGCTGGGCGCCCTTTCAATACTGTGGCCGGCCCTGATCGCAACGCCAATTGGGGTGATATTCGTCCAGTGCGCAGTTGCGCTGGCGCGCCTTGGTGGCGAAGGGGGATATGTTGTCGGCATTGACAATCGTGCGCTGTATACCCGATCGCGGGGGCAAACCCGGACGATTGATCGTTCGGATATCCTGTGGATCAGCTATCTGCCCGGCTTTGCCATTCTGGCCCATCGCCGTAGGTTGCCGACCGGGCTGTTCTGCCGGCTGAGCCTTGTCCCCACCGCGCTGATTGCCGGTGGCGACCAGTGCGCGCACCGGGATTTTCGCACGGCATTCTCCCGATAACAGGTGTCCGGCGTCTTCTTTTATTCACGGAAATATTGAATACAATTATATGCATAAATATTACCAAATGATTGGTTATTGTAACTAAAATACTTATTCTATTCTATTACCGCCTATTGGAGATTAGCGGGCAGTAAGACGGGAATATATTATGTCAATTGAATTGGATGCCCTGCCTTCCTTTGGCAAGTGTGCACGCGACGAGGCTTGGGCGCGGGTTCGGCGGCAACAGGCAATGGCCTCCGCGTCGCGGTGGCGCATTTCGGTCGCCTTTGCCCTGTTGGCCGGCCTGTCGCTGCTTCTGGCCATCGATTCAGCGGAACTTTTGATTAACTGCGGGCACCCCCGTCTGTGGCTGCTGCCGTTTGCAGGCGAGCGGCTGATGGCCGCAATGCCGGGATTGATGGGACCGGTTCTGCTGCTTTTACCCATCGGGCTTTTGGTGCAGATCGCCCGAAATCTCGTCAAAATATCGCTCAGCGATGAGCCGATCCTCTACATTGATTACACGGGCATCGCGCTTTTGACCGCCGATGGCTGGCAGATTTTCCTGTGGGACGAGATTGCCAAGATGCGTCGCTGGCCAGGATTCGTGACAATGCAACGCACCCGCCGCGGGTTTAGCGGTGTCGGCCTTGATGGCGCGGTCAATTCCATGCGGGTGACCATTCCGACGCTGTTTATGGTCGGCGGCGAGGAGACGTTTATCGATGCGCTGGTCGATGTGCGGCCGGAACTGGCGCGCACGGTGTTCGGCGAGAGCGTGACCGGCGGTCAGGCCTAGTCACCTTCACCGGATCGGTGTTTTCGTCGATCAGGACCCGTCCCCGGCTTGATCCTCGATGGAATAACGCTGGATCAACGGCAGTTGTGTCAGGGTGAAGGCGATGGTCAGCGGCATGACGCCCCAGACCTTGAACGCCACCCAGGTGTCGGTTGAAAAATTCCGCCAGACGATTTCGTTGATCACCGCAAGGACGAGGAAAAATATCCCCCAGCGGAATGTCAGCCGCCGCCAACCTTCGGCAGTCAGCCGAAAGGCCTCGTCAAAGACATAGCCGAGGAATGATTTTTTGAACATCAGACCACCAAGCAGGATGCCGGCGAAAAGGGTGTTGACGATGGTCGGCTTGAGTTTGATGAACAGCTCATCGTGCAGGATCAGTGTCAGTCCGCCAAACACCATGACCACGATGCCGGTCACCATCGGCATGATCGCCAGCCGCCGGGTAAGGATCCACGAGGCGGTCAGCGCAACGATGATGGCGACCATGAACAAAGCCGTGGCCAGAAAGATCGGCTCCTGGAAAGAAGCCAGCGCCGGCCATGCGGCCATCAATTTTTCGCCGCGCGCGTTGACGAAGAAGAACAGGATCAGCGGCCCCAGCTCCAGCACCAGCTTGAGGAGCGGATTGATCTTGCGGCGGTCCGGGTCGCCGGGCGGGCGTTCAAACTCCATCTACTGTTCCTCGTTGTGAGTGCCGGCGATCGCGGCGGCAAAATCGGCGGCGGCAAACGGCTCCAGATCGTCAACGGCTTCGCCGACGCCGATGAAATGAACCGGCAGGCCGGTGCGGGCGGCCACGGCAACCAGTATGCCGCCACGGGCGGTGCCGTCGAGCTTTGTCATCACCAACCCGGTGACGCCGGCTTTTTCGCGGAATACATCGACCTGATTGAGGGCGTTCTGGCCGGTGGTGGCATCAAGGGTCAAAAGAACGGCATGGGGTGCGGTGTTGTCCTTCTTGCGGATCACCCGCACGATTTTTTCCAGCTCCGCCATCAGCTCATCGCGGTTTTGCAGCCGGCCGGCGGTGTCGATCAACAGGATATCAGCGCTGCTTTCCGTGGCGGCCTGCATGGCGTCGAAGGCAAGGCCGGCGGCATCGGCGCCCTGCGCCCCGGCAATGACCCGGCTGTTGGTCCGCTCGCCCCAGATTTTCAATTGCTCGATGGCGGCGGCGCGAAACGTATCGCCGGCGGCGAGCATCGTGATTTGGCCGGCGGCCTGAAATTTTGCCGCAAGTTTGCCGATGGTGGTGGTCTTACCCGATCCGTTGACGCCGACCATCAGGATGACAAAGGGCTTGTGGGCCGGATCGATGACCAGCGGCCGGGCGACCGGGGCTAGCGTGCGTTCGATCTCGCTGGCCATGACGGCGCGGATATCGTGGTCGCTTATTTCCTTGTTGTAGCGATCGCGGGAAAGAGCCTCGCCGATCGCCGCCGCCGTTTCGACGCCGAGGTCGGCCTGGATCAGCACATCTTCCAGATCCTGAAGGGTATCGGCGTCGAGCCTGCGCTTGGTAAAAACGCCGGTGACGCTGGCCGACAGGGTGCGGGAGGATTTTGACAGACCGCCAGTGAGGCGGCCGAGCCAGCTTTTCTTGATTGGCTCGGCGACTTCGGAACCAGGCTTGTCTGATTGATCGGTCCCTGCTGCCGCATCGGCGGTGTCTGGCGCGACGGGGGTCGCGGCGGCGCTGGCCGCATCGGCTGCCTTGTTGGCGGCGTCATCGGCAGAATTGTCTTTTGACCACAGGCGTCCGAAAAGTCCGCGTTGTTCGGTTTTATTGTTCATGCGGGTTCGGGAACCGCATCGGCTGCCGCTGTGGTCGGCGATGTTTGTGGCATTGCGCCGATCAGGCGATCGCCGCTGGTGCCAGTGATCGTTACAGACCGGATCGTCCCTGGTTCGGCATCAACCAGCGTGATCCCGGCAAAATGCGGCGTGTGACCAAAATCCGGCTTTTCGACAAGCACCGCCTGGGTCGTGCCGATCATCGCCGTCAAGGTGGCGGCCTTTGCCGTTTCGCCATGGGCGCGCAAACGGGCGGCGCGCTCGCGGGAGATGGTGCGGTCGCACTGGGGCATGCGGGCCGCCGGAGTGCCGGTGCGCGGCGAGAAGGGAAACACGTGCAGGAAAGTCAGCCCGCAATCGTCGATCAGTGCCACCGTGTTTTCAAACATGGCATCGGTTTCGGTGGGAAAGCCGGCAATCAGGTCGGCGCCGAATGCGATATCCGGGCGGACTTTACGCAATGAATCACAAAACCGGATCGCATCATCGCGTAAATGCCGGCGCTTCATGCGCTTGAGGATCATATCATCGCCGGACTGGAGCGACAGATGCAGGTGGGGCATCAGCCGCTCTTCCTCGCCGATCGCCCGGATCAGATCCGGGTCGGCCTCAATGGCGTCGATCGAGGACAGGCGAAGGCGGTCAAGATTAGGCACATGGCGCAGGATCGCCCGGACCAAAGCGCCGAGTTTCGGCGAACCCGGCAAATCACCGCCCCACGAAGTGATATCGACGCCGGTCAGCACCACTTCGCGGTAGCCATTATCGACAAGGCGGCGCACCTGTTCGACGACAGCGCCGGCGGCGACGGAGCGGGAATTGCCGCGGCCATAGGGGATAATGCAAAAGGTGCAGCGGTGGTCGCAGCCGGTCTGAACCTGAACATAGGCGCGAGAGCGGCCGGTCAGATGGTCGACCATCTGTGGCGCAAACTGCGGCGCATCCTGGCGGATCGCCATGATGTCATTGACGCGCACCCTGGCCGCGCCGGTCTTGCCGGCTTCGCCCAACAATGACGGCGCATAGGCGCTGGCGGTCAGCTTTTCGCGATTGCCGACCACCTGTGCCACTTCCGGCATGTCGGCAAAGGCCTGCGGGTCGATTTGTGCGGCGCAGCCGGTGACGATGATCGGCGTGTCGGGATTTTTGCGGGCGGCGCGGCGGATGGCCTGGCGCGCCTGACGCACCGCTTCGCCGGTCACGGCGCAGGTGTTGAACAGGATCGCCGTATCAAGACCACCCTCGGCGGCCTTGGCGCGCATGATTTCCGATTCCAGCGTATTGAGGCGGCAACCAAATGTGCGGATGTCGACGGCCATGGCTCAGGCCGTCTCCTGTTGCCGGTCGAAGGTGCCGTCGGCCGGGTCGAATGTGCCGGAATATTCATCCTCGACCGGGCCGGTCATCCAGATGTGATCATTGTCATCCCAGCGGATCACCAAGGGACCGCCGGGCAGGGTAATCGTGGCGCTGCGCTGCGCGCGCCCGGTGCGGGCGGCGCAGACAAGGACGGCGCAGGCAGCGGTACCGCAGGCGCGGGTCAGGCCGACGCCGCGTTCCCAGGTGCGCACGGTGATGTTGTTGGGTCCGCGCACATGGGCCAGCGAAATGTTGGCGCGTTCGGGAAACAGCGGGTGATGCTCCAATAGCGGTCCGAGCAGATGCAGATCATGGGCTTCGACGTCATCGACCCAGAACACGGCGTGGGGGTTGCCGATATTGGCGACCGATGGCGAATGCAGCACCGGTTCATCGATCGGGCCGATTTGCAACTCGACATAACGGGTGTCGCCAAATTCCTCGGCCAGCGGAATGTCGGCCCAGCCAAACTTCGGCACGCCCATATCGACCGAAATCGTATCGGGGGTGTCGCCGGATTGCGCCAAAAGGATGCCGGCGCGGGTTTCGATCCGCACCTTGCCATTGCCGGACATATCGCCATTCATCAGCAAAGACGCGACGCAGCGGGTGGCATTGCCACAGGCCGCGACCTCACCGCCATCGGCATTGTCGATCCGCATGAAGGCGTTGGCGCCGGCGGGGGAGGCTTCCATGGTGATGAACTGATCGAAGCCGATGCCGGTCTTGCGGTCGGCCAGCCGGGCGATAATCTCGGCTGGCGGGCGCACGCCGCCGGTCCGGGCATCGACGATAACGAAATCGTTGCCCAGTCCGTTCATCTTGCGAAATTGCGTGCGCGCCATCGGAGCTGTTTCCCGGAATATGCCCGCTATATGGCGTAAAGCGCGGCAAGTTTCCAGAACGAGTAGATAATCCGGAATTTTCCGGTGTGGGTTCGATGCCCCTCTAGATAAACGGCGTCGCTATGGGCGTGGGCTGGGGCACCAGCCGGTGCAGATAGGCCAGCCCCTGGTCGGACAGGTCGTTGCCGTCCGAATTATAAAAATCCCTCGGCATGTGACGGGTGCGGTTGGCAACGGATTCCAGCGGCACGCGGGCATATCGTGTCGTGCCGTCATCGTCGGTCAGCGCCACGGAACCGGATTGCTCGAAGGCCAGTTCGGCGGCGAATTCGCCGACGGCAAAGGCTTCGGTCGCATCGCGCTCGGCGATCATGCCCATAAAACTGCGGGGCAGGTAGCCGAAAGTGTCGACCCGGGCGCGGATGCCGGGCAAGCCCTGCGCGATAATCTGCTTCAGCGAGTGGCCGAGATCGCTGCCGGACAGTTGCACATTGCCGTGTGCATCGCGGGCAAGTGGCCCGGACTCAGACAGGGATTCGGCCATTGGCCGGCCGTCCTCGTCCTGCACGCCTTCCGACAGGGCGATGATGCAACGGCCGTGGCGGCTGTACGCCTGTTCGATGTCGGCAATCAGCTTGTCGGGAGAGAAGGGAATTTCCGGGCCGTAGACAAGATGTGGTCCCTGATCGGCGCTGGTGCGCCAGGCGGCGGACGCGGCGGTCAAAAATCCGGCATGGCGGCCCATGACAATGCCGGCATAAATGCCCGGCATGGCGCGGAAATCCAGATCAACCGAGGTGAAGGCGGCGGCGATGAACCATGCGGCGGATATAAAGCCGGGGGTGTGGTCGTTTTCCATCAGGTCGTTGTCGATGGTTTTTGGCGCGTGGACGAAACAGGTCGCGTCGGTGGCGTTGGTTCGCAACAGATCGAGCGTGCCGGACGTGTCGTTGCCGCCAAGATAAACAAAGGCGCGGGCATTGTTGTCGGCCAGGCTCTGCAAAATTCTGGTGCAGTAGTCGGCATCCGGCTTGTCACGGGTCGAACCGAGTGCCGCCGATGGCAGGGCGGCAACGCCGCGCAGTTGCGCCTCGGAAATATCCGTCAGGTCGACAAGATTGTTGTTCACCAGTCCGCTGACACCAAAGCGGGTGCCGAGAATGCGCAAGGACGGATCGCGTTGCCGCGCTGCCAGAATTGCGCCGACAAGGGTCTGGTTGATAACAGCGGTGGGTCCGCCGCCTTGTGCAAGAATGAGCGATTGGGTCATGTGATCGAAGCCGTTCTCGGGAGGTTGGAGCAGATATTGCCGGGCGGTATAGGCATTGACCCGCCAGTATTGTCAACGGTTGCCGGTGCTGGCAATCGGCTCGCGCGGCAATTGTCGTCGCGTCCTGTTCGCGATCGCCGGCACGACTTATCACTCTTGGACTGATAGACAGGCGCATGGGCGAAAATGCGCACGAAAGCAGTTCTGGAGAGCCGGCCGGTGACACGGCTACCCGGCGGTGACGGGAGTTTCGCGACCGGCTCCTGGGCCGGCGAAAGGGCCGCCGTCGCCGGACAATCAAAATGCCGGCGGGGCTGGCGCGGCTAGTCCATGCCGGGATTTCCACTGTCGATCCGCAAGTCCGCCGCCGTCAGGTGCTGGCGAACATTTTTGCCGGCATCGCGGCGCTCAATGCCAGTATTCATCTGGTTGCCAACAGCCTGCATGACCTTGCCGGTCTGATGCCGGTGCATGTCTATAATGCCGCGATGGTGGTGTTTTTGCTGCTGAACCACCGGCTGCACCGGTATGGCGCGCTGACCGCGGCAATTGTGGCGCTTCTGGGCATCGGCATCGGGCACACATTCGTGGTGTTTGCGCTCGGCACCGCGTCGGATTTGCAGATCTATTTCACGCTTGGCGGTTTTATTCTGTTTCTGGTCGGGCCGGAAAACATGCGGGTGTTTGCGATGCTGTTTGCGATTGCAGTGCTGCTGCTGGTCGCCAGTTTCTTCTTCGCGCCGGAAATGGGTTTCCTGATTACCGACGATGTGGCGTTCCGCAAAAGCCTGTCGTTTCAGGCACAGATCAGCACCGTGTTGATGAATGGCCTGCTGGTCACGTTTGCCTTGACCGCATTGGGGCGCGCCGAAAAAGCGTTGCAGCGCGAACATGCCCGTTCCGAAGCGTTGCTGACGACCATCTTGCCAGCGCGGATCGCCGAGCGGCTCAAATCGTCAAAGGACCGGCGGATTGCCGATCAGGTCGAGATGGCCAGTGTGCTGTTTGTTGATCTTGCAGGGTTCACGCCGGCATCGCAGTCGATGGAAGCGGGCGACGTGGTGCGTTATCTCGACGGGCTGTTCAGCCGCTTCGATGGGGCTTGCGCCCGTCATGGCGCGGACAAGCTGAAGACCATCGGGGATGCCTATATGGCGGTCGGCGGGCTGGAGGGTGAACCGCGCGCCGGCGCCGTGGCGGTTGGCCGGCTGGCGCTGGAAATGATGGATATCATCGGCGATATGCCACCGCTTGGCGGCGTGCAGCTGGCGATCCGTGCTGGCGTCCACGCCGGGCCGCTGACAGCCGGCATCATTGGCGATATGCGGATGAGTTATGACGTGTGGGGGGAGACGGTGAATATTGCTTCGCGCATGGAATCCCATGGCCAGACCGGGCGTATTCAGGTGACCGGCGCTTTCCGGCAGCTTGCCGGATCAGACTTTTTGTTTGCGTCGCGCGGCGAAATCGAGGTCAAGGGCGCCGGCCTGATCGAAACCTGGTTTTTGACCGGGCGCGGCGATGATGAACCGGTTGTCACCGGCCAATAACAAGATCGCCCGCATATTCTGTTCGCCGTAATTCTCGCTCTGGCGCTTGTCCTCGATATTGACCCGGGTCCAGCTGGTCGGGATGCCGAGCGGGTAAAGGCACAGGAACGCTATTGCCGCGATGCGCAGAAGGCCGACGGGTGATGTGTGGGTTGGACTTTCGTTTTCCGACGATGCCGGCTGGTTGCGGCGCAGGCAGACCAGAGCGATGGCCAAGCCGATCAGCGCCATGGCGAGGTTGAAGAACTGGCCCTTGCCGAGGCCGAGCCAGGCGCTTTCATAATCGCGAAAAAGATCGACCATGAACCGCAATGCCGCATAGAGAAATATGAAGGCTCCGGTCGCCACGCCGCGCCCGGCGGGATAACGGGCCAGCACCCAGATAAGGATCGGGATAATGGCGAAGTTCTTAGCGCTCTCATACAGCGCGACCGGATGCCGCGCCCCTGCAAGGTCGAGATAAAGGACGCCCCAGGGCAGGGATGTCACTGATCCGATGACGCCGCCTTCCAGAAAATTACCAACACGGCCGACGGCGAACAGGAATGCCGCCGGCACGACAGCCTGATCGATGGTCGACAGGAAGGATTTGCCGCGCAGCTTACAGAAAATTGCCGTGCCGGCCGCCGCGCCCAGAAGCACGCCGTGGGTGGCCAGTCCGCCGCGCCACCAGTCGAAGGCGTGGAGGGGGTGGATGCGGTAGTAATCCAGTTCATAGACGGCGATGTCGAAGGCGCGGCCGCCGATCAGGATGCCGGCGGAGATGAAAATGACGTAGTCGAAGACGTTGGCCGGCGACCAGCCCATGGCTTGCCGGCGGCTCCAGAACCAGCCGAGGATGCCGAGGAAGCCGATGGTGTAGACGGCGCCGTACCAGTAGAGCGGCAAGCCGAACAAGTGGGCGAAGGCGAGGTCGAAATCGTGAGTCATTGCACTGGATCTCCGGGGCGTTCGGTTGGCCCGCGCCGCACCATCACCGCCTTGCCATCGTGGCGGCCGGTTTCGCGATAATCGCCGAGCGCGGCTTTCATCGCCTGGTTGCCCAGAGCGTAGTGGGTCCACACATCCTGTGTCGCGACAATCACGATATCCGGTTTGCCGGTTTGCAGATCGTGCACGAGGCGGGCGATATCGCCGTCGCGCCATTTGGTCAGCCGTTCAGCGGTGGCGGCATCGACGGTCCGGGCGGAATCGTACATTTGTGGCGTTGCGCCGCGCCCGACCCACTGGCCGGCCAGGCCGGCAACCCAGGTGCCGCCGACGATACGGGTGAGCGGATGGCCGAAGGAATTGTCAGAACCGATGACCATCATGCGCGGGGCGGGATGTTGAGCCTTGATTTCGGCAATCAGCGCCGGCGGGATCGTATAAGTGACGATCATCTGGTTCCAGAAGGCCAGCGTGCCGGCGAAAGCGGCGGCGATGCCGGCCCAGCGCAATAGCAATGAAACGTTTTGATCGGACCTGCGGGTCGCAATTACCGCGACCAAGCCAATGACCGTTGCGCCGAACACCGGATAGATATGGTACGACCAGCCCTTGCCCATCAGGAAATAGGCAAACAGCATGCCGGCGCCGGCCAGAACCGGGGCGGCAACCCGCGTGTCCTTCCACGGATTGGCGCCAAGCACATGAATGGCGGCCAGCGAGGCGATCCAGCCGGGCAGGGCCATGCCGGCAAGAAGGCCGAAGGGCAGGCGGACCGGGATGTAGACGTCGATCAGGATCGGCACCCAGATGCGAATATAGTCCGGCGTGATGAACCAGATGCAGGCGACATAGACGAGGAACAGACTGCCGGCGACCCACATTTCGGGGGCCAGTATCGGCGCCATCGAGCGGCGGCGCCAGGCGGCGTGGGCTGCGGGCAGGAAGATTGCCAGACCGTAATGGGGCTTGATGCCGAGCACGATCATACCGCCGATGCCGGCAAGGACGGCGATCCACAGGGGAACCTGGCGAGACTGACTGGCGTCGGCGCGGGCGGCGATGACAGCAAGCATCGGCAACAGCACAATCAGGCCGAGATGCTCGCGCTGGGCGATTTCATGACCCGGGCCAAGCAGCAGCGCGGCGGCAACCACACCGCCGGCCCACCAAGGCAGGGGCAGGCGCACCAGATCGGTGCGGGCAATGATGGTGCGGGTCAGCCAGAGACTGCCGGCGGTGGCGATCAGCGGCATGGCGCGGACGGCGGTTTCCGGCATGATGTCCAGCGCATTTGCGGCAAGGATCGCCGGCAGATACATCCACACCGAAAACGGCGGATTGACCTCGATAATGTCGACATAGAGCCGGTCGCCGGCCAGAACCCGCTCGCAGATGGTGATGTACCAGGAGACATCGGTGCCCAGAATCGTGTTGGCATAGGACGCGATGGCCACCGCGAATACGCCGGCAAGCGTCATCCACGACAGGATGCGGTCTGAGCGCAACTGGCGATTGGAGCAGAATCCCGTCAGCGCGGTGGGGTGATTGGCGGCAATGGTCGGCACAGCGGCGCTTTGGTCCTGCAGATCAACAACAACGGGGCATTTTGCCGGTACATTGCCGGGGGAATGTTGAAGAACCGATAACCATAGGTGCCTCACAGGTGAATCGCCGCCAGTTGACAGGACACCCCAATATCCCTAGTTCACGGCCACTAATTGACGTTTGACACCAGACGCGCTTGCCGGGACCCGTAAAGGTCTAAAGAGATCCCGGTGGCCAACACCTGCCAGCGATATTCGCCCGCAGGTGCTTTTTGCTTTGTCCGTTCGCGAATGCGGGCGGCGAACCCGGTGCCATAGGAGACGAGGACAAAAATGTTCGAGACCCTATCCGATCGCCTTTCCGGCATCTTCGACACGCTCACCGGCCGTGGTGCGCTGTCGGAAAAGGATGTCGGCGAAGCCATGCGCGAAGTGCGGCGGGCGCTGCTAGAGGCCGATGTGGCGCTCGACGTGGTGCGCTCGTTTACCGACAAGGTGCGGGCCAAGGCGATTGGCGCCGATGTAGTCAAATCGGTGACGCCGGGGCAGATGGTGGTCAAGATCGTCCATGACGAACTGGTCGCCATGCTGGGTTCGGATGCCGAGCCGATCGATCTCAATGCAGCGCCACCGGTCACCTTGATGATGGTCGGGCTACAGGGTTCGGGCAAGACGACAACCAGCGCCAAGATCGCCAAACGGCTCACCGAACGGTCCAAGAAAAAGGTGCTGATGGCCTCGCTGGATACGCGGCGGCCGGCTGCGCAGGAACAGCTCAAGGTACTTGGCGAACAGGTCGATGTGGCGACGCTGCCGATCGTTGCCGGCGAGGCGCCGGTGCAGATCGCCAACCGGGCCGCCAATGCCGGCCGCCTCGGTGGCTATGACGTGGTGATGCTCGATACGGCCGGCCGGACCCATATCGACGAACCGCTGATGCTGGAAATGCAGGAGATCAGCCGGGCGACCAGCCCACATGAAATCCTGCTTGTGGCCGATGCGCTGACCGGCCAGGACGCGGTCAATGTCGCCAGCCAGTTCAACGATCGGGTCGGGATCACCGGTATTGTGCTGACGCGGGTCGATGGCGACGGGCGCGGTGGCGCGGCGCTGTCGATGCGGGCGGTGACCGGCAAGCCGATCAAGATGATCGGCACCGGCGAGACCATGGATGCGCTAGAGGATTTTCATCCCGGCCGCATCGCCGACCGTATTTTGGGTATGGGCGACATCGTGTCGCTGGTGGAAAAGGCGGCGGAGAATATTGACGCCGAGAAAGCCCAGGCGGCGGCCGAAAAACTCAAGAAGGGCCAGTTTGATCTCAGTGATCTCGCCGAGCAACTTCAGCAGATGCAGAAGATCGGCGGCATGAGCGGCATCATGGGAATGATGCCCGGCATGGGCAAAATGAAGAACCAGATGGCGGCGGCGGGGATGGATGATTCCATCCTGAAGCGGCAGCTGGCGATCATTTCGTCGATGACCCGAAAAGAGAAAGCCAAGCCGGCGCTGATGAATGCCAGCCGCAAAAAGCGCGTCGCCTCCGGTTCCGGCCTCAAGGTGCAGGACGTCAACAAGCTTTTGAAAATGCATCGGCAGATGGCCGACATGATGAAGAAGATGGGCCGCAAGAAGGGCGGCCTTGCCGGGCTTTTTGGCGGTGGCATGCCGGAGCCGGATCCGGCGATGCTGGAAGAAATGCAAAAGAGCGGCACGGTGCCCGATGGGCTCTCTGGCGGGATGCCTGGTCTTGCGGGCAGTCTGGGCGGCATTGCCGGCTCTGGTCTTCCTGGCGGATTGCCCGGTGGCCTGCCCGGGGGATTGCCGGGAATGGGCGGCGGCAAGATCAAGACGAAGTTCAAGAAATGACGCCTGAGAACCAACCACCTTCTGCGATACCGGCGGATGAATTGCGCTCGATCCGCGAATCCATCGACAATATCGATGCGGCGCTGGTGCATTTGCTTGCCGAGCGGTTCAAGCATACGCGGCGGGTCGGTGGCCTGAAAGCGGCGCATGGTATGCCGCCGGCGGACCCGGCGCGGGAAAAGGACCAGATCGCACGGCTGCGTTCGCTAGCGGAGGACGCTCATCTCGATCCAGAATTTGCCGAAAAATTCCTGAATTTCGTGATCGGCGAAGTCATTCGCCATCACGAGGCGGCGCGCAAATGACCGGCGGGCTGAATGTTCCGGTTCTGGAATCAGAACGGCTGATCCTGCGCGGCTGGACACTCGACGATACCGGGCCGATGGCGGAATTTTATGCCGACGAACCCCTGTCGCGCTTTGGTGGCGGGCCGGGCGATGCCGGCGATGCGTGGCGGAGATGTGCCAGGGAGGCCGGCCACTGGGCGTTGCGCGGCTATGGCATCTGGGTGCTGGAGGAAAAAACCTCCGGCGACATGATCGGCTGGACCGGCCTGTGGCATCCGGGCGACTGGCCAGAGCTGGAAATCGGTTGGGCGCTGTTTCGCCGCTTTCACGGCAAGGGCTATGCGACCGAGGGCGCACGGCGGGCGCGGGACCATGCCTATGGCGAAATGGGCCGAACCACGCTGGTCAGCTACATCGCGCCGGAAAATGCGCCCTCGCAACGGGTCGCCGAACGCCTTGGCGCGACCCATGAAACAACCATCGAATTGAAGGGCGAGACGGCGCAAGTCTGGCGGCATCCCGGCCCTGAAACCTGAAATCGTGAACAATCAACACTGACAACCAAGACCTGAAGGACAAAGACAATGACTGTAAAACTGAGACTGGCCCGTGGTGGCTCCAAGAAGCGCCCCTATTACCGCATTGTTGCGGCTGATGAGCGGTCGCCGCGCGATGGCCGCTATATCGAGCGGATCGGCACCTATAACCCGCTGCTTCCGAAGGATTCCGAACAGCGGGTGACACTCGACACCGAGCGCGCCCAGCATTGGCTCGACAATGGCGCCAAGCCGACCGACCGGGTGTTGCGTTTTCTTGATGCTGCCGGCCTGTTGAAGCGCGAATCGCGCAACAATCCGAACAAGGCCAAGATCGGCGCCAAGGCGCAGGAACGGCTGGACGCCAAGGCGCAGGCCGAGGAAGATGCCAAGACGGCGGCTGCGGCTGAATCGGAAGCGCCTGCAGAAGAGGCGCCCGCTGAAGAAGTCACGGCAGAAGAAGCGCATGCAGAAGAAGCCCCGGCAGAAGAAGCGCCGGCAGAGGAAGCGCCGGCTGCAGAAGCTCCGGCCGAGGAGGCTCCGGCCGAAGATGCCGCCGCTGAAGAAGCTCCGTCCGGGGAGGCTCCGGCCGAAAAAGCCAAATCCGAGTGACGGCTGAGCGATGAGTGCTGCCGATCCACTTGTGCTGATTGGCCGGATCGGCGCGCCGCACGGTATTCGCGGCGAGATGCGGGTCAAGAGCTTTACCGACGACCCGCTGGCGCTTGGTGCCTATGGGCCACTGCAGGCGGCGGATGGCCGGCAGTTCACCGTCAAAAGTGCGCGACCGGCAAATAAAATGCTGGTCGTGCGTTTTGCTGAAGTTGCCGACCGTAATGCCGCCGAGGCGCTGACCGGGATCGAGCTGTTCGTGCCGCGCTCGGTCCTGCCAGTGGTCAGCGATGACGATGAATTCTACTTTGCCGACCTGATCGGCCTTGCCGTTGTCGATACCGATGACAGGCCGGTCGGGACGGTCGTCGCAATCCCTGATTTCGGGGCCGGGACTTTGTTGGAAATCGCGCCGCAATCCGGGGATACGCTTTTTGTACCGTTCACGAAGGCGGCAGTGCCGGTGGTTGATATTGCGGGTGGGCGGATCGTCATCGACCCGCCTGACGAGATTGAAGTAAAACTGGAGGAAAAATAATGATCATTGTTGGTGGAACGTTCCGGCTCGACCCGGCCAATGTGGATGCGTGGAAGCCCCATGCGGACAAGATGCTCGCCGCATCACAGGCCGAGGACGGATGCCGGATCTACTCGTACGGGTATGATGTGCAGGAGCCGGGCCTGATCCGGATCTACGAGGAATGGGACTCGATGGACCATCTGAAAGCCCATTTCGCCACGCCGCACATGGCGGACTGGCGGGCGGCGCTTGACGAAATCGGTCTCCTGTCGCGGGACGTCAAGGTCTATGAGGCACAGGAAGGCGAAGCGCTCTGAATAATTTTTCTGGTGTAATTTCCGGGCGGAAACCCGGTCCCCACTTTTCCTGAAATTGCTTTTTCTGGTGCAATTTCCGGGCAGAAAACCGGTGCCCACTTTTCCTGAAATTGCACTGATCCCGAACACACATCGGGGCTGGAACACTACCCATGGCTTTTGATGCGCACATTCTGACGCTCTACCCGGAGATGTTTCCCGGACCGCTTGGCATATCGCTGGCGGGGCGGGCGCTGCACAGGGGTATCTGGTCGCTGTCGCTCGGCAATATCCGCGATCATGGCATAGGCACCCACCGGGCAGTCGATGATACCCCGTCTGGCGGCGGGCCGGGCATGGTGTTGCGCGCCGATGTGTTGGCCAACGCGATCGATGCCTGTGTGGCGCCCGATGATCCCCGCCCGCGGCTGCTGATGAGCCCGCGCGGCGCGGCGCTGACACAGGGGCGGATCAGGGAACTGGCGGCCGGGCCGGGCGCGTTGATCGTCTGCGGGCGGTTTGAAGGGGTCGATGAGCGGGTGATCGCCGCCCGCAATCTGGAGGAAGTCTCCATCGGCGATTTTGTGCTGTCAGGCGGCGAGATTGCCGCGATGGCACTGATCGACGCCTGTGTACGCCTGCTGCCCGGCGTGATGGGGGCTGAAGAATCAGCGAAATCTGAAAGTTTTGAGGACGGATTGCTGGAATATCCCCATTACACGCGGCCGGTGGCGTTTGAAGGTCAGACGATCCCGGATGTGTTGCAGTCCGGCCACCATGGCGAGATTGCCCGTTGGCGGGCGGCGCAGGCCGAGCAGATCACCCGCGAGCGGCGGCCTGATCTGTTACAAAATCGTCGTGCGCCGGCGGTTGAGGCGGAAAAGCCGGGCGACCCTCGACAGGCCAAACGGAACGGTGTATAGCCCGCCAACTTCCGGCAGGAATTCCATATTTCAGGCGCCCCGGCTGCGGCCTACGGCAATGCTGCCCGCGATGGCGCCACGACAACAGGCAAGAACAATGAACGTCATTGAGGAACTCGAGCAGGCCGAAATGGCCAGCGTTGCGGCAAAACGCGTCCTTCCCGAATTTGAGCCCGGCGATACGATCCGTGTCCATGTGCGGGTGACCGAGGGTACGCGGACCCGCTTGCAGGCTTATGAAGGTGTGTGCATCGGGCGCAAGGGCGGCGGCCTCAACGAAAGTTTCACCGTGCGCAAGATTTCCTATGGCGAAGGGGTCGAGCGGGTTTTTCCGGTCTATTCGCCGATCGTGGAAAATGTCGAAGTGGTGCGCCGGGGCAGGGTGCGCCGGGCCAAGCTGTATTATCTGCGCGAACGGCGCGGCAAGTCGGCCCGTATCGTCGAGGCGACCAATACCCGCGCCCGGGGGCTGAACGACAAGGCACGCGAAGCCGCCGCTGCGCAGCGGGCAAGCGCCAAGGCCGGCAAGGACGCCGCCAAGGCCGAAGCTGCCGAATAATTTCCGGTTTTACCTGAATATGTGACGCCGCCGCTTGCGACAGTGCTTCGGGGCGCCGTTTTCATTTGTGCTGTTTTTGCCCGGCCGGTTGTCCAACCGGGTCGCCGGCGCTGATCTTACATCCGTTTTTGACACTCGATTTTTGCTTGTGACCGGCTGACGCCGATGTCGCAAAGCAGGTGGTCGTCGAGCCGTGCCAGTGCGCGGCGTTGGCGGGCGCGTTCAATCCAGGCGGCGACGATAGTCAAGATTGTCGTGCTAGCCGGCGGCATTCTCATTGCAAATGTCGACATGGTGCTGGTGATGTTCATGGCTGTGCTCCTTTGCCGGCAAATCTAGTGTTTCGGAGCAGCGACAGGGGGCCAATCACTTCGATGGCGATCGAAGTATCGGCGCTTGCGGGGCGGCCAGCCGGGCGGGTAAATTGCCGGCATGGAGAATATTCTGAATGTTGCCGAAATCGGCGCGCTGGTCGGCGATCCGGCCCGGGCCTGTATCCTCAGCGCGCTCATGGATGGCCGGGCGCATACGGCCAAGGAACTGGCCTACCGGGCGCGGATCACGGCACAAACCGCGAGCAGTCACCTCAAATTACTGGTCAACGCCAACCTGCTCAGCGTGGTGAGCCAGGGTCGCCACCGATATTTCCGCATCGCCTCGCCGCTGGTTGTGCAGTTGCTGGAGACCCTTGGCGCGGTTGCCGCCATCCAGACGCCACCGCGCCAGCGCCGGCCAAGCCGCGTGGACACGGCGATGCGGGAATGCCGCTATTGCTATGATCATCTAGCCGGGTGGGTCGCGGTACAGATCGCGTCGTCGTTCCAGCAGCGCCATCTGGTCGAATTCAATGACGAAGGCGGCCTGATCACCGGCGCGGGGATGGCATTTTTCGCCGACCGCGGGCTTGAAAACGCGCTGGGCAAACGCGGCAACCGCATTCTGTTTCGCCCCTGTCTGGACTGGACGGAGCGGCGCTATCACATCGCCGGCCAGTTCGGCGCTGATCTGGCGGTCGATCTGGCGAACCGGGGCTGGTTTGAGCGATGTCCACAAAGCCGGGCGGTGATTTTCAACGCGGCGGGTCGTGCCGGTCTGAAGGATGTCTTTGACATTGAGTGTGAAGACCGTCCCGCAGCTGCATAGGCTTTGTCGGCCAGATTTATTGGCTCATTTCCGGCTTTTCGATCACGGCGATGATCGGCCCCATGGGAAACAGGAAATCCGTGCGCCCGGCTGCCGGCGCATGAATGCTGGATATGGTGCCGTCGAGGAACAGCGCGTTCGGGCACTTGAGGCGGTCGCGAAAAAGGGTCGCGAAATCGTGGAAATTCACCCGGGATTCTGAAATAGCCAAAATGACCTGATTTGCGCCGCGCACGCCGACGCCGTTGCGGACCTTGCGAAATTCGGAACCTTCGATGAAGCGCGGATGCAGCGCGTTGTCGATAACCAGCATCGGGCCGGACTGGGTGGCGAAGCGGGCGGCGCGCCCGGATTTGGTGAATGCCCGGCTTTCGCTGACGCCGGCTACCTCGCCATCGATCCAGAAAATGCCGTTGGGGCGCATGTGGAAATTGCCGGGGCCGGGGCCGTTTGCCGCCTTTTTCACGGTTTTGCCGTCTTCGATATAAAGCCCGACCGGTGAGCGGTCGCGATGATACATGCCGCCGTTCATGGCAAAAGGTACAGCAAAACCCTTGTCGCGCTGGTCGGCGATCAGGGCGCGGAAGGAGCCGAACGCGCGCCCGTCGCCATTGTTGAGAAACAACCGCATATCGGTGTTGCGAAGGTCGAAGGTGCACACGACATAACCGGTGCCCTTGTGTTCCAGCCGGTCGCAAGGTGTCTGGCTGGCGGCGATTGCCGGCGCTGTCAGAATAAGGGCGAAACAAACGGCCGCACACAAACGCCGGGATATGACCCCGGCCCACCGGCCAAGGCGGCTGGCGCTATTGCCGGGGCTATTACGGCCGCGATCGAACAAGTCGCATGGGTCCATGGGCGACTTTATCATATTGTGTTTCCAGTGTGGACGCGTACGTGCACCGGACTGCTTGACCGGATATGGCGTGTGACGCATATCAGGCAACAAAATCGTTCTCCTCATTCTTTTTAAAGCGATGTGACCATGTGTGCACAATCCGTCCGACCCGACAAACAGACCCTTTATGACAAAATCTGGGCCGATCATCTGATTGATGAACAACCTGACGGTACCTGCCTGATTTATGTCGACCGGCATCTCGTCCACGAAGTGACCAGCCCGCAGGCTTTCGAGGGCTTGCGGATGAGCCAGCGCGCCGTTCGCGCGCCGGACAAAACGCTGGCGGTGGTCGATCACAATGTGCCGACAACGGATCGCAGCGCCGGCATCGATGATCCTGAATCGGCCCTGCAGATCGATACGCTGGCCAAAAATTCCGCCGAATTCGGCGTTGAATATTATGACGCGACGGACCAGCGACAGGGGATTGTCCATATTATCGGCCCCGAACAGGGCTTCACACTGCCGGGCATGACTATCGTGTGCGGCGACAGCCACACCTCCACCCATGGCGCGTTTGGCGCGCTGGCCCACGGTATCGGCACCTCGGAAGTGGAACATGTGCTAGCGACGCAAACGCTGATCCAGCGCAAGGCCAGGAATATGCGCGTCACCGTCGACGGCGCGCTGCCCGACGGGGTGACCGCCAAGGATATCATTTTGGCGATCATCGGCGAGATCGGCACCGCCGGCGGCACCGGCCATGTGATCGAATTTGCCGGCGAGGCCATCCGTTCGCTGTCGATGGAAGGGCGGATGACGGTCTGCAACATGACCATCGAAGGCGGGGCGCGGGCCGGGATGGTGGCGCCGGATGAAAAGACTTTCGATTATGTAATTGGCCGGCCAAAAGCACCGACCGGCACGGCGTGGGACAAGGCGCTGGAATATTGGCGAACATTGCCCAGCGACGAGGGCGCGGAATTTGACGCCGAAATCCGCCTCGATGCGGCCAACCTGCCGCCGATCGTGACCTGGGGCTCATCACCCGAAGACGTGGTGTCGGTGCTGGGCGCAGTGCCCGACCCGGAGGCGATAAAGGACGAGGCCAAGCGGGCGTCCAAGCACCGGGCGCTGGCCTATATGGGCCTGACGCCGGGCACCAAAATGGTCGATATTGCGCTCGACCGAGTGTTCATCGGTTCGTGCACCAACGGGCGGATCGAGGATCTGCGCGCTGCCGCGGCGACCATCGACGGCAAGAGGGTCCACGAGCGGGTCGACGCCATGGTGGTGCCGGGCTCCGGGCTGGTGAAGGCGCAGGCCGAGGCAGAAGGTCTGGACAAGATCTTCACCGCAGCGGGTTTTGACTGGCGCGAGCCGGGCTGTTCGATGTGTCTGGCGATGAATGCCGACAAGTTGGCGCCGGAAGAGCGCTGCGCCTCGACATCCAACCGCAATTTTGAAGGCCGGCAGGGCTTCAAGGGGCGAACCCATCTGGTCTCGCCAACGATGGCGGCGGCGGCGGCGATCGCCGGGCATTTTGTCGATATTCGTGACTGGAATGGCGCCTGACATGCTCGTCAAGCTCGTCCTGATCATCCATTTTCTGGCCTTTTCCGCCGGGATTGGTCTGGCGATCGCCGGCACGATATTGCGCAAAGTGGCCGGCAGCGGTTCGCCGGAAAACGCCGCGATCCTGATGCCGCTGGGCGGCCGGTTTGGCCGTGTTTCGCGCGGCTGCGTGGTGTTGTTGTGGTTGAGCGGGTTGGCGCTGCTGGGGCTGGTCCATGGCTTTGACCTGAGCGGCTTGGGATTGTGGTTCTGGTTGAAAATGCTGGCGGTGCTGGTGCTCACCGGCGCGGTGACGATGATCTTCCTCGCCGAGCGCAAAATCGCGGCGGGCGACGCCAGTGCCCGGGCAATGATCCCGCGCTATGCAAGGATCGCCGGACCGGCGGCGATGGTTGCCGTGGTGCTGGCGATACTGGCCTTTTCGGGTGACTAGGTCATAACCTGGCGCGTATTTCGCCAAGCTGGATATTCCGACTGCCCGATATTACTTCCAAACCGGCCGCCGGTGATTTGCGCCATTGCCGGCGATCAACTTATAGTTGGCGCAATTCGACGGTAATATTGGCGATTGCGGCCCGAGATCATCGCCTGAATCATGTCTTGGCAGGGGGCGGCATTTATGGAGCAGTATCTTGATGAGGCTGCCAGATCGGGAAATCTGGTGTGGATGATCCCGGCGGTGATAGGCGGGGCGATTGTCAGTATTGCGCTGCTTCGGTTGCTGTTTCCCCGGCATGCCACCTGGGCATTGGCGTTTCTGGTGGCCTTTGGCGGCGTGCTGTCCGGCCTCAGTCTGATCACCAGGGTCGATTTTGGCACGAGCGGCTTTTCGCTGGAGACCGTTGCGGCGGTTCGCGACACCAGCGATGAACTGAAGATTGCCATCGGCGCCAATACCGATGCCATTGAGGGCATCAAGAACGCGGTAAAGGAGATTCAGACCCTCAGCACCCGGGTTGCGACCAGTATCACCAGGGGAACCAGTGGCACCGCGATCACCGGTCCTGCAATCAGCCAGATCAATCGGGATATCACGATCAGCCTGAGCAGGGCGGCGACCTCGATAGAAGCCTCGAAAGCGGCTGAACTAAAGGCGCTGCAGAACATCGAAAAACTCGACCAGCTGATCGGCACCCGGCGCTAGGGCCCGTTTCAGGCCGCTGCTACCAATTTTGTGCGGCGGGTATAGATCGCCAGCACTGCGGCGATAGTGACCATATAGGCCGCCATCCACAGGCACTGGGTCTCAAATGCAACGCCGGCGTCGATCAACAGGCCGGTGACACCGGGGCCAACGGCAGAGGCGATGACCATGCCGGCCACCGCCAGCGCCCGGATCGCGCCAAGGTTCAAGGTACCGTAAAGTTCCGGCCACAGGCCGCCCATCGTGGCGTTGCCGAAGCCGCTGGTTGCGCCAAAAAACACGAAGGCGACCGGCACGATCCAGATCGAGGTGTTGAGCGCGATCAGCACCAGGCCGATAGCCATCGGCACCAGATAAACCGGCAGGACTGTCAGGGCGCTCCAGCGGTCGATGGCCCAGCCGGCCAGGAACGAACAGATGATCGCGGCGGCGGACAGCACAGGAAAGGCGGCGACGAAGGCGGCCAGTTGCCAGCCCTTGATATCGGTCAGGTGAACCTGATGGAACATCACCGAGGTTGAGATGAAAGATGGCGCCAGAAATCCCGGCATGAGTATCCAGAACAGGCGATGGCGCAGCGCCTGCCCACGGGTCCAGTGGCGGTCGCCGATGCCGGTTGACAATTCGCTGGTCGCCAGGCTGGCGGGGGTGCGCTCCAGCCGCAACAGCCACAGGATCAGCGGTGCGAGAAACAGCGCCAGAATGAGCGCGATGGCCAGCCATGTGTGCCGCCAGCCCAATATTCCGGTCAGCGCCACGAAGGCCATCGGCAAGATCGCTTCGCCAACCGAGAACCCCAACGATGCGATGGCGACCGCCTGACCGCGCCGGCCGACAAACCAGCGGCCCATGGCGGTCATGCCCAGATGGCTCATCATGCCCTGGCCGCAAAACCGCAGTCCGAAGATAATGACTCCAAGCATGAACACTGAACTGACATTGGCCATGGCGATGGCAATGGCGACATAGGCGACGATCACCATCAACGCCAGCGTGCGGATGCGCAACTGATCGGCATATTTGCCGGTGTGGATGAGCAGCGCCGCCGAAGCCAGCGTTGCGATTGTGTACAACAACCCCCACTGGCCATTGCTCAAGCCATATTCGGCGCGCAGATGGCCGGCAAACAGGGCGATGAAAAAGGTTTGCCCGAAGCTGGAGGCGAGCATTAGCGTTGCGCCACCCAGCAGGAACGGGGAATTGTCCGCCAGAAATCGCCTGTCGATCATGGGCGTAAACCGGTGCTTTGGGTGATGTGCGACAGCGGATTTTCTGCAACCATTGCGGTTATATTCCCCACGGCTTGCCGTTGGCCCGGCACCGTGCTTTAGGTCGTAGTCTCAGTTTTATTGATGCCGGGCGGGCGCCAGAAATCTGGCCGGACCGGAATTCAAGATATCGGTAGTCACGTTACCGAATTTTCAGGCGACACTGGAGCGCCCGCCATGGACAAGTTTACCACGCTCACAGCGGTCGCCGCACCGATGCCGATCGTCAATGTCGATACCGACATGATCATTCCTAAGCAATATTTGAAAACGATCAAGCGGACCGGCCTCGGAACGGCGCTTTTTTCCGAAATGCGCTACAATGAGGACGGGACGGACAATCCGGATTTCGTGCTCAACAAGCCGGCCTGGAAGGACGCCAGGATCATCGTGGCTGGCGACAATTTCGGCTGCGGGTCGAGCCGGGAGCATGCACCGTGGGCGCTGAAGGACTACGGCGTCACCTGCGTCATTTCCACCTCATTCGCCGATATTTTTCACAATAATTGCTTCAAGAACGGCATCTTGCCGGTGGTGGTTTCGCCGGACGATCTGGAAAAGCTGATGGACGATGCCGGGCGCGGCGCCAACGCGACGCTGACCGTGGATCTGGAAGCCCAGGAAATTCGTGGTCCCGATGGCGGTGTGGTGACGTTCGAGGTCGATGCGTTCAAGAAGCACTGCCTGTTGAACGGGCTGGACGATATTGCGCTGACCCAGGAAAAATCGGCCAAGATCGACGGGTACGAGGAAAACATGTCCGAGAACCGGCCCTGGGTATAGGTGTTGAATGCGCGGTGACAGCCAGCGTAATAAATTGAGGCAGTCCACTGCCCGCAGAGGGAATATCTCCAATGCTTGATTTCATTCTGGTTGGCCGTTCGCCGCTCGGGTCGGCTATTCGTGCAGCGCTGATTGCGGTGTTGATCACGACATTCTGGAACCTGTTTTTGACCCGGAGCTGGCAATTGCTGGTGGTGAGCCTGGTGACCGCTCTGGTGGTGGTGATCGCCGGACACCGGATGTCCAGCCGGGACGATCCGTGGCGCGCGGGCAAGGGTGACGGGTTTGACGGCTGAAAATGATCGCAGGGCGAGTGTCCGGCGGCGAATATCCACCGGATCGCCATTTGAAAATACCGTGGGTTACAGCCGCGCCGTGGTGCAGGGCGACTGGTGCTTTGTCTCCGGCACGACCGGCTATGATTATGGCACCATGAAAATGCCGGAGCGTGTCGAGGATCAGACCCGCAACGCCCTTGCCACCATTGCGGCGGTGCTGGAAGAGGCCGGTTTCACCATGGGTGATGTGGTGCGGGTGCGTTATATCCTCACTGACCGGGCGTTTACCGGCGATGTCTTTGGCGTGCTGGGCGCGGTTTTCGGCGAAATCCTGCCGGCTGCCACAATGATGATCGCCGGGTTGTGCGAAGAGGAAATGAAGGTGGAAATCGACGCCACCGCCTTTCGCGGCTGAATTCGAATAAAATCTATATAAATCAACGCTATACTGGTATTTAACTTGATATTCACAAGTTGAAAAATACCCGTTCAGGTATTAATTCAAAATTACAACACAATCTGGAGTTAAGCAGTCCGATCCAGCTAGCGCTTGCGAAAGGAGAGGATTGTCATGTTTGGCAGGACAGGAATTTCTTCATGTACTAGGAATAGCAGCATGATCGTTGCGGGTGCGCTGGCTTTTTCGGTGTTGGCAAATCTGGCGCAGGCTGGGGAATTTATCTCGGTTCCAGTGCGCTGGTGCGGTGTTGAGGGCGCCCCGTCGATGGTTGATCCCGGCGTTGTTGGCGAGGTCACGACGGACGATGTTCTGTGGCGCCGGCATGAGCGGCCGAGCGAGCAACTGTTTATTCCGTTGATCGACATGACACTTCGTGCAGCGGCGACAAGAGCCATCGTCGACGGGCCGGTCAGTTTCCCGATTATCCGCGATGTGGCCGGAAGCGGTGGCAATCTGGTGAATGGCGAAAATGACGATGCGATCGTCATGTGCCGCCGCGCCTGGTTGATGGGCGATCCGCTGTATTTTGATGCCAACAATAACAGCATCGTCAATGGCGGGCTGGACACGTTGCTTTCGACAAATTCCGCAGATTTTGGAATTGTCGATCTTGGCCATGATGGCGCGCCGCTTTTGCCGATGCCGGGCAATGTCAGATATGTGGACAGCAATCTGGACGGTATTTTTGCGATCGGCGAACCGATCTATCGCGATGAAAATGTCAACGGGTTGGTCGATGCCAGCGATACGCTGTTGGTCAATGCGCTGGAAACGGTGGTCGGCAATGTTGTTGCCGCCGATCTGGATCAGACGCTGGTATCGCTGCCCATGCAGATCAAATATCTCGATCTGATCCGCCAGCCGGTCAATACTTACAATATTGGCTATCCTTCGGTGAGCGGCGTGACAGCGGTCAATGCGAACGATGTCGAGTATACGGACATTGCCTTTCCCGTTCATGGCGCGGCGGCCGCCGGCATCGGCGGGCTGGGCATCGTGCTTGACGATGCCTCGCAATATCTGCCACCGGGACCGGATTTTACCCTGTTCGAAGTTACGCTGGTTGCCCATGAGGTCGGCCATTCGTTCAGCCTTAGGCATGGCGACGGCATCGATGACAATGGTGATGGTATTCTGGACAACGGAGACGATCCGACCGCACCGGTACCTGGCGCGGGCCCGGGCACGTTGTGCGATTCCAACAACGTGATGTCCTATTGCTGGCTCGACAATGGTTCGTCGGGCAATCCAGATCTGGAATTTATCGGCGTCGGGGCGCCGACTTCCGGTCAGTTCACCGTTGCGCAAAGAGAGGCGATGCGCAATTTTGTTCTGGCGCAGGTTCCCGACCGTGTCGTCGATCCGGTCTTTCCATCGCTGGTCGCCTCGCGGTCCGACATTTTGGGCGAATTAAAACCGCCGTTCGAACATCTTGATATTGCCGAGATCGAGGCGCGGGTCGATCAAAAGCGCACTACCGCCGTGCTGGCAATCCGCACACGCCGGCCGTTTCCGGAAGAACTGACAGGCCCCTCAACATTTTATTTCATTGTTGATACCGACCTTGATCCGACGACCGGCGGCAAACCGGAAGCGTTGAAAGAACTGGGCATCCCCTCCGATTTTGCCGGCGCCGAGCGTATTGGCATTGTCAATTTGCGCGGACGGAAAGTGGCGAAACTGAGTTACTTCGAGTTCGATGTGGGGACCGGCGGATTTGTCGAAATTCGCAATGCGCGTGTGCGTGCAACTGTCGAGACACTCAGGACTATCCCCGATTTTCCGATGGGCCGGATTGGTGACCCGGACGGGACAAATGCGCCGACTGACGGTGTGGCGTCGCGGGAGCAAATCAGCCTGATTATCCCGATCCTTCAGCTTGCTCTGGATGCGCAATCAAAGTTTCGGGCCGAGTTCATCAGTCGCGGTCCCAACGACAAGATTCTCGATCGGGCGAGGACATCGCGGCTTGATTTCGCCTTGCCGGTCTTTCCCCATTGTGACGTGGCGCCGGAGGCTGTAGCGCCCGGCCAGTCGGCGACCGTGCTGGCTTCCGGCCTGTTGCCGGAACGTCCCCATCATCTGCTGTTTGGCGACAAGGAGGTGGCTGTTGGCCGCTCCGATGGTGATGGACGCGCCCGGCTGACCTTGACGGTCCCGGAAAATGCCCGCTCTGGCCCGCATCTGGTGACCGTCGGTGCTTTCGCGGTGACGGCGGATTGCAAGATCATTGTCGATGCCGGTGGCGATGGGCCCGGCGATGACGATGGCTTTGGATTTGACGGCGCAAAGTTTGCCTATGTTGTCCCGTTCCAGTGTGGCTATTCTGGCGAGACCTTGCAGGAAGGCGTCGCGCGGGGTGAGCATCGGACGCTGATTACACTGACCAACGCGACGGCACGCCGGGCGCGCTTTGCCAAACGGGTGTCGCGCGGGCTTCCCGATCAGGAACCTGGTGCGTTGTCGCCATTTGAGAGAGGGCAGATCGCATCGCAACGATCCATCGGCATCGAGTGCAATGAGATCAGGCGCATGCTGCCGGTGTCAATGACCGCACAGTTTCGTTCCGGCACGGTGCTGATCGTTACCGATCGGCAAATTCATGTTTCGGCGAATTATACGGCGCGGCCTGCCGAGGGTGGTGTCACTTCGACACAGGTCGTCATCATCAAGCCGCGGTCGTTGTAACGAATACCGACACACACCGGGTCACAATTGTGACCGGCCCTGTCTTGCCGGTTTGGCGCGAGGTCTCTACCAAGGCCTCGCGCCACATTGCTGACAGGACAAACCCATGACCACCCACACGCTATTTCTGCTTCCCGGCGACGGGATCGGCCCGGAAACCATGAACGAGGTCCGGGGTATCATCGACTATATGAACGAAAGCGGCGCGGCGTCGTTCGTGGTGGACGAAGGGCTGGTCGGCGGGTCGGCTTATGACGCTCACGGGGCGGCGATATCCGATGCCGACATGGACAAGGCGCTGGCTGCCGACGCGGTGCTGTTCGGCGCGGTTGGCGGGCCGAAATGGGATGATGTGCCCTATGACGTGCGCCCGGAGGCCGGGCTGTTGCGGCTGCGCAAGGATCTGGAACTGTTCGCCAATCTGCGCCCGGCGATCTGCTATCCGGCGCTGGCGGATTCGTCTTCACTGAAACGCGAATTGGTCGACGGGCTGGATATCCTGATCGTGCGTGAACTGACCGGTGGGGTTTATTTCGGCGAGCCGAAAACCATCACCGATCTGGGCAACGGCCAGAAGCGGGCGATCGATACGCAAGTTTATGACACGTTCGAGATCGAGCGGATTTCCGGCGTGGCGTTCGATCTGGCGCGGACCCGGCGGAACCGGGTCACCTCGATGGAAAAACGCAACGTCATGAAGTCCGGCGTGTTGTGGAACGAGGTGGTCACCGCCCTGCACAAACGCGACTATGCCGATGTGGAGCTGGACCACATGCTGGCCGATGCCGGCGGCATGCAACTGGTACGCCAACCCAAGCAGTTCGACGTGATCGTCACCGACAATTTATTCGGCGACATGCTGTCGGACGTGGCGGCGATGCTGACCGGCTCGCTGGGCATGTTGCCCTCGGCCTCGCTCGGCGCGCCAGACCCGATCACCGGCAAACGCAAGGCACTGTATGAGCCGGTCCACGGTTCGGCGCCGGATATTGCCGGCACCGGTGCGGCCAATCCGATCGCGATGATTGCGTCGTTTGCCATGTGTCTGCGCTATTCCTTTGCGATGACCGAGGCGGCCGACAAGCTCGAAGCGGCCATCGCCACCGTGCTCGATCAGGGCCTGCGGACCGGCGACCTGATGTCGGACGGGATGCAGCAGGTCGGTACCAAAACCATGGGCGCGGCGGTGCTGGCGACGTTTTCGGGCCTGATGGAGGGGTGAGGCGGCAATGTCGTAGGGGCGGTCAAACGGTTTGCTTGAATTGACATTGCCTCCGCAGCGCTTAAAACCCGCGGCACCATGACGACATTAGCTACGACAAAAACCACCGGCTAATTGCCTCTGCCCCGCGCTCTCCCCGGGGCGGGAGCGGCGTTGTTTGCCCGAGGGGAGCGGCAGGAGTATCAACATGGGTTATACAATCGCAATTGTTGGCGCGACCGGTAATGTCGGGCGCGAAATGCTCGAAATTCTCGACGAGCGCGGCTTTCCCGCCGATAAAGTGGTGGCGTTGGCCTCGCGGCGCAGCCATGGCACCGAGGTGTCGTTCGGCGACACGGTGCTGAAAGTTCAGGCGCTGGAGAATTTCGATTTTGCCAACACCGATATCGCGCTGATGTCGGCCGGCGGTTCGGTGTCGAAAGAATGGGCGCCGAAAATCGCCGCCAAGGGCTGCATGGTGATCGATAACTCGTCGGCCTTTCGCTACGACATGGACGTGCCGCTGATCGTGCCGGAGGTGAACGCCGAAGCACTGGTCACCTATATGGCGCGCAGCAAGCGCCGGAACATCATCGCCAATCCCAATTGCTCCACCGCCCAGCTGGTGGTGGCGCTGAAGCCGCTGCACGAGGTGGTGCGGATCCGCCGGGTGGTGGTTGCCACCTATCAGTCGGTGTCGGGCGCCGGCAAGGACGGGGCTGATGAACTGTTCAACCAGACCAAGGCGGTCTATGTCGCCGACCCGATCGAGACGCAAAAATTCACCAAGCGGATCGCCTTCAACGTCATTCCCCACATCGACGTTTTCATGGAAGACGGCAGCACCAAGGAAGAATGGAAGATGGTGGCGGAGATCAAGAAGATGCTTGATCCGAAGATCAAGCTGACCGCGACCTGTGTGCGGGTGCCGGTGTTTGTCGGCCATTCCGAGGCGGTGAATATCGAATTTGAAGACGAGATGACCGCAGAGCGCGCGCGCAATATCCTGCGTGAAGCGCCGGGCTGTCTGGTCGTCGACAAGCGCGAGGATGGCGGCTACGTGACGCCCTATGAGTGCGTTGGCGAGGACGCCACCTTCATTTCCCGTATCCGCGAGGATTCCACCATCGACAACGGCCTGTCGATGTGGGTGGTGTCGGATAACCTCAGGAAGGGCGCGGCGTTGAATACGGTGCAGATCGCCGAGTTGCTGGTCAATCGCGGGCTGCTGGCGGCCAAGCAGGCGGCGTAGTCTGCCTGGGCGGCAAACGGCGTAGGCGTCATGCAGGTTTTGCTCACCGGCTTTGGACCGTTTCCCGGTGCGCCAACCAATCCGACCGCTAACCTGGTGCCGGCACTGACGGCGCTGTGCCAGCGCGAATTCCCGGCGCATGAATTTCACGGCGAAGTATTGCCGGTGGAATACGCCCGTGCACCGGATCGGGTTGCGGCCCTGCATGAGAAAACCAGACCAGATATCGCGCTGCATTTTGGTCTCAACGGCAAGGCGGCAGAACTGCATCTGGAGCGCCGGGCGGTCAATCAGTGTGCGATCGATCGGCCCGACGCCGCCGGCTATTGTCCGCGCGGGCCGATCCTTGATACAGCCGAGCCGGGTATGCGGACGTGCGACTGGCCGGCGGGGATTGTCGAGCGAATGCGGCAGGCGGGCTATCCGGCGACCTTTTCCGACAGTGCCGGAGCCTATGTGTGCAACGCCGTCATGATGCGTTCGCTGGCCTGTGCCGGGGCGCGACCGGGGGCCTTTGCCGGCCTTGTCCATGTGCCGCACACGCGTGAGAGCGCCGAATTGTGTGGCGCGGACCCGGATCAGGCTGGGGCCATGGTGAGCGATGCGGAGCTTCTTGGCGGTGCGGCGTTAATCGCGCGGGAGCTGATCACAGCGCGGACCTGATCTGCCTTAATTCAGAGCGGGTGCCGTGATTTTTGATCGCGTTTCACATTCCAATCCATGTTTTTTTTGTGCGCGGCGCTTGCAATTTCATCCAATGAGTGTATATGCACTTATATGAAGCAGGCAATTTGGTTCGACTGGAGCCAGATGAAAGGCAAGCAAATGGTCAAGGGCAAGACAGCCACCACTGTGGCGAGCGGCAGCAAGGCGAAAGATGGCAGGGCGACCGGCGGCAAATCAAAACGCCCCCGGATATCCGGCCGATCAGAATTTGCCCTGACCAGTCCGGCCCATTGCCTGTGCGCCAATCTGCGCAAGACGGCGCGGGCGGTGACCCAAAGCTATGACGCGGCCTTGCTGCCGGCCGGTATTTCCAGTCCGCAATTTACGCTGCTGGCGACGCTCTCCGGCAACGAGGCGATCACGGTCGGCGACCTTGCCGGCCAGTTGGGCATGGACCGCACTACCTTGACCCGCAACCTGAAGCCGCTGGAGCGCGACGGGCTGATTTCGGTGCGGGCCGGTGATGACCGGCGATCGCGTATCCTCGATCTGACTGGCAAGGGCCGGCGTATTTTCAACAAAGCCAAGCCGCTGTGGACCGCCCAGCAGGGCCGGGTGGTGGCAGCATTCGGCGATGGCGCGGCGCAGTCTTTGCTCGTCGGCCTCGGCCAATTGGGCGGGGCAACAACCGGGAGGGGGCAATAACGAAAACAGTGACGGCCCGCATCGGGCTTTTTGAACCGTAGAAGTTTAACCAATAACGTGCATATGCATATAATATGGAGAATGACATGACCAATATTGATAGTGCGATAGTACAGCAGACAGGCAACACGGCAGCGGGTCGCGGCAAGGCCGGTCAGAGGAAGATTGGGCGGAGCAACAATCAGTCCGGGTTGCATCCTAACCACGCGGAAGGCGCCGCGCCGGCGCGGCTGATCACGCCGACGGTCGCGGGTATCCTTGCCCTGTGGGGGGTGGCGATCGTCTGGCTTGGTCAGGCCGGGGCATTTGCCGTCGATGTTGGCGGCGTGCCGATCGGTATCACCCTTGCGGTCTCGTTGCCGGTTATCCTGTTCTTGTTGGCATACCGCCAATCGGTCGCGGTGCGGGCGTGGGTCGGCGCGCAGGATATCGCCCTGCTCACCGCGGTTCAGGGCTGGCGGGTGCTCGGCGCATCGTTCGTGTTCCTGTGGCTGTTCGGCTATCTGCCGGCGATGTTCGCGGTGCCGGCAGGCTTTGGCGACGTGGCGGTCGGACTGGCGGCGCCGTTTGCGGCGATCACCGTGGCGCGGCGGGTAGCCGGCTGGACCCGCGCCGCATGGGCGGTGATCGCCGCCGGGCTGTTTGATTTTGCCGTGGCGTTCGTCACCGGGATCGGAAGCATTTCAGGTAATTTTTTGCAACTGCCGGGCACCGTTGGCAGCGACGTGGTCAACCAGTTGCCGCTGTTGATGATCCCCGGCTACTTCGTGCCGATCTTCGCGATTGGGCATGTGATGGCAATCATCCAGCTGCGCGCCGCGCGATAAGTCGGCGAGAAAAACACTGCCCGGTCGCCGGTGTTTCGGCGGCCGGGCTTTGGCGTTAAACCAGCTCAGTCTGGCGAAAAACCGTTGAATCCCATCGCGGGAATCCGATAGCGAATGCCGCGGCTGCAAACGCATGCGATAGCGGCGCTCGATCCTGATGTCGCGGGCTTGAGGTTCGCGTCGCCAGTCTCGAAAAAACCGCTGCCTGAAAAGACGAAATGAAAACCCACCATAGGCGGGGTTATTTGGTGTTCCTTGATCTCGCAACACAAGATATCTTTGAGCGAAAAAGCAGACGTCGGCCCCGTCTTCTATCGACGAAAAACACTAGAGGTTTGGAACTGAATAGACGTATCCCGTTGGGATAATCGTACCGTCTGCGTTGAGTTCGCAAACAGCGTCTAGACGCATTCCGGGGCCCGGATTAACCGCATCGTTGATAGTTTTGGCTTCATCATCAGTCGGCGGTTTGCAGAAGGACCAAGAGTCGCTGAACCAGGGCGGAATGTCTTTCGGATAACGAGCAATGTAATTTCGTTCAAATTGCTCGTCCGGAATGCCTTCGACAATATATCGTGGACCATCTCTAAATGACAACGAGAAGGCGCCCTCCGGCATCTCCGGGCGAGTAAGTGTACCCGCCCTGTATTCGTCATAAGCTACGTATCCAAAGAAGCCGACGACAGCCAGTAGAAATATTCTGCCAACCCATTTCATTATGTGGCTCTCACTAGCGCTTCCCAAGTGACCAAACGTCCACTTCGCCGAGCCTTGTACTTAACACAGCCTAAGATTTGAATGGATCAAAATAACCCTTCTCGGACCGTTTCAGAAAATGGCCAACTGAAGGCCGATCAAATTACACCGCAGTTGGCTAGTTGCTGATAAAACACCCCGCTACAAGGCGAGGTTTTTCGTGTTAGCCGGTGAGATCGGTGACGATGAACCGGAGCAATTCACTATCCGAGCAACGATGCGGTTTGAAGACTTCCGGTACGACCGGCGCTTCAACCGTAAAGCCAGCTTCGAGCAGGGCGCGTCCGGCTGCTGTCGCGCCAGCGCGCACAGAAAGAAAGCTACAGAAAGGCAGATTAACCGAATTATTTTCGATAATCAGTTTCAGTTCGCTTCAATTGTTTACGTGGCGCCCAATGTAGGTTGCCATAGCCATCCGTTACGCCAATCTTCCCAAACCTTTCTTTTAAAAAACAATCCTTTTCCCATGGGAAGACAAAAGTCGCGGTGTCTCCGACTTCAATACGTTGGGCGTTGGCAGTGTTTCCCTGGTTAGCATAATCTGGGTTTATGTACGCGCCGGCACCCTTTTTTGCTACGTACCTGTTCCACAACGAGTATCTAGCGAAGGGCAGACCGATTCGATTGGGGATGGGCCCTAGATTTAGGGCTTGAAGAAAAATATGCGGTCCATCCGGATCCCGGTCCGCCTGTACGATTGTTTTGAGAGAGACGGAAACTCGGAACTTCGGCTTTTGAACGGCGTCCCGATATATCGTCCATCCAGCCATCACACCCGATATCAGAAGTGATAGTACCGCAATCGCTATCGCCGCTATTTCAATCGTAATTTCCACAATCGATCTCGAATCCGTTTGTCTGCCTCATGTCAGTTTATAGATTTAATGAGTTCAGCGCCTGAATTATAGGTTGTCACCGATTCAAGAATCGAATGATTTTTCACCAAAATCTTTATTACTTATTGTTATACGAAACCCCGCCTTGTGGCGGTGTTTTCTTGTTGAATATGTGTGGATGAAGTTCTTGAGTGCATCCTTCGTAGCCCGATGCGGTTTGAAGTCTTCCGGTACGACCGGCGCTTCTACCCTAAATCCGGCATCGTGTAGGGCGTGGCCGGCGGCTATCGCGCCGGCGGACTAAGGATTTCACCGAATAATTAGGATTACGGAATTTCGTCGAGCCAGAAATCGTTCAGGCTGCGGCGATGGGCGCGCAATCTGCCGTGCTTTGCCGCCGAGTCTTCTTCGTCGCTATTATCGGATTGTTCGGTCAAACCCTTCGCCCCGACTCTTTCTTCGCGGCAAGTATAGCAGAACCGATCGACTTGGATATTGTCAGTCTTCGGCGATCATCTCGCCGAGCATTGCCAGATCGACATTGCCGCCGCAGATGAGGATGCCGACCTTCTCGCCCGGTGCCGGCCTGTAGGCGCCGGACATCAGGGCGGCGAGGGTGGTTGCGCCGCCGGGTTCGGTGGCGAGCTGCAGGTGTTGCCACAGGAACCGCAGCGCGTCGACAATCGCCGCGTCGGTGACCAGCGCCACATGGTCGACTTTGGCCTTGCAAATCTCGGCGTTGAGCGGGCCGACCGACGTGGCGCCCAGCGAATCGGCGGCGATGGAATTCACCTTCACATCGACCGGTTCTCCTGCCGCCAATGCGGCGTGCAGGGTTGGCGCGCCTTGCGGTTCGACGCCGACCACCTTGACGCGCCCGTCAAAGCCGGTGGCGACGCCGGAGATCAGGCCGCCGCCGCCGACCGCGATCAGCACCGTGTCGAGGTCGGGGCTTTGCCCGGTCCATTCCAGCGCCAGCGTGCCCTGGCCGGCGATGGTCTCAGGTGATTGGTAGGCTTGCACTTCGGCCGCGCCGGTTTGCGCCTGATGGGCCTGGCAGGCGGTCAGCGCCTCGACATATTTTTTGCCCGCCACATGAAGCGTGCCGCCGGCGGCCTTGATGCGGTCCATCTTGGCTTGGGTGGACAGGGTCGGCACAAAAATATGCGCGGTGTGGCCAAGTTTGCTGGCGGCGTGGGAAACCGCGATGCCGTGATTGCCGCCGGACGCCGCCGTGACGCCGACAGCAGGTATGTCGCGGGACAAAAGATTGTTGAACGCGCCGCGCGCCTTGAACGAGCCGGCATGTTGATACAGTTCCAGCTTCAGGCTGACCGGCGTGTCGTGGCCGACATCGGCGCCGGCGATTTCCATGACCGGTGTGCGGCGGATATGGCTGCGAATGCGACCATGGGCGGCCTCGACATCGCGGCGGGTGAGGGGCAGGTCAGTTGCGGTGGCGGCGGAACCGGTTGCGGCGGATGCGGGCGTGTCGGGCATGGCTATCCTTGCGGCTTGTCAGGCTGGTGGAGGTGGCGGATTGTGACCGGCGAGCGGGGCCGCGACAGTGTGTTCTGCGCGCCGGCAAGTGGCAACTCATTGCTGCCGGTACGGGCGGCAACGGTCACCAGATCGCAGAGCGATGCCGAGGCCGCGGCCAGTGCACCTTGCGCGTCCTGCCCGGCTAGCGTGCGGGCGAGGAAGAGTGCGGCAAACACATCGCCGGTGCCCTTGACCGGGCAGTCGATCTGCCGGTGCTCGGCAAGGATTGTGCGCTCGCCGGCGACCAGAAGATTGCCGATATGCCCGGCCATCAAGCCCGGCACGGAGGTGACAATGACGGTTGGCGGCGGCAGCGAACGAGCCTGCGCGGCAACCGCATCCGCCTCTGTCGTCTCGTCGCCGTCCGGTTGATTTACCAGCCAGCCACACTCGAACCGGTTGGGCGTGGCGATATCGGCGAGCGGCAGCAGTGTGTCGCGGATGGCGGTGGCAATGTCTTCGCTGACATAAAGGCTACCATCATCACCGATTATCGGATCGCACAGGTAAAGTGCTCGCGGGTTCGCGGTCTTGATCTTGGCGATCAGCGCCGCCGCCGCGTGCACCTGATCGGCGCTGGCGAAATAGCCGGTGATAATGCCGCCAAGGGCAGCCCATCCGAAATTGCGCTCCAGGTCGGCTGCCATGGTCTGGATATTTTCGGCCGTCATCACCATCGGCGTCACCGGGCCATGGCCGGGATGATGGGCCAGCGTGACGGTTGGCAGCGCCCAGATCTGGTGGCCGAGCGCCTCCAGCGCGCTTGTCATGGCGCGATTGCCGGCACTGCCGCGAACGACATGGCTGGAGATCGCCAGTATCGCCGGTGGTTTTGGCTGCGGTGTCTGCATGATTTCCCCGGTCGGATTGGCCAGCCTTGCCTTTACCGAACCTGATCGGCCCGGACAATGTTTTGCGAACCTGATGGCCGAACATCCGGGCTTGGCGGCACAGGGCAATCTCCGCCGTTTGGCGCATTGACTGTGGCGTCCGTCGCTTTAGTGTCGAGTGCACTGCACAACGGAAGCCAATTCACCATGTCGCACTCCGGACCGGACGTATCTCGGCCTCTTTCTCCGCATCTTCAGGTGTTCCGGCCGCTGATCACGATGATTATGTCGATCGTGCACCGGGTGACCGGAGCGGCTTTGTATTTCGGCACGATACTGGTGGCGTGGTGGCTGGTCGGGGCGGCCAGCGGGCCGGCCTATTTTGATTTTGTGAACGGTTTTTTCGGGTCGTTTTTAGGCCGGCTGATCCTGTTCGGTTACACATGGGCGCTGGTGCACCACCTGCTGGGCGGCATTCGCCACTTTGTTTGGGATGTGGGCAACGGGTTTGAACCCGAAACTGCCGACAAGATGGCCTGGGCCAACATTATAGGCTCGGTCATTTTGACGATCCTGATCTGGGTTGTCGGTTATGCGGTTCGCTGAAGAGACGATGTTGAGGATGGCACAATGAGCGGGCAGGATTTCAGGACACCACTGGGCAAGGTCCGCGGGCTCGGCTCGGCGAAAGAGGGCACCGGCCACTTTGTGCGGCAGCGGCTGACGGGGCTGGCCAATGTGCCGCTGATACTGGCGTTTATTTTTATCCTGATAGCCACCAGTGGCGACAGCCACGGCGATGTGGTGGCGACACTCAGTCATCCGCTGGTCGCGGCGATCATGCTGGCGGTGATCCTGAGCGGTGTCATCCATATGCGGCTGGGCATGCAGGTAATCATCGAGGACTATGTGCAGGGTGAGGCCGCCAAACTGGTGTGTCTGGCCGGCAATACGCTGTTTGCCGTGGCAATCGGTATCCTGTCCATATGGGCGATCCTCAAAATTTCGTTCGGAGGCTGACCGGTGGCGAAAGCGGCGAAATCCAAGAAAAGCGATGCTGGTGAAGATGCAGCAGCAACAGTGAACGTGAATGGCAAGGCCTATCCGGTCACCGACCATGAATTTGATGTGGTGGTGGTGGGTGCCGGCGGGGCCGGGCTACGGGCAACGGTTGGAGCCTCGCAAGCGGGTCTGAAAACTGCCTGCATCACCAAGGTGTTTCCGACGCGGTCCCACACGGTGGCGGCGCAGGGCGGCATATCCGCCTCGCTGGGCAATATGGGGCCGGACGACTGGCGCTGGCACATGTACGACACGGTCAAGGGATCGGACTGGCTGGGCGATCAGGATGCGATCGAATATCTAACCCGCAACGCACCCGAAGCGGTCTACGAGCTGGACCATTGGGGGGTGCCGTTCTCGCGCACCGAAGAGGGCAAGATCTACCAGCGGCCGTTTGGCGGCATGACGACCAACTATGGCGAGGGCATTGCCCAGCGCACTTGCGCCGCCGCCGACCGCACCGGCCACGCGATGCTGCACACCATGTATGGCCAGTCGTTGCGGCATTCGGCGGAGTTTTTCATCGAATATTTCGCCATTGATCTGATCATGGACGACGGGGCCTGTCGGGGCGTTATCGCCATATGCCTGGAGGATGGTTCGATCCACCGGTTCCGCGCCCACAAGACGGTGCTGGCGACCGGCGGCTATGGCCGGGCGTATTTTTCCTGCACCTCGGCCCACACTTGCACCGGCGATGGCGGTGGCATGGTGTTGCGCGCCGGACTGCCGTTGCAGGACATGGAATTTGTGCAGTTTCACCCGACCGGCATTTATGGCGCCGGCTGCCTGATCACCGAGGGCTCGCGGGGCGAGGGCGGTTATCTCACCAATTCGGAGGGCGAGCGCTTTATGGAGCGCTATGCGCCATCGGCCAAGGATCTGGCCTCGCGTGATGTTGTGTCGCGGTCGATGACCATGGAAATCCGCGAGGGCCGGGGCGTTGGCACGGAGAGCGATCATATCCATCTGCATCTGGAGCATCTCGAACCGGCGGTGCTGGCAGAACGATTGCCGGGGATCTCTGAATCGGCGCGAATCTTTGCCGGTGTTGACGTGACCCGCGAACCGATCCCGGTGTTGCCGACGGTGCACTATAATATGGGCGGCATTCCGACCAATTATCACGGCGAAGTACTGACCAAGGTCGGCGGTGATCCCGATGGCGTAGTGCCGGGGCTGATGGCGGTGGGCGAGGCAGCCTGTGTATCCGTCCATGGGGCCAACCGGCTCGGCTCCAATTCGCTGATCGATCTGGTGGTGTTCGGGCGGGCGGTCGGCGACCGCTGTGCCGAAACCATATCAGCCGGCGAACGGCATCCGGAACTTCCCGGCGATGCCGACGATCTGTCGCTGACCCGGCTTGATGCAGCCCGGCACGCCGATGGCGCAACGCCAACAGCAGCGCTGCGCGACACGATGCAACGGGTGATGCAGAACAATTGTGCGGTGTTCCGCACCGGGGAAGTGCTGGAGGAAGGGCGCGACCTGATCCAGGACGTGTGGGCGGGCTCAGGCGATGTGAAGGTCACCGACAGATCGCTGATCTGGAACAGCGATCTGATCGAGACACTGGAATATCAAAACCTGATCGTGCAGGCGGTGGCGACGATGAACTCGGCGGCCAACCGCGAGGAAAGCCGTGGCGCCCATGCGCGGGAGGATTTTCCCAAGCGCGACGATGAAAAATGGATGAAACACACGCTGGCTTTCGTTGATGAAGACAGCCATTCGGTGCGGTTGGATGACAGGCCGGTGCATACCTATACGCTGACCAATGACATCCAGTATATCGAGCCGCGGGAACGGGTTTATTGAGGCGCTGACACGGCACATGTCTACAGATCGAGTAATATCCATAGTTGCGATAGTAATATCGATTATTAGTGCTGGAATTACAATTTGGATATGGAGCGACGGTAGAAAATACGCTGAAAAATTGAATAGACCGCATGTTGCTGTCCGACTCTCTATGTTTGAAAGTCGAGATGAAAACGGAATTTATATAAAAAATTCCGGAGTCGATGCTGCATTATTGAAAAGCATATCGTTTAGCAAATTTGAGGATACAGAGGAATTCAAGGTCGCAAAATTGGACCTAGAATCATTGGGCTGGAATACAAGTGAGATTGTGAAATTATCTGTTTCTGAGGGTGACGCACTAAATGGGTCGGATCAATTGTATCTATTTAAAATTGATCGAAGTATTGGACAGACAGATATAAAAAAACTAGATAGATTATTTAATAAACTTGATATAAATCTTTGTTACTGCAATGCTATTGAGAATTTATGTTGGTATTATAGTTGGAAATACTCAAATAGAGCTAATTTTACTAGAGATGAAGCATCGGTGCAATCGTGTTCTTAGTGCCATCGATATTCATGAGCGGAAAATTGAGGCGCTGATACCATGGTTCAACTGACCCTTCCGAAGAATTCCACCCTCACCGAGGGCAAGGTCTGGCCAGCGCCGGACGGCGCGAGTGGTACGCGGGAGTTTCGCATCTACCGCTGGGATCCGGACACCGGGAAAAATCCGCGCATCGATACCTATCAGGTCGATACCGATGACTGCGGCCCGATGGTGCTGGACGCGCTGTTGTGGATCAAGAATTTGGTCGACCCGACGCTGACCCTGCGCCGATCCTGCCGCGAGGGAATTTGCGGCTCGTGCGCGATGAACATCGACGGGATGAATTCGCTGGCCTGCACCAAGGGCATGGACGAGGTCGACGGGCCGGTGAAGGTCTATCCGCTGCCGCATACTTCGGTGGTCAAGGATCTGGTGCCGGACCTGTCGCAGTTTTACGCCCAGCACGCCTTCATCGAGCCGTGGCTGAAGACCACGTCGCCGACGCCCCAGGGCGAGTGGAAGCAAAGCCATGACGACCGGGAAAAACTCGACGGGTTGTACGAGTGTATCCTGTGCGCTTGCTGTTCGACCTCGTGTCCGTCCTATTGGTGGAACGGCGACCGCTATCTTGGCCCGGCGGCGCTGTTGCAGGCCTATCGCTGGCTGATCGACAGCCGTGATGAGGGCACTGGTAAACGGCTTGACGATCTGGAAGACCCGTTCCGGCTTTATCGCTGCCACACGATCATGAACTGCGCCCAGACTTGCCCCAAGGGCCTGAACCCGGCCAGGGCAATCGCCGAAATCAAGAAGATGATGGTGGAGAGACGGGTTTAGATCGGCGCTGTTTCTTTCCCGTTATTGATTTTCATAAATCTGATGTTCATCGACGGTGTGATAGCAGATTGGCGAACTGCCAAATCTGTTGAAGGAGCTGTCATGCACATCTTGTTGCCAATGCTGGGTATCCTGGGCGCATTTGGATACTGGTATTTTGTTTTGAAGAATGCCAGCAGGGCAGCCAGTGAACTGGTGGATATCGCTGGCCGGGCACGCGGTGCCTACAGGCGCAAGCAGTTTCGCAAGAAGGCCGATGCCTCAGCTATCGATGCCATCGACGATCCGCGCACCGCAGCCGTCGTGATGGCCGTTGTTGTCGCCAGCACGGAAGGCCCGATCAGCGAGCGCCAAAGTGCGGTGCTCACCAGCGCGATGGGTTCTGTCCTGGGCGTCGACAATCCGGAAGAAGAGCTGACGTTTGCCAAATGGGCAGCCAGCCATGTGGTCGATCCCAACAATGTATCGTTACGGTATAACCGCTTGTGGACAGGCCGGCTTGCCATGAAGGAACGGCGCGACCTGGTAGATCTGGTCCAATCGGTCGCTATTGCCGATGGCCCGCTGAGCGCGGTTTAGGATGAGGCAATCAAAAGGCTTGAAACCCGCCTTGGGCTCGCTTCCTGAGCGGCGCTTGATAACGGCATGTTTATTTGATCGTCATCGTTGCGCCGGTTTGGGTGGCCATGTTCAAGCCGCCAATTCGGGAGATGATCATGCCGCGTTTTATTGTTACCCTTGCCCTCACGTTGTTTTTCACCGGTGTATCGATGGCTGCTGAAGGTTGGATCACCAAGGAAAGTCCCCATTCCGTTGCCGATACGGTGGCGAAATTGACCGCCGCTGTTGAAGGCGCCGGCGCGAAAGTGTTCGCGGTTGTCGATCATGCCGCCGGCGCCAAATCCATCGGCTCGCCGGTTGCCGATGAGGTGGTTGTAATATTTGGCAATCCCAAACTTGGCACACCGTTGATTGCCGCCAATCCGGAAATCGGGCTCGATCTGCCGCTGAAAGTGCTGATCTGGGATCAGGATGGAACCACCATGATCGGCTATCTCGATCCGCAGGCGCTGAAGGCGCGCTATGGCGTTGGCGGGGTCGACAAGGTGTTCGAGACCATGGCCGGGGCGCTTGGCAAGCTGACCGGCGCGGCTGTCGCACCGTAGAATTTTCCACGCCTGCCCTGTCGGCGGTTCACGCGAAATTTCAGCCCTGTGAAGATAGTCGGGTTGCCTCGCGCCGCCTGTGCCGCCATGTCAGCGTGACATTTCATGAAGCCTTACATGATGGAGACTGGCATGCGCGTCCTGATAACCGCTACCGCCCTGATTGCTGCCCTGTTTATCGGTTCGGCCAACGCCCAGAACAAAGACATGGCCAATAAGGAGACGGCGATTTTTGCCGGTGGCTGCTTCTGGTGCGTTGAGAGCGATTTTGATCATGTGCCGGGCGTGCTGGAAACCGTGTCGGGCTATATCGGCGGCACCAGCGAGAACCCGACCTACAAGGATCACGGTTACGCCAAGCATCTGGAAGCGGTGCAGATCACCTATGACCCGGCGGTGATCAGCTATGAGACGATGCTTGATATCTTCTGGCATTCGGTCGATCCGACCGATGGCGGCGGACAGTTCTGCGATCGCGGCCACTCCTACACCACCGCAATTTTTGCGCAGGATGCGGGCCAAAGAAAAGTTGCCGAAGCCTCAAAAGCGGCGTTGCAGGGCATGGTGAAAGACGCCATCGTCACGCCGGTGCGCGATGCGGCGGCCTTCTGGCCGGCAGAGGAATATCACCAGAACTATCACGCCAAAAAGCCGCTGCGGTACAAGTTCTACCGGTCCCGGTGCGGGCGCGACCGGCAGGTCGAGCGGTTGTGGGGCGACATGGCCCGTCTGGGCATTCCCAAAAGCTGAACTGGCCTGGACAAGACCGGACTGTAGCAAAGGTTCAAACCAGAACTTCAGGTGTCGTCGCCTGGGCGCCATATTCTGCATCGGCATCTTCGGCCAAGCGGACTACACAATGGTCCTGAAGCGCCTTGGTGATATCAGCAGCCTCGCCGACGAGCTGGTCGACGCCGATGGGATTGCCGACGGTGAGTTCGAACGTCTTGCCACGCTTGTTCAACAGTTCGTGGAACACGGTCATGTCGCGCAATTCTTTGTTCCAGTTGGCGAACCAGTAGAACAGGCCGGAATTGCGGGCGCCGACACGGACCGGCACTATGGGCACCTGTTGCCTGCGGGCGAGGGTGACGATGGATTGCTGCCAGTCGCGTTCGTTGAGGCGGCCATTTTGCCAGTAGGCGATGCGGCCGGCCGGGAACATGATGATAGCCCGCCCCTCATTGAAAGCCCGCGCGGTGAGCCGAACGGTCTCCTTGGTCTTGGCGCGGGTGCGCAGATGATCGCGCCACTCGACCGGTATAAGCACATCGCCGAGTTCGGGGCTGACGCGCAGGGCGTCGCGATTGCAGAATATCGCAAGGTCGCGACGGATTGTCTTCAGGGCGTCGAATACGGCGACGCCATCGGCAATGCCGGTGGGATGGCTGGCGGCCAGAACAAAGGCGCCTGAACCGGGGAGGCGATCCAGGCCACTGACCCGAATGTCAAGATCAAGAATGCCGCTGGTATAGTCGAGCGCGGGCTGACCACTGAGCGAGGCCAGTGCATCGGCCATGGTTACAGCCTGGCGATAATGGAGTATCCGGTAGAGCACCGGTTTGATCAGAGGCCAGAACGGGCTGTTGACCAGGTGCTGGCCGCGCTCGGCGATCAACCGGTCGACGATATGATCGCTCCTCTTTGCCGTGCGATTACGCATGCTGGTTGAGGAAGCTTTGGACATCGGGCTTGCTCTGGACATGGCGTGATCAGGGCTCATTCGTGACATACGGGTTAGGACGTGGCAGAAGGTGGGTCAAGTCAGCCGACCGTCGGCGAAATGACCATTTCGCCAGCATTGTTGCCTGTTTACGCGTCCACTTTGTGACAAGATTATGTACATGTATTCCCCAAGATCCCTCGGACTAATTGTCACGGCGCTGCTGCTTGGCGCCTGTCAGATTCCCTTTGCCGGTAATTCGGAACGGGTGCGTCCGCTGTCCGCGGTGCCCTCGGGCCAGGTTCAGCAATCGACCTTGCCGCCGCCTTCGGATTTCGATCAGGGCCAGTTCGCATCGGTCGGCGTGGAGCAACCGGATGCTCAAAATCCGGGCGAGGCCGAGCAACTTGCCTCCATTGGCGGCCAGGCTGTCGCGGGGCCGGCGCCGGGTAGTTCCAGCAATCTTTTGATCGGCCGCACCGATCTTCTGGGCGGCTGGACGGTGACGGCGGATGGCGACCGGTGCCAGTTGTTCATGTCGCTGACCACCTGGTCGGGCGGATACCGCGCGACAACCAAGGATTGCGGATCGACTTCATTGCAAGCGATATCGGCGTGGAATCTTACCGGCCAGCAGGTGTCGCTTTATGACAATGGTGGTGCGCAGGTCGCCAATCTTTATGCCTCCACCAAAACCCGGTTTGAGGGTCAGACAGAAAAAGGCACGGGCATTTCTGTATTCCGGTAGTAATTCGGTGTTTCGCAGAGATTAGATGCCGTATTTTTGCGACTCGTTACCAGCGTTTCCCAAATGCGATTAAACCTATTCATTTCAAATCAACCCTGAAGTGTAATTTTCACAACGGTTTAAAAACTTGTTAACCATATCGGTGCAGGCTGACTGTATTCGCCACTAGGCTTGGCTCGAACAAGCGGGTTCTGGCATTATTATTTTTGGACCCGTCGATGCGCGCCGCAGGCCGTAAGGAGGGTCCTTTGACTTTGATAACTGCGCGAAAATTCGTTCTGGCCCTGCTCACCGGTGCTGTGGCACTGGCTGGCTCGCCAGCGCTGGCCAATTGCGGTCCGCACAAGGAAATCGTCAAGACACTGGCCAAAAAGTACCGGGAAGCCCCGATAGCGATCGGCACCGTCAACCAGTCCAATCTGGTCCAGGTGTTCGTGTCGCAAAAGGGTAGCTGGACGATTCTGGTGACCAAGGTCACCGGTAGTTCCTGCATCATTGCGGCCGGTCAGGACTGGGAAGATGTGCCTGCCAGTCTCACCAGCCTTGGGCCGGAAGCCTGACGTCTTGAAGTTGCATCTTTGAGGCGCCGGTTTTGCCGGGGCTTGCATGGCGTTGCCGCTGTGCTCTACACCCCGCTGTCTCGTGTCGGGAGATGGTGAGGAATGCAGGGCGCTGTTCGCCGGCACTATGAAGCGCAAGCGGTGGCCGATCATCTGGATCCGGACGCCAACCAACGCCGTCTTGCCGACCGGCTGGACAACCTTGCCGAAGACCTTGCCAATCAACAACTGACGACCAAGCAAAGCGCGCTCGGCTGGATATTTTCCAAAGGCCGCAAGCCGGAACCGGTTCGCGGGCTTTTTATCTGGGGTCCGGTCGGCCGCGGCAAAACCATGTTGATGGATGTGTTTTTTGCCGATGCTCCGCCAGCACGAAAACGGCGCACCCATTTTCACGAATTCATGGCCGATGTGCATGAGCGCATCCACATATTCCGCCAGGCACTGAAGGCCGGGGAGGTGGCGGGTGATGATCCGATCGTGCCAGTGGCCGACCAGATTGCCGATAATGCCAAACTCCTGTGTTTCGATGAGTTCTCCGTTACCGATATTGCCGATGCAATGATCCTTGGCCGGTTGTTCGAGCGGCTGTTTGCCCGCGGGGTGACGATCGTGGCGACTTCCAACACGGCGCCGGACGCCCTGTACGAGGGCGGATTGAACCGGGCTCTGTTTTTGCCGTTTCTGGCGCTGTTGCAGCAGTGCATGGATGTTTTTCATCTGGATGCGCCGCGCGACTACCGGCTGGAGAAGCTGGGATCAGTGCCGGTCTATGTGACACCGCTGGGGCTGGCAGCTGACCTCGCGCTGGACCGGTTATTCCTGCAACTGACTGGCGTTGCCCGGGGTGAGTCGGCAAAGATTGCCTACAAGGGCCGGCAAATCACGGTGCCGCAGGCAGCTGGCGGCGTGGCGCGCTTTTCGTTCGACGATCTGTGCCGGCAACCGTTGGGCGCCGGTGATTATCTGAAGCTGGTGCGGGCCTATCACACGATGATCATATCGGATGTGCCGGGTATGGACGGGCGCACCCGCAACGAGGCCCGGCGGTTCATCAATTTGATCGACACGCTCTACGATAACGACGTCAAACTGGTGATTTCGGCCGAACGGGCGCCGGAACATTTGTGGAGCGGTGCGAGTGGCCAGGAAGCCAAGGCGTTTACCCGTACGGCCTCGCGTCTGATTGAAATGCAATCGGACGCCTATATCGGCAAAGCACGCTCGGTTTCCAAGGGCTCCTGAAGGAATATTACCCGGCACAATTAGCCCGGATTGCCGCGGATCGAACGCCTGTTACTGCTTTTTTTGCTCGTCCTTTTGGCCTATTGTTTGGCTGTTGCGTCCCTTCGAAAATCGCGCTACTCAATTTGAAAGCTCAACAAATTCACATCCATCTTACGTAAACGGAAGGTAAGCTCATGGCTCGCAACAAGCTGGCGTTGATCGGTGCTGGACAGATCGGCGGAACGTTGGCGCATCTTGCCGGCCTGAAGGAACTTGGCGATGTCGTCATGTTCGACATTCAGGAAGGCATCCCGGAAGGCAAGGCGCTGGATATTGCGCAATCGGCGCCGGTCGACGGGTTCGATGGCAATTTTTCGGGCGCCCAATCCTACCAGGCGATCGAGGGCGCCGATGTGGTCATTGTCACCGCTGGTGTGCCGCGCAAG
>CAXMRP010000043.1:0-3193 GCA_964196155.1 uncultured Polyangiaceae bacterium
AACGGCGGCTGAATCGGCGAATTATTTACGGGCGTTCACCCTTATTCGGGTATCGCAGCATGAAAGCGGAAAGCCTGCTGACCGGTAAACGTTGCTTTAGCCCGGCAAATTCTGGAGCTTGGGCGTCATGTGACGGACTGGGCAGGGCCATGGCGACAATCGAAACGATCCACCAAAGCAGCGAACCGGATTATCTTAGCCACCTTTTGCGCGGCATTGATGCGTTTGAGGCGTCGGGCTATTGCGATGACCCGGAAGACTGGCGCGATGGATTGCGGTCAATCAGGCGCTCTGTCCGTCATCGCTTGCGGGAAATCGATCGGTCTTGCGATCAAGACACCAACCCGGCCAGCCGGCAAGCGCGTTAGAATCAGGCAAGCGGTATGGCGCTATCGCCCTTGTTTTCCTGATAGGTCGCCGACATTTGCGCATAGACATCTGACAGCTTGTCGATACGGGCACCCAGTGCCGAGCGATCCGGCTCAGTGTAACCGCCGACAAGCTCAGCCAGCGCTGTCGCGGTCCAGAAGGCGTTTTGCCGCCGATAGGCGCCGTCCTTGCAGCCAAAGACCTCATCGAGGATTTTCAGATCGTGGGGAATGGCAAAAGCGTCGCGGGTCGCCTCGTAACCGAACAGGTAGGTGAAATTGTCAAAGCCGGCCCAGGTGATTGCCGACAGGCATAGCGAGCACGGCTCGTGGGTGGACAGGAACAGGCATTCGCCGGTCGCCGGGCGCTCGCTCTCAGGCAGGGCATAATAATCGTTCAGGGTTGAAATCTCACCGTGGTGAAGCGGATTTGCGGTCTCGCGATTGGTGGCGGCGATGACCAGGCTCAGATCGGACTTTTTCAGGATTGCCGCGCCGAACAGTTTGTTGCCGGCCAAAACGCCGCGTTGGGTGAGCGGCACGATGTCGTTCTGGATGACATCGAGGAAGCGGGTGGCGCGATCTTGTGGCTTGGAACCGGACATTGTGTCACCTTAAATTTGAGCGATCAATCTGAGCAAACTGCGGGCACGCTGTAATACGAGGACGAACATTGTGAAGAAGTCGACTATTTTCGTGGTGGCAGGCGTTGCGCTGATTGCGGCAATTGTCATTGGCAACCGGACCATGACGCGGGCCGGCCAGCATATCGTATCGGTGAGCGTTCCGGAACTGTCCGATGCAGGACGGCTTGGACAATCGCGGTTCAAGACATTCTGTGCCGATTGCCATGGCGAAAGTGCCGGCGGCACCGAAAAGGGCCCGCCGCTCATCCACAATTATTACCACCCGGGCCACCATGGCGATGGTGCGTTTTATAACGCGGCGAAGAACGGATCGCGGCAACATCACTGGCGGTTTGGCGACATGCCGCCGGTGGATGGCATTGAAGATGCCGATATCGATGCGATATTGGCCTATGTCCGGGAACTGCAGAGCGCCAACGGCATTTTCTGAGTATCGGGCAATACCATGTTGGCCGCCCTGCCAGCCGGTTTTTGTCAGTTGCCAGGGCCGAAGCGGTTTTCGATATAGTCGGCGACCATCGCCTTGAAATCGTCGGCCAGCGCCGGGCCGCGCAGGGTCGCAGCCTTCTTGCCGTCGACAAATACCGGCGCCGTTGGCTGTTCGCCGGTGCCAGGCAGCGAGATGCCAATGTCAGCGTGACGGGATTCGCCCGGCCCGTTGACGATGCAACCCATGACGGCAATGTTGAGCGCCTCGACGCCGGGATATTTTTCGCGCCAGATCGGCATCTCGGCGGCGATATTGTCCTGAATGTCCCTGGCCAGTTCCTGAAACAGCGACGACGTGGTGCGCCCGCAGCCCGGACAGGCGGCAACGACCGGCACGAACTGGCGAAAGCCCATGGTCTGCAACAGATCCTGACAGGCGCGCACTTCCAGCGCGCGGTCGCCGCCCGGTTCCGGGGTCAGTGAATAGCGGATGGTGTCGCCGATTCCATCCTGAAGCAGGATGCCGATGGCGGCGGAAGAGGCGACGATGCCCTTCGATCCCATGCCGGCTTCGGTGAGCCCCAGATGCAGGGCATAGTCGTCGCGCTCGGCAAGCATCTTGTAGACGGCGATCAGGTCCTGCACCCGGCTGACCTTTGCCGACAGGATGATCTTGTCCTTCGGCAGGCCGATGTCCTCGGCCAGCTGCGCCGATTGTAGGGCCGAGCGGACAATCGCTTCTCTTGTAACGGCGGCGGCGGAGACCGGTTTTGCGGATGTTGAATTTTCATCCATCAACTGAGTGAGCAGCACCTGATCCAGCGAGCCCCAGTTGACGCCGATACGCACCGGCTTGTCGTTGCGCATCGCCGTTTCGATAATCGCCGTGAACTGCGGGTCGCGTTTTTTGCCAAAGCCGACATTGCCGGGATTGATGCGGTATTTCGCCAGCGCCTGCGCACAGGCCGGATGTTCCGCAAGCAGGGTGTGGCCGATATAGTGAAAATCGCCGATCAGCGGCACGGTCACGCCCAATATGTCGAGCCGTTCGCGAATATGGGGCACGGCGGCGGCGGCCTCGTCGCGGTCAACGGTGATGCGCACCAGTTCGGAGCCGGCGCGGGCGAGCGCGGCGACTTGTGCAGTCGTGGCGTCGATATCGGCAGTGTCGGTGTTGGTCATCGACTGGACGACGATCGGTGCACCGCCGCCAACGGTAACGCCGCTAACATCGACAGCAACCGTGACCTTGCGCGGTACGGGCCGGGCCGGCCGGGCAGTGTCGGCAAGGCAGGTGACAGGCTTGTCGGCAATATTGGCGGATGCGTTCATGGTGTTGACGTGGCCAAGCAGGCGCGCCTTGTCAAATGTTTCGTTGGCGGATTTATCCGGCTCGGTTGTCGGCGTGCAAGAATCGGGTCGCCGCTTGGGGTCAGCCATGACAAGGACCGGTGTCCCGTAACCGGAGACCGAATGATGTCTATTCAATTTGTGGCAATGCCAACCGCTGATGTCCGTACTTATCAGGACGGCGCGCCGGACGCCTATGGCAGCCCGCCGGAGCGCAATATTTCCGACGGGGACGGTGTGCCCTGCCGTCACTGTCTGAGCCCGGTCGGCGCTGGCAAGCCTTATCTCACTCTCGCCTACCGGCCGTTCTCGATCGTCAATCCCTACAGCGAGACCGGACCGGTATTTTTGTGCGCGGAACCTTGTGACCGGGCGGCGGAAAGCGACCGGCTGCCGGCG
>CAXMRP010000044.1:0-13473 GCA_964196155.1 uncultured Polyangiaceae bacterium
CCGCCGAAGATTTCGGCGATGACCAGACCGATCAGCCCGCGCCCGATGCCCTGCTGAATGCCGGCGATGATGAAAGGCAAGGTGTAGGGCAGAACCACCTTGAAATAGAGCTCGCGCCGGCTAGCGCCGAACACCTTGGCCGCGGCGAGCAACGATTTTTCGGTCGTTTTCACCCCCGCCCAGGCATTGATCATGATCGGGAACACCGCCGATAAGACAATGATCGTGAGCTGCATCTTGACGGTAAAACCGAGGAACAGGATGAACAGCGGGACGAGCGCGATGCGCGGCAGCGAGGCGAGCGCCCAGACATAAGGGCTCAGCACCGTCTCGACATATTTATTGCCACCCATCAAAAGGCCTGCCGGGATGCCGATCACGCAGGCGATGCCCAGGCCGATCGACAGGTTGGTCATGCTGTAAAAAAGGTGGTCGCGAATGCTGCCGGAGATCACCGCACCCGGCGGAGCCGAGGTGGTGAAACCCTCCCACAGTGCGGCAAACATGCTGCTGGCTCTGGGCACGAAGAGCGGATTAATGGCTCCCGACCAGGTGAACAGCTCCCAGATGCAGAAGAATATGGTCAAATTGATCACGGTGACAGCCCAGGAGCCATAGAGCGACCATGCCTCGCCCGCCGTGAATTCAGTGTCCTCGATACGGTTGGGATCCGTGGTCTCGCTGACGGCCGCGCTTTCGCTGTCCTCGATCGTGCTCATCATTTCACTCCGCGAGCGTTCTGTAGCGCTTCGTCCTTCACCAGCCGCCAAATATGGTCACGCAATTCGCTGTATTCAGGAAGCGATTTTACGTCGTAATCGAAGCGCGGGCGCGGCAGGTTGACGTCGACAACTTCCTTGATACGGCCCGGCCGGAAGGAGACCACCACGATTCGGTCGGCGAGCGTGATGGCCTCATCGATCGAATGGGTGATGAAGATGACCGTCTGACGGGTCTTGGCGACGAAACGTTCAAGCTCGCCCTGCATCGCTTCGCGCGTCATGGCGTCGATCGCCGCGAACGGCTCATCGGCAAGCAGGATATCGGGTTCGGAGACCAGCGCCCGCGCTATGCCGACGCGCTGCTTCATCCCTCCGGACAGCTCGTAGGGGTATGAATTTTCAAACCCGGTCAGGTCGACGAGATCTATGTAGCGGCGCACACGCTCGTCAATCTCCTCCTTGGAGACCTGCAGATTCTGAAATTCGAACGGCATGCGGATATTCGATTCAACCGTTCGCCAGGGCATCAATGCGTAGTCCTGGAACACCATGGCGCGATCGGGTCCGGGACCTGTCACCTGGTGTCCGTTCACCTCGATCGTCCCCTCCCAAGGTTCGACCAGACCGGAAATGGCGTTGATGTAGGTTGTCTTGCCACAACCCGAGGGCCCGACAAGGACAACGAATTCGCCGCGGTTCACCGACAGGGTTATATCGCGAAGCGCTGTCAACCGCTTGCGCTCGCGGTGCAGCTTGTAGCCGACGGTGAGGCCCTTGGTGACAATGACAGGGACAGAATTTGCCGGTGCGGGCGCGGGCGGTCGATCTGGCGCTGCATCAAGCGGTTTGGTTTGGATGAGGGTCATTGCCCCTGAGGTCCTCCCACAGACTTTATTTTTCGGCTGCAATCGTTTGCACCATTCTTTGCAGCTTATCAACTTTGCACGCTCGGGAGCAACCGGCCAACCCTATTGTGCCGTTTTCGTCAGTCGAATTTTCCGATGAGTTTGCCGGCAACAGCCAGCGGAAGGGCCGTGAAGTGACAGACCAGTCTGCGAATGCGTTCCGAACGGGTACGCATTAGTCGTAACGATTTACGGTTCGCAGCCTGCAACATCCGCCTCTCCGACGAGATCGCTTAAGCACATACGGTATTATTGTATTATCACGCGGTCAAGAACGAGACCGGTGTCGAACCGGTGACGATCCGCCGCCTGTTGGCGTTCCGCTCCACGCATGGGGTGCGGCGAAGCGTAGAGCTTGACGAAGGACAGATGCCGGCGGATCATCGCAAACAATGATGGTCGGCGCCCGCCGGCTGAAACGGGGCCGTGATGCTCCTTAAGTCGATTTCCCGCAGGAGGATCATGTGACAGGCAATTCATCTGCCCTCGGATTTACGCCCAGCGAAGATCCTTTTGTCGTCGAGAACGGCGGATTTTATCGCCGCTGGCTGTCGATGTTTGAAAGTCTCGACGAACTGGAATCCCTCGTGGCCACGCTGGAGGCGACGACGCAGGACAAATGGGTGCCGGTCTGGCGCGATGCCGGCAGACGGCACGAGGATGAGGGCGACCGGCTGGCTGGCGCCGGCGAAAAGGACCGGGCGCGGGCGGAATATCTTCTGGCCAAGACCTATTATGCCATCGGCCGGTTTCCTGGTGAGATTACGCCCTTGAAAGCGGAGGTGAGCGCTGAATGCGCGCGCGCCTATCGAAATGCCTGCAAAGACCTTGAACCGCCTCTTGAAGTTGTGGAGATCGCCTGCGAAGGCCGCACGGTCCGGGCGCATTTCCGGGCGCCCCGCGCCGCCGCGCCGGCCCCCGCTGTGCTGATCATGTGCGGCGCCGATGTTTTCAAGGAGGATCGGGGCTGGGCCGGCGAGATGGCGTTGGACAACGGCCTTGCCTCGCTTGTGATGGACGGACCCGACACCGGCGAGAACCCGTTTCCCTGGGACCCGGCGTCAGTCACGGCATGGATGGCCGCCGTCGACTATCTGGCTGCGCGCCCGGAAGTCGATGCCGCGCACATCGGGGCTTTTGGCATCAGCCGCGGCGGCTATTCCGTCATGCAGCTTGCCGGGACGTATCCGCAAATGGTTCGTGCCGTCGTGGCAAATGCCGGACACCCGTTCGGATACCGCATGAGCGATGACGAGATGCAGGCATTCGTCGAGGCCCGCAACCGCCGGTCTGAATTCGTGTTCGGAGAGCCGGGCGGGCCGCCGTCCTTTCCCGTCTGGTCGGTGGAGAAGGAGGAGGAAATTTTCTCGCGCTGGGCGTTGTCGGAACTTGGTATCCTTGACAACATCACGCAGCCCTTGCTGTTGATCAACGGCAAGCTCGACCACCTCGCGCCAATCGGCAACATCTACTTCATGCTTGAGAACGGTCCAGTGACGGGGCGCGAAGCGCGCATCTATCCCGATGCTGGCCATTGTGCCTTCAAGTATTACCGGGAATGGGCCCCTGCCTCTTTCTCCTGGCTTGCCGAAAAACTGACCGCCAAAGAATCGCGTTAGGCTGAATAAATGGTGTTGAAGTCATTTGTGGCGGGCGGAAATCTGGTGCGAACCCATCTCCGCGCGGCAGACCATGATCGACAGCGATTTTCAGGTTTTGAAATTTCTCTCCGGCCTATAGCTGGGCCGGGTCTATAGCTGATAAGTCACCGGTCGTATGAGGCGCCGCCATGCCGCATCGTCAAAATGAAGGATAACGCCATGACAGCCCCGATGCTCGCAGACCTTCGTCCCCTCGTTCAGCGCTTCCAGATGGGCTCATTTGAACTCACGACCATTCTGGACGGCGCACAGATCCGCCCGTCTTTAAGCCCGCCATTTGGCGCCGATCAGAGTGCTGAAACGATGGCTGCCCATGCAAAAGTAAATCTGCTGCCCGCGGACAAATTCGAGAACACCTTCACGCCGACGATTGTCAACACCGGCGAGGCGCTTGTCCTGTTCGACACAGGCAATGGCGCCATGCTCCGCGACGCCGGCGCCGGACATCTGCGCGAGCGCCTGTCACTGGCCGGATACAGGGCTGAAGATATTGATGTCGTCGCCTTCACCCATGTGCATCCCGACCATATTGGCGGCGTGCGCGAAGGCGACGCGCTTGCTTTCCCCAATGCGCGCTATGTCATTGGCGAGGTCGAGTTCGATGAATGGTCGCGCGGCGACAGAATTCCGCCGCAGCGCAGCGAAAACCGCGACATGTTCCAACGGCTTGTCGTACCGCTGGCCAACAACATGACTTTTCTTAAGCCTGGCGATGACGTCGTGTCTGGCATCCGCGCTGTCGAAGCGTTCGGTCACTCATTAGGCCACATGGCCTACCTGGTGGAAAGCGACGGCAAAGCCGTTCTGATATGGGGCGACGTAACAAATCACTACGCCTTCTCCTTGCAGAAACCGGAGTGGCAGGTCGGATTTGATGACGACAAGGATCAGGCGATCGCCACGAGGAAACGGATCCTGGATATGGCTGCAACGGACAGATTAACAATCATCGGACATCACATGCCGTTTCCCGGCATTGGCTTTGTTGAAAATCTCAATGGACTCTATCGCTGGCTACCGGCGAACTATCAGTTGCGTGTCTAGCCTCGGGAACAGTCCATTAGCGGCTACGATTCACAGCCTAAACGGCGTCTCGGACTTTGCCCAACAAAGCGTCGGCGCCACGGGCAAGAAGATTGATGTCGGAGCCGCAGGCGACATAGGAAAATCCTTCGCCAATCAGCGCAATAGCCTTGTCCGGATCGCCGACCAATGTTCCTGACGGCTTGCCCATTTCGGCCGCGGCCGCCACGCCCTCGGCGATCGCAGCCCAAAGATCCGCATGGCCCAATTGTCCGATGATGCCCATATCGGCGGAGAGATCGGCCGGCCCGAAAAACACGCCGTCGACGCCCTCGACTGCGGCGATCTCGCCAACACGCGAAAGGGCCTCACGAGTTTCGATCTGGACGAGGACACAGATTTCCTCCTCTATCCGGGCAACATAATCGGTCACGCGGCCGAACCGGTTGCCGCGCTGGGAAAGCGACACGCCCCGGATGCCGCGTGGCGGGTAGCGCGTTGAAGCGACAGCCTTTGCCGCCTCCTCCGGCGACTGCACCATTGGGAACAGAAGCGTTGTCACCCCCATATCCAGGAGCGGCTTGACGAGTACCGGATCATTCCAGGTCGGGCGGACAGCAGCGACCGTTCCATAGGCCTGATAAGCTTGAAGCTGGCCGAGGACGGTTCGCAAATCGCTCGGTGAATGCTCCATGTCGAGCAACACCCAGTCATAACCGGCCGGCGCCAGAATGTCGGCGGCAATATTGCTGCACAAGCTGTTCCAGAGCCCGATCTGCTTGTCGCCCCTGCCGATGGCTTGCTTGAATGTGTTCGCGGGGAGTTTCATGAATTGCCCTCTTCTGGATGTGTTACCGGTTTGCAATTGGCCGCTGCACGGCGAAACGGTTCTGCCACCGCCGCCATTAACCGCCGCCGTGTTCTGAGTTCTTGCCTAATGTTTCCGGGCCCAATGTTTCCGGATTGACCACAAGTTTGGGATCAACCTGGCCTGACGCGAATGCGATGACATTGTCGGCGCAGGCCAGGGCCATGCGGGCAGAGCATTCACGCGTAAACGCCGCCGAATGCGGTGTCAGCACCATACCAGGATGCTTCAGCAGAGCGTAATCGTCGGACGGCGGCTCGACCTCAAAGACATCCAGCGCCGCGCCGCCCAGCCGCCCGGCATCCAGCGCGGCCAATAAAGCGGCTTCGTCCACCAAACCGCCACGGGAGACATTGATTACAAACGCCCCCCGTCTCATGCGGTCGATCTGCGCCTTGCCAATCAGGTGAACCGTGTCCGGGGCCTTCGGCACGTGCAGGGATACAAAATCGGCTTGTTCAAGTGCGCTATCGAGATCTTTGGCGAGCCGGTGGCCAAGCGATTCAATCTCGCTTGCATCGACAAACGGATCGACAACCAGAACTGCCATGCCGAATGCATGGCAGAGCCTGGCAACCTTTCTGCCAATGCGGCCGAAACCGACCAGCAGCACCGTGCGCCCTTCCAATTCGCAGGCCGAAAAGCTGTCGCGGATGGAAAACCGGCCCATGCGGACCGCTTGGTCAAATGCCGGAATGCGTTTTGCCAGAGCAAGCATCAATGCGAGCGTGTGTTCGGCAACGGCGCCGGAATTGACATCGCCGGTCAAGGCCAGCGGTATGCCGCGGCGGGTCAATGCCTCGACATCGACGGTGTCGTAGCCGACGCCGTGGCGCGCGACAAAGCCGAGATTTGGCGCGGCATCGATCAGTTCCGCGTCGATCTTCGTCATTCGTACGATAATGGCGTCCGCCCGCGAGGCGACGTCGATCCGGTCGTCGGCATGATCGGGCCGTTCGATCAGGTCGTATCGGCTAGCCGCTTTCAGGCGTTCAATGCCGGCATCGTTGATCTTGCCGAATATGGCGACCTGCAAACGTTTGCCCGCATTCTGATAATTTTTTATCATGGTCACACCGAAAGCCCGAAACGGCTAATATTGGATTCCAGATAGTCCAGGCGTTCCGCCGCGGTTTCCCGCCCGTTCACCGTGGCGGCAAAGACCTCGGCGATGCAGCTTGCGCCCTTTTGTGTATCGAAAGTGTCGGTAAAGACATACGAGAGATCGACATCGATATGTTCCGGCATGCGTTCCACTGTCAACCGATTGGCGCAGATCTTGATGGTTGGCGCTATCGGGTGGCCGACAGGATTGCCGCTGCCGGTGACGAACAGGATTGCCTGGGCGCCGGAGGCTGAAATGGCAGTAAGATTTTCCACCGCCGCGGCCGGCGCATCCATGAACCAGAGGCCTTTTGCCGGCGGACGTTCGCCATAGCCAATCAAGCCTTCGATCGGGCACGAGCCGCTCTTGGCGATGGCGCCGAGGGATTTTTCCTCAATCGTGGTGAGGCCACCGGCAATATTGTCCGCTGTCGGATTGATGCCCGTCAGGTCAACACCAGCCGATTTGGCGATATCGCGGAAGCGGTGAATGGCGGCGATCATGTCCCGCTTCGCTTCCGGCGTGCGGGCGCGCGCGGCGATCAGCTCTTCGCCGCCCAGGCACTCCACCGGCTCGGAAAATATCGCCGAACCGCCAGCCTGGATGAGCGCGTCGGCAAATATTCCGAGCGAGGGATTGCCGAACAGACCGGAGGTGGTGTCGGATCCACCGCATTCCAGGCCGAGGAGAAATTGCGACGCATCCACGTCCCGGGCGTCGATGCTGCCGGCTTTCGCCATCATGGAGCGTAGCAAATCACTGCCCTTTTGCAGAGCCGCGCTCATGCCGCCCTCTTCCAGCAAGGACAATCCGCTCACCTGCCGTCCCATTGCACGCACGGGCCCGGCAATGCGCTCAAAACTCGCTGCCTCGAAACTGACAATCAGGCAATCGGCGACATTTGGATGCGCCGCCAGGCCGGCCATCGTCTTTACGGTGATTTCCAGGTCCCTGCCGAGTTGGCCGCGGCCATAGCTGGCAGGCAGGCAAACCGTCCCCGGCACCGCCTGAGCGAGCTTACGGACAAGAGGATTGACATTGTCGGCCGCCGCCATGACGACGACGAGATTGCGGATTCCTGTGCGACCGTCGTCGCGCTTGTAGCCACGCAGCGGGATGTCAAACACGATTCGATCCCATTTTTTTATCTTCAGCCATCGAAGGAGAGGTCGAGGTCGGCCGCCAAAGCATGCAACCCGTCATATTCTGCCGCGCTCAGCGGAATCATGGTCTTGAGGCGATCAGCGCGAAGCGCCCAACGGCGTTTGCCGGGGTAGCGCGGCGCTTCCATACCCGGCTTCATGGGCAACGCTTCAAGGCGATCAATCAGGTCATCAAGACGATCGGTAAAGTTTGCGACGCCGATTGCGCGCTCAAGATCGACAGCAAGCATAAAGTGGCCGGTGCCCTCAGGCGCGTTCGGATTGGTTTCCTTCGACGCCACCAGATCGGCATAGGCGCCGCCTGTCAAAATCCCGCTTAAGAGTTCGATCGCCGTGACGAAACCGAATCCCTTGGCGCCGCCGAAAGCCAGCAGAACGCCCTCAAGAGCAGCGGCGGCATCGGTCGTCGGATTGCCATCGCGATCGAGCGCAAGCCCAAGGGGCAGCGTCTCGCCCCGCTGCGCCGCGAGAACCACGTTGGCCCTCGACGTGACACTGGTCGCCATGTCGAATTCAAAGAAACTTCCGTCCGAAAGCGGCGCCGCCACGGCAATCGGATCATTGCTGAAAATAGCCCGTCTGGCGCCGTCCGGCCCGAGGAAAACCTGGCCATTCGACGTGACCAAGGCGAGCATGCCATGGGCGGCGATGCGGGTCGCGTAATAGCCGGCAAAACCGAAATGGTTGCTGTTGCGGACAAGCGCCACGGCGGCTCCGGTTTCGCTGGCAATTTCCGCCACCGCGTCGGCAGCAACCGCGGCAACATGATGGCCGATGGCGTTGCAGCCATCGATGCGCACAAGTGCGCCGGACCGGTCGATCTTCGGCTCAGCGGCGGCAACGCTGCCGGCACGAATGCGGTCGATATAGGGCTTCAGCCGGCGCAGGCCGTGTGTTTCGACACCGCGCAGATGGGCCTCGACAAGATGGTCGGCCATAGCCTCGGCTGCGGCCTCTACAGCATCGGTAGCGCGAAGACACCGCACCACAAACTCGCTCAGTTGATCCGCTGCCACGCGATGCGGCTTATCCGGCTTGACCAGCGGTGATGGCGCGGCGGTCGTGCTTTTGAGATTGTGAATATGAACGTGCTCGCCGGTAGCGATTGCGGCGTCCGCCCGGCCGATGGGAAAGCCGTATTTTAGAACATTCTCGCCGGGCGCGATGTCGCAAAGCGAAACTTTGTGTCCGGCGGGAATATCGCTGGCGATGGCAATATTGGTCTCACGGCTCTCGCCGCTGCTCATGTCGCGAATTAACAAAGTGCTTGACGCTTCAGCCGGCCAGAGCAAGGTCGCGACATTGTCGGCGGGAGAAAGCTGCGCGGCGAAGGCGGAAGTGGCCGGGTCTAGTCCAGCCATTGCGAGCCGGCCTCTTCGGCGAGTGCAAATGCCTTCGTGCCGGCATCGACGACGCCCGAATAGCGCGAGAAAACCAAATAACCGTCGACCGGCGCCACCAGTTCCTCAACCACTTCAAGGGTGTACATATCGATCAGCCGGCCGAGCATGGTTCCCTGTGCGACGCGCGTTCCTACTTCACCCGGACTTTGAAAACAGGACTCCAGATAACCGCCGCGTGTCGGATTGACCTCCTTGCGGTCCTCCAACGTAAACTGAAGCTGGCGTGGTATTGCTTCCACCGATCCCGGCAACATACCGAGCGTCTTCATGACGTTTTGAAACCCCCGGACACCGGCGTCGATATATCCGTTGGCATCGTCGGGATGCAGATAAACCCCCGAGGTTTCCGCATCGAAGGCCGGCGTGCCGCGGCTGTTGGCATAGCCAACGGCCGTTCCGGTCAAATTATTCTCATGCACAAACACCGTGCCGAACCGCCTTGCCAGATCGACCGACCTCGATTTGACGCCATCGTCTGCACCACGGTGAATATCGACCCGGTCCTGAAGTCGGCCGCCGGACCCACCGCAATGGTAGTCGATCAGGACGTCGACATGATCGATCAGGTTCGACGCAATAACCGCGGCAATCATCTGCGTCAGGTTGCCGTTCGGATTGCCGGGAAAAACTTCGTGTAGGTCGGTCTTGCCGTGCTGCTCGGGCGTCTGCCGGCCAAATGCGGACATGGATGGTGGACTGCATACCGGTATGGTGCACAGGCGCCCTTCCATTTGCGAAAGATCCAGGTTTTCAATGAGTTTGCGCAACATGATCGGCGGCAAGGTCTCGTCACCATGAACAGTCGCGGTGATGCCGAGAGTTGGGCCATCCTTGCACCCCGTCACGACATGCAACGGCAACGCCAATGGTCCCGAAAGAGTTTCTGTTACCTGCAGCCGGGTGAAAAACCGGCCTTCGGTTTCGTCTTTCCAAAGCGCATTTTTCGACATGGTTCACCGTTTGCCTGATTGTGCCCGGATGGACAGAAATACTTGTAACGATTATAAGTACATTTCGGTCGAACGGAACATCAAAAAGCGGCGTGCGGCGCGGCTCTGCCGTTGAGACAGTGTATATTTCATTAGGTGAACCAACTCCTTGATATTTCACAAATAAATTTGGATGCGCCTGGAATGGCGTCCGGATCGAAGGGATTGGCGAGCGGTCACATAACTTATGCGTAAACAATCATTGATATGGCAGCTGCACTTGAGCTATCGTAACATCATCCTTTGGGGAATCAAATTCTGCCAAATGAAATAAATTTATATACTTAAGTCATATCTATATATGGCTTTTAAGAAAAGAAAATCTAAGGGATAAAGATGTCGGATAGCAACAAAAACAAGATTATCACGGGGGCCCGTCTTCTCGATGTAGAGGCGGGTAAAATCATCGATAACGGTGTCGTCGTCATCGACGGTGACCGAATTGCCGCCGCTGGCTCGGCCAACGAAATAAAAGCGCCCGAAAATGCCGAGACGGTCGATGCAACCGGCTGCACCATCATGCCGGGTATGATCGACTGTCATATCCACACGGCGATGTTCAACTGCATGACGTTCCATAATTTCCGTGTCGCGCAGTGGGAGGTGCGGCCGGAACTGCAGCAGATGTATTCGCTGTTCCATGCCCAGATGTGTTTCGATATGGGCTTTACGACGTTGCGGGATCTCGGACTGGCGACCTCAAGAGGACTTTTGACGGCGGAATTGTGCGCTGTGCGCGATGCCATCGAGGCCGGCCTGTTTCCGGGACCACGGATGCTCGTCGCCGGCTGGTCGCATATTACCGGCTCGCACCTCGACCTGATCCTGCCGCGCGCGGCAATCCGGCAACCCGATCAGACGGCCGACGGGCCTTATGCCCTCAGACGGCAGACCCGGGAAAATCTGCGCACTGGCTGCGACGTCGTGAAGACCTGCGCCTCGGGCGGTGGCGGAACCGACAAGGAGGAGCCGGATATCCGCAATATGACGCAGGAAGAGCTCAATGCCATTGTCGATGAAGCCCACGCCTTCCACAAGATCGCGGCAGTTCATTGCTTCACGCCGGAAGCCCAGCGAATGTCGCTGGAAGCCGGTGCCGATACGATTGAGCATATGGTTTTCACCGACAAGGACGCGCTTTCCCGGATCGTCGATAGCGGCACCTTCGTCACGCCGACACTCTCGCACCGCACCGACCATGCGCTTGACGTGCGCCGCAGGATCGGAACGCCCGAATTCGTGCTGAACAAGATGAAGAAAATCCAGCCGAATTGCTTTGAAACCTTTCAAACCATGCATCAGGCCGGCGTGCGGATCGCCATGGGCACTGATATGGGATTTGACCCTGAGATGGGAACCAATGCCAAGGAGCTGGAGATTTACGTGGAGCTGGGCATGCCGGCCATGGAGGCGCTGCAGACGACGACCATCAATGCCGCAACGGCGCTGAAGATCGACAAGGACCTGGGCAGCCTCAAGGCCGGCAAGAGCGCCGATATAATTGCTGTGGCGGGCAACCCGGTCGAAGATATAGCCTTGCTTCAGGACAAGAAGAACATTCACCTGGTCATCAAGGACGGCGAAATCCATGTCGATCGCCGTAACGGCCAGCAGCGCTCCGTTATCAGCGCCGAGCCGGGCGACTGGAAAATAATCGACTATCTGTGATCGTTTGGCGCCAAGAAGTCAGCTGGATTGCATCCGGCTCATGACGTCCTGAAACCGCCGATAGGCCTCACGGTCGAGCGGCTTTGCAAGCGGCTGGAAGCAAAGCGCATCGAACGCTTCGTCGATGCTTTTTTGTTCAATCCCGCTGGCGATCACCACAACACGGGTCTGGCGGTCGTCATCGGGCCAGTCGGCGAGATCGACCGGTGGATGAAAGACATGGCGGACGCTTTCAACGGCAACCGGTCTGCCTTCGACGTTGATAATGCCCTTCATCCGCAAAACCTCGCTGCCGCGATAGGCAGCCATGAGATCCATCCATAATGTCAGCCCTGTCTGTGTCGCCGGCGCGTTGCGGGCGATGGTCCAGGCATGGACCGTCCCGTCCGCATGGTCATGTCCGGCAGTCTTGTCACTGCCGCCCGGAGGCGGCGGATGGGCAATTGCGCCTGCTGCGGCCTGCAACCGTTGCGGATCGACGCCGCCATCGCGGCTTTCAAATATCGGTGCGAGTCGATTGAATTCGGCGATGCGGGCGCGAAGGATTGTCACATCTTGCGCATCTGCCAAATCGACCTTGGACAAGACGATTGCGCCGGCAAAGGCAATCTGTTCGCGGGCTTCGCGCCGTTCGTTCAGGCTGTCCAGCCCGGTGATCGCGTCAACGACGGTGATGACGCCGCTGAGCTGATATTTCGCGACGATTCCAGGATCGTTGATAATGGCTTGCAGAATAGGTGTTGGCGTCGACAGGCCGCTTGCTTCAATCAACACCTGTTCAAACGGGTCATGGGATTGTGTCCGCGAATTCAGCGCATCGAACGCTTCGCCGATTCCGGCACGCGCCGTACAGCAAAAACACCCTGAATTGGCCGAAACAATTTCAGAGCCGCTCTGTGCAAACGCGATCTCGTTGAAATCAATATCACCGAATTCATTGATGATCACCGCCGAGCGCGCAAATGCGGGCGTTGCCAGCATACGGCGAATGATCGTCGTCTTTCCGCTTCCCAGAAAGCCGCTTACCAAGGTGACCGGAATCCGCTGGTCCGCCGTCATGCGATACGATCCCGGTTCATTCGCTGGGCTCGGCGTCACCGGCGTCCGCCTGCTCGCGAAGGTCACGCAATTTCCGGTATTCCAGCCATGCGGCACTGCCAATGGACAGCAGCGTCGCGGCAAACAGGACAAGCGAGATCGGACTGCTCAGGATGTGCCCGATAACTGACCCCTTCGCCAGGATAACAGATTGTCTGAAGCCGGTTTCGGCGATCGGACCGAGGATCAGGCCAAGGATCAGCGGGGCTGGTGGAAAGCCGATCTTGCGCATGAAATAGCCCAGAATTCCAAAGCCCAGCATTGTGTAGACATCGAAAAAATTGTTCCCCAGCGAATAGGCGCCGATCACCGAAAGGGCGATGATCATGGGGATGAGCACATAGTTGGACAGCCGCGTGATGTACGACATGTAGCGGCCGAGCCCCATGCCGATGACGCCCATCAGGAGATTGGCGAGAAAGAACCCGAATATGACGGTGTAGGTGATGTTGGCATGATCGGTAAACAGCGTGCGACCGGGCAAAAGGCCATGAACGACAAGAGCGCCGAGCAGGATAGCGGCTGTCGCACTTCCGGGAATACCGAGGGTTAAAAGCGGGATTAAAGATGATCCGGTGACGGCGTTATTGGCTGTCTCGGAGGCCGATATTCCGACGATTGACCCTTTGCCGAATTCGTCGGGCGTGCGGGAAAAGCGCTTGGCCTCATTGTAACTCACCCAGGAACCGATATCGCCGCCGGCGCCGGGCAGGATGCCGATGAGAACGCCGATTATGGAGGAGCGGGCCAGTGTGGTTCTGATCTCTCGAAACTCGGCCATTGTGGGCAGAAAACGCCAGGTGTCTTTACCTTTCAATTCAACCTGCCGGATGGATTTTTTTGCCTCCTCGCACATCAAAAACACCTG
>CAXMRP010000045.1:0-74699 GCA_964196155.1 uncultured Polyangiaceae bacterium
GACGGCACATCCGGAAGCCGGTCAGACGACCAAGGCAACCAGAGCAAGCCGCTGCGTAACAATGTTGGCGGCGATTCGGGTGGATCCGGCGGTGGTGGCGACGATGACGACGACGACGACGACGACGACGACGATGATGACCGCAACGGTCCGGCATGGGGCCGTGATGGCTGGGATACCTGGGATGGACCTGATCGGGGGCGGTCCGGGAAGTGGCGGCGGTAGGTCGAATAACTGAACCGGCAATCGCCGTGGTCGCCGGCAAGTCGGGGCATTGGTCGCAGATCGGTTGCTATGGGGCAAAATCGATTACGGCGAAAGTTTTGATTTGCCCGCTTGAACCAACGGGTTCAAAAACCGGACGGGGTCCATGAAGCACAGCCAACCAGCCAAACGGCGTTTGTGGACCAGCTTGAGCGTTTGTCTCTCGCTGACACTGGCCTTTTGGGTAGGTATCGTTGGTGCTGGAAACCGCATGCTGGAAGACTGGCGCTTCAAGGCCGCGCCCTTTGAAGCGTCCGGCGAAGTTGTCATTGCAGCAATTGACGCCAAAAGCCTGAGTGATGTCGGCGTTTGGCCTTGGTCCCGCGATATACATGCCAGGGTACTGGAACGTCTGCACGAAGCTGGCGTTGTCGAAGTGGCCTTCGATGTGGACTTCAGCCAGGCATCGACTGTAGCCGGCGATGATATGTTCGCGGCCGCGTTGGAAGAGACCGGCGGCCTGGCCATTCTCCCCGCATTCCTCCAGCCCGAAGCAACCGGTATATCGAATTCTGAAATTATCCTGACTAAGCCGATCACCAAGTTCGCTGACGCCGCTTGGCTAGGCCTGATCAACGTCTTTACCGACCGCGCCGGCGTGGTGCGCAGCGTTCATCGCAGTGTCGAGGTGGCCGGCGAATACTATCCGGCCATGGCGGAATTGCTGGCCGGCGCGCCTTTTCCCCAAAATCGCGATTTACGCATCAATTTCGGCATCCGGCCGGACAGAATACCCCATATCTCCGTCTCGGATCTCCTGAACGGAACCATCAGTCCGGCGATGCTGGCAGGCAAGAAGGTGATTGTTGGCGCCACGGCCATCGAACTCGGCGACAAGTTTTCCGTGCCGGTCTATGGCGTTTTGTCCGGCCCGGTGATCCAGGCACTGGCCGTGGAATCGCTGGTACAGGGCAGGGCACTGGCGCCGGTGCCGCCCATCGGCTGGATCATCGCCGGCATCGGCCTGATCCTGTTTCTGGTGCTGTTTCTTCCCGATCTGCGGTTTGTGCGCGAATTGTTTTTGCTCAGCGCGCTCGTCGCCTGCACCGAACTGATGGCGCTTCTCGTTCACGTACACATGTCGGTTGAACTCCCGACTTTCGCTATCCATCTGACCGTGTTTGTGTGTTTTGTCATTGCCGTGGTTCGCGAGCTGCAACAACGCAAGGTGGTCGGCACGCTGGCATTGTTGCGCAACGCTGACAACGAGCGGCTTTTGGAGCGGATCCTGCAGGACAGCTTTGACGGCATCATCATTGCCGAGGAAAACGGCCGCATTTTGCGCGTCAATTCAACCGGCAGGCGTATTCTGTTTGGCAATACCCAACCGGTTTTGGGGGGACGCGAACTGGGTGAAGTACTGCCGTCCCATGTCGCCGATGATGTCATGAACGCGGTCAACGAGATCGTCAGCGATCCGCGCCGGGATCCGGTTGTGAATGAAATCTGCATTGGCCTGGGCGACGCCATCACCTGTTATCTGGAACTGATTGTCACATCGTCGGCCATGGACGGCAGCCGCAATGTGTTGGCTTTGACGTTCCGCGATGTGACCGCCCGGCGCCAAGCGGAAATTCAGGCCGAAACGCTGGCTGAGGAAGCCATGCGGGCCAGTCGCGCCAAGTCCAATTTTCTCGCCGCTGTCAGCCACGAATTACGCACGCCCCTTAATGCCATCATCGGCTTTTCCGACATGATGCGCTCGGATACTGATCTCAAAATTCCCGTTGGCGATTATTCCCGCTATGCCGATGATATCCACAAAAGCGGCAGCCATTTGCTGTCAATCGTCAATGACATTCTCGATATTACCCGAATCGAGAGGGGTGAATTTGATGTCCGCCAGGAGCAGGTCGACCTCGGCGAACTGTTTGGCGAACTGAAAATGATGTTCTCCGGTTGGCCAGTCGCCTCCGATCGCCGGATCCGATTCGATGCCGATGCGCCCTCAACCATCGCCCATTGCGATCCTCGGGTCATTCGCCAGATTTTGGTCAATCTGGTCACCAACGCCATCAAATTTACCGGCGATGGCGGCCATGTCGATGTGACAGCCCGCAGAATGGCAAGTGGTGATCTGATCATACAGGTCGCCGATGATGGTATGGGAATTTCGACTGAAGAGCTGGAAAACATTACAAAGCCGTTCTACCGCGCCGATGCCCATCTGGCCCGCAACGGCGAAGGCGCCGGTCTTGGTCTTGCCATCGTCAAGGGTCTTGCCCAGTCCCACAGCGGCCGTCTCGATATCGAGAGCCAGCCGGGAGAAGGAACGATTATGCGCATCACATTACCGGCGCAGGCCTCCGAGATGCCGGAATATAAGGCTGCCTGAAAACCAGAGCGCATTCCGAAAAGTGGAAACCGGTTTACGGACAAAAATGCGCGTCAAACGCTCAAGCTGCGATCTACAACGGACAACGCCGATATATTCGCCGACCGACTGGCCGTGGACGCGTACCTCGCGCCATGAAGTCCGGGCCTTGATGCTTTGGTCATCGCGCGTGCAAACATTGCCCCAAGATCATTGCCCCCAAGATCATTGCCCCCAGGATCAAAGATGGTCTAAATCCTTGGAAACAAACATCCAACAGGGGGAAGACCATGTCCGAGGAAATCAATCCGGGCTTCGATACACTCGCCATCCACGCCGGGGCCAAGCCCGATCCGACAACTGGCGCACGCGTCACACCGATCTATCAGACCACAGCCTACGTTTTCGACGACACCGATCATGCCGCTTCGCTGTTCGGTCTGCAGGCATTCGGCAACATCTACACCCGGATCATGAATCCGACACAGGCGGTGCTGGAAGAGCGCATCGCCGCGCTGGAAGGTGGCACCGCAGCATTGGCCGTGTCCTCAGGTCATGCTGCCCAGATGCTGACATTCCATACCCTGATGCAGCCGGGTGATGAGTTTGTCGCCGCCAACAAATTGTATGGCGGCTCGATCAATCAGTTCGGTCAGGCGTTCAAGAGTTTCGGCTGGAACGTCAAATGGGCTGACACCGACGATATCTCCACATTCGAGGCGGCGATTACCCCCAAGACCAAGGCAATCTTCATGGAATCGATCGCCAATCCCGGCGGCATCGTTTGCGATATCGAGGCAGTTGCCAATATCGCCCGCCGCGCCGGTGTGCCGCTGATCGTCGACAACACGCTGGCCACGCCATACCTGTGCCGGCCGTTCGAGCATGGCGCCGACATTGTCGTCCATTCGCTGACCAAATTTATTGGCGGCCACGGCAACTCGATCGGCGGCATGATTGTCGACGGCGGCACGTTCAACTGGTCCAGCCAGGGCCGTTATCCGATGCTGTCAGAGCCGCGCCCAGAGTATCACGGCATGAAGCTGCACGAGACTTTTGGCAATTTCGCATTTGCCATCGCTTGCCGGGTGCTCGGTCTGCGCGACATCGGTCCGTGCATTGCGCCGATGAACGCATTCTTGTTCATCACCGGCTGCGAGACACTGCCGCTCAGGATGCAGCGTCACTCCGACAACGCGCTGGCCGTGGCCGAATATCTTGCCGGCCACAAGGATGTGTCGTGGGTAAGCTATGCCGGCCTGCCCGGCGACCGTTATCATGCGCTGGCGCAGAAATACTGCCCCAAGGGGTCGGGTGCGGTGCTGACATTCGGTTTGGCGGGTGGCCATGACGCCGGTGTCAAGGTCGTGGAATCGGTAGAACTGTTCTCCCACCTGGCCAATCTTGGCGACACCCGCTCGCTGATCATTCACCCGGCTTCGACCACCCACAGCCAGGTGCCCGACGATGAAAAGGTCGCTTCCGGTGCCGGTCCTGATGTGGTGCGGTTGTCGGTTGGCATTGAGGACAAGGCCGATATCATCGCCGATCTGGAACAGGCCTTGGCCAAAGCGTCTTAAGGCGCGTCGATGGACGATACAGACAAAAAGGTTGCCCTTGTCGTTGCCGGTGGCAGCGGCATGGGCGCCGGGGCTGCCCGGCGGCTGGCCGAAGACGGCTTTGCCGTCGCGATCCTGTCCTCGTCGGGCAAGGGCGAGACGCTGGCCAGGGAGCTTGGCGGCTTCGGCATGACTGGCTCCAATCGCGATGTCGCCGATCTGGAGCGTTTCGTCGCCGAAGCTGCGGAACATTTCGGCCGCATCGACGCGATGGTAAACAGCGCCGGTCACGGTCCCAAGGGCGATGTGCTGGAACTGACCGACGATGACTGGCAGGCCGGCATGGAGGTCTATCTCCTCAACGTGATACGGGCGGTCCGCCTGGTCACGCCGCATTTTGAGCGAGCCGGCAGCGGTGCGGTGGTCAACATATCCACCTATGCAACGTTCGAGCCGGACCCGACCTTTCCAACGTCCGGCGTATTCCGCGCCGGGTTGGCCGCGTTCACCAAGCTTTATGCCGACAAATATGCCAGTTCCGGCATCCGCATGAACAATGTCCTGCCGGGCTTCATCGACAGCCTGCCGGAGCGCGACCACTTCAAGGCGCGCATTCCGATGGGCCGTTATGGCCGCGTCTCGGAGATCGCCGATCTGGTGTCGTTTCTGGCATCGGACCGTAGCAGCTACATTACCGGCCAGAACATCCGCATCGATGGCGGCATCACCCGGTCAGTGTAGGGCGCGAGGCTGGCCTGACCGATCGAGGTGACTGAGGAAATTCTGTAATGCGCCAGTAAAAAATGGCGGCCAACCTGGCCGCCATGTGTCGACAGAAATGCGGCAGTGTAGCCTCAGCCAACAATCTCGTTACCGGCGAAAAACTGGGCGATCTCCATTGCTGCCGTCTCCGGTGCATCTGAGCCGTGGACTGAATTGTTTTGCATGGATTCTGCGTGCACCTTGCGGATTGTGCCTTCATCGGCATTTTCCGGATTTGTCGCGCCCATCACCTGTCGATAGGTGGCAATGGCGTTTTCGCCTTCCAGCACCTGCACGACCACCGGCCCGGACGTCATGAATTCGACCAGCTCGCCATAGAACGGCCGCTCATTGTGGACCGCATAGAAAGTCTCGGCCTGCGCCTGCGTCATCCGCACCCGCCTCTGGGCAACGATACGAAGGCCGGCAGCCTCGATCAGCGCATTGACCGCGCCGGTGATGTTGCGGGCGGTGGCGTCGGGTTTGATTATGGAAAAGGTGCGTTCAAGCGCCATGGTCAGATGATCCTGTCTGTGGGAAGATTAATAATGAGATAGGCGTGTCGGGCGCTTCATATCCGCCGTCCGGCAATGTCGCAAGAGTGTCAAAAAAATGCACAGACAATGCCGCGATTGTATGCGGGTACAGTCGGCGGGCATGTGCATGAATATTTGGCACGGCCAAGGCTCGCACCGCGACATTCCGACCCACATATTCACGGAATAGGCAATTGCGCCCAGTTTAGAATAATTCTAAAAATTCAAATCAGCCACGGACCGGTGCGGCATGGCAAACGGTTCGTACAAAGGCACAGCAGAACAGACAAACGACAAGGCCAACCGCCGCGGGAAAACCCGGTGTTGCCAGGGCGGAACGCGAGAGGCGCATGGCTTGGCGCAATATCTCGGCGCAGCAGCGGACGATTGGGCGTGCTCGACAGTAACGCCAAAGAGCGTAAATAGATTCACGGCGACGATTTGAAGAAAATTGCAGAACGGCATTGGAGAAAATTATGGACACAAAGATGGACGAGAACGCAGGCCAATGCCCGGTCATGCACGCACATACGCTCGGGACCACGTCGAACCGGGACTGGTGGCCGAACCAGTTAAACCTCAAGATTCTTCACCAGAATTCCGCCCTGTCCGATCCACTGAGTAGTTCGAGCGGCGCGGCATTCAACTACGCCGAAGCGTTCAGGAGCCTCGATCTGGGCGCCATTAAGCACGACCTTGTTGCGTTGATGACTGACTCGCAGGACTGGTGGCCGGCCGACTTTGGCCACTACGGACCGCTCTTTGTCCGGATGGCGTGGCACAGCGCCGGCACCTACCGCACCGGCGATGGTCGTGGCGGGGCGGGCACCGGCAATCAACGCTTTGCACCTCTCAATTCCTGGCCTGACAACGGCAATCTCGACAAGGCGCGCCGCCTGCTGTGGCCGGTCAAGCAGAAGTACGGCAACAAGATTTCATGGGCCGACCTGATGATCCTGGCCGGCAACTGCGCTCTGGAATCCATGGGTTTCAAGACTTTTGGATTTGCTGGCGGGCGGCAGGACATCTGGGAGCCTGAAGAGGATATCTACTGGGGAGGCGAGGCCGAGTGGCTTGGCGACAAGCGCTACTCCGGCGACAGGGAACTTGAAAATCCTCTTGCCGCCGTTCAGATGGGTCTGATTTACGTCAATCCGGAAGGGCCGAACGGCAATCCCGATCCGCTCGCTGCTGCCAGGGACATCCGCGAGACCTTCGCGCGCATGGCGATGGACGATGAAGAGACCGTCGCGCTGATCGCCGGCGGGCATACATTCGGCAAGACCCATGGCGCCGGTGATGCAGCCCTTGTCGGCCCCGAACCCGAAGCCGCCGCCATCGAAGATATGGGCCTGGGCTGGAAGAGCAGCCATGGCTCAGGCAAGGCCGGCGACGCCATCACCAGCGGCCTTGAGGTCATCTGGACCACGACGCCGACCAAGTGGGGCAACAATTTCTTCTGGAACCTGTTCGGCTATGAGTGGGAACTGACCAAGAGCCCGTCCGGTGCCCATCAGTGGATACCGACCCATGGTGCCGGCGCCAACACAGTGCCCGATGCTCACGACCCGGATAAGCGGCACGTGCCGTCGATGCTGACCACCGATCTCGCCCTGCGGGCTGATCCGGCTTACGAAAAGATTTCACGGCGCTTCTATGAGGACCCGGACGCGTTCGCCGACGCTTTTGCGCGCGCGTGGTTCAAGTTGACCCACCGCGACATGGGCCCCCGCTCGCGCTACCTCGGCGCGGAAGTCCCGGCGGAGGAATTTATCTGGCAGGACCCGCTGCCTGCCGCCGGTCACGATCTTGTAGACGAAGCCGACATCGCCGATCTCAAGGGCAAAATTCTCGCCTCCGGCCTGTCGACCGCCGAACTGGTCTCGACGGCCTGGGCTTCGGCGGCCACCTTTCGCGGTTCTGACATGCGCGGCGGCGCGAACGGTGCACACATCCGTCTGGCACCGCAAAAGGATTGGGAGGCAAACGAACCGGTCCAGCTGACCAAGGTTCTCGACACTCTTGAAGGGATTCAGAGCGCGTTCAACGGCGCCGCAAGCGGCGGCAAGAAAGTATCGCTCGCCGACCTGATCGTCCTCGGCGGGTGTGCGGCCATCGAGCAGGCCGCAAACGCCGCCGGGCACGACGTGGCGGTTCCGTTCACGCCGGGTCGGACCGACGCGACGCCGGAGCAGACTGATGTGGGTTCCTTTGCCGTTCTTGAACCGATCGCGGACGGGTTCCGCAATTACCAGAAGGCGCATTATTCGGTTTCGCCAGAGGCGTTGCTGATCGACAAGGCGCAACTCATGACACTGACCGCGCCCGAAATGACGGTCCTGGTTGGGGGTATGCGCGTTCTGGGCGCCAATGTCGGCGATAGCCAGCACGGCGTCTTCACGACGCGGCCCGGCACGCTGACCAATGATTTCTTCGTGAATCTCATGGATATGGGTACTGAATGGAAGCCTGTCTCGGACTCAGAAAACGAGTTCGAGGGCCACGACCGCCAAAGCGGCGAAGTGAAATGGACCGGCACCCGTGTCGATCTCATCTTCGGTTCGAATTCCCAGCTTCGGGCGCTCGCCGAAGTTTACGCACAGGACGATTTCAAAGAGACGTTCGTGCAGGATTTTGTGGCAGCCTGGACCAAGGTGATGAACGCCGATCGCTTCGATCTCGCCTGATCGCTGGCAGTCGGATATGAATGGCGTCTGATGCGCAATCGCATCCGGACTTGTGATGCCGCGGTGAAAGCCGCCGCATTTTCAAATGCCGAATGGCGCCGCCATCGCGCCCGCTTTGTTGACCCGTGCCCGATAGGCAGCTAGAGCCGGCGCCATCACAAAAAGGGGCCGATGCCCCGATCCAACAAGGGCACGGCAATGGCCAGCACACTTCGCATCGGTATATTGGGCGCATCGGGCTACACCGGAGCGGACTCCATCCGATTGGCCGTCCGCCACCCCCAAATCGAGATTGTCGCGCTGACCGCCAACACCCATGCCGGCAAATCCGCTGCGCAGGTGTTTCCGCACTTGTCGGGTCTTGGTCTGCCCGATCTGGTCAAGGCGGAGGATGTTGCGTGGAGCGGGCTGGATGCGGTCATTTGCGGCCTGCCCCATGGCACAACGCAGGATATCATATCGGCAGTTCTGACCGCCGATCCGGCCATCAAGGTCATCGATATGTCGGCCGATTTCCGGCTGCGCGATACCGAACTCTATGCCGCGACCTATGGCGGAGCGCACCGCGCGCCAGAATTACAACCACAGGCGGTTTATGGCCTTACCGAACACAACCGCGCGGACATTGCCCAAACCCGGCTCATTGCCTGTCCGGGCTGCTATCCAACCGCCGTGCTTCTCGCACTGCTGCCGATCGTCGCCGCCGGGCAGGTCGATGCCAGCGATCTGATTATTGATGCCAAATCCGGCGTGTCGGGCGCCGGCAGGGGACTGAAACAGAACATGCTGTTTTGCGAAGCCGGCGAGGGCATGGCGCCCTATGCCGTTGGCACCCATCGCCATGCCCCGGAGATCGAACAGGAAATATCAAAGGCGGCAGGCCGCAACGTGACGGTCAGCTTCACGCCTCATCTGGTGCCGATGAGCCGGGGTGAATTGTGCACCTGCAATGTGCGCCTTGCCGATGGCGCCAGCGCTGGCGATTTGCGCGAGACACTGGAATATACCTACGCCGACGCACCATTTGTGCAGGTGCTTGGCGAGGGATTGATCCCCCAGACTCAAAATGTCCGCGGCTCCAACAATGCCCAGATCGGCGTGTTCGCCGACCGCATTCCCGGCCGGGCGATTGTCATTTCCACCATAGACAATCTGGTCAAGGGTTCAGCAGGACAGGCCATTCAGAACCTCAATATTGCCTTTGGATTCGAAGAGACCGCCGGCCTGGAACAAGTGGCGCTGTTTCCCTGATCAGCTAGTTGTCCGGAATGTTTTGCTGGAAATATTCAGCGCGCAAAAATCACCGTGGAGGGTGACAATGGCCGTTAAGAGAATAGTAGCAAATATCGCCACAACCAATGTTGATGCTGCGCGTTCGTTTTATGCCGAGTTGCTCAATCTGAATGTGGTCATGGATCACGGATGGATTTTGACCATGCAAGGCGAGGACGCGGCGCCGCCGCAAATCAGTTTTGCGACCGAAGGCGGCTCAGGCACGCCGGTACCGGACCTGTCTATCGAGGTTGACGATCTGGATGCCGTACACCGCCGCGCCATCGCCGCCGGACACGAGATTGTCTACGGGCCAACCACGGAACCGTGGGGCGTTAGACGGTTTTACCTGCGCGATCCGATCGGTCGCCTTCTGAATATCCTGACGCATCAAAAGTAGCGCAGAACACGTTTTTTCCCTAAGCGCGGGCCAAAAAGTTGGCACCGGTTTTCGGATCGGCTCCGAGCACCGGAAATTGTAGCCGGTGCAGCCACCGCAAATACGTGACGCTTACAGGAACGACCGACGCTGCCACCAGCCCGAACGCCGGGGCTTGTCCTCGGCAACATCGGTTTCAGCCGGCGCTGCCGCCGGCTCATCGCCATCGGAAGGCCCAATGCTATCCACCGGCGCTTCCTCGCTCAACGTTTCGGCTGCCGCCTGTTCCGGTTCAGGCGAAACCGGTTCGGCGTTGCTTTCCTCGGGCGTTTCAATGCGCGATGGCGCCTCGCCGGCATCAGCTGCCTCAATGGCCGGTGAAGCGGTGTCGCCATTGCTTGCCGCGCCATTGGTTTCCACCACTTCCGTTACCGGCGCGCTGTTTACGGCCTCGCCCGGCTCACCATTCGCATCGGCGCCGGTGGCCGCGACACCTTCACGCCCGCGTCCGCGCCGCCGGCCACCACGCCTGCCACGCCGGCGTTTGCGGCCGGTCTGCTCGCCGTCGCCTTCACTGTCCGCTTGTCCTTCGCTACCCTCTGCCTCGCCAGCTTTCGCGCCGGTTTCATCGGAGGACGCTTCTGCGCTGTCGGCAGGCGCATCACCCGCCGCTGACGCCTCGGCATTCGCGGCACTGGAACCCCGCCGCCGCCGTCGCCGCCGCTTCGGTTTGCGATCTTCGCCGGTTCCCTCGGCATCCGAAGTTGAAGGTTCGCCAGCAGCCTCGTCCGCCACTGGTTCGTCTTCCAGTTCCGGCATGTCCGCCATGTCCGACATGGCAATTGCCGAAGAAACCTCGGCCGGCCGATTTGACGCTTCGCCCTTTTCGATCTGGAATCCGGCGCCATTTTCCGGCGGCACCTCCGATATGGTGAGCGAGATACCAATCCGCCGTTCCAGTTCGGACAGGTTTGCCCGCTTCTGGTTGAGGATATAAAGCGCTACATCCGGCCGGGTCCGCACGGTGACATTGTGGCCCGGATGCCGCATCAGATGATCGTCCAGCGCCCGCAGGATTTGCAGTGTCAGCGAGGAGACCGAGCGCACCTGACCCGAACCGTGGCAAGTCGTGCACACTTCCATGGAACTTTCCAGAACGCCGGCGCGAATGCGCTGCCGCGACATCTCCAGAAGGCCAAAATGGGATATCCGGCCGACCTGAATTCGCGCCCGGTCAAATTTCAGGCATTCCTTGAGCTTTTTCTCGACTGCCCGGTTGTTGCGCTTTTCCTCCATGTCGATGAAGTCGATGACAATCAGCCCGGCCAGATCCCGCAGCCGCATCTGGCGCGAGGCTTCCTCGGCCGCCTGAAGATTGGTCTTCAGCGCCGTGTCTTCGATGGAGTGTTCGCGGGTCGATCGGCCCGAATTGACATCGATGGCAACCAGCGCCTCGGTCTGGTTGATGACCAGATAACCGCCCGATTTCAGGGTCACCTGGGCCGAGAACATCGCATCGAGCTGGTTTTCCACCCCGTGGCGGGCAAACAGCGGCACACTGTCTTTGTACTGCTGCACATTGCGCGCATGGCTGGGCATCAACATGCGCATGAAGTCCTTGGCTTCGCGATAGCCACCATCGCCCGAAACCAGAACCTGATCGATCTCCTTGGAATACAGATCGCGGATCGATCGCTTGATCAAGCTGCCTTCTTCATAGACCAGCGCCGGTGCCGAAGATTTCAGCGTCAGTTCGCGAACATTTTCCCAAAGCCGCAAAAGATATTCAAAGTCCCGCTTGATCTCCGCCTTGGTGCGGCTGGCTCCGGCAGTGCGCAAGATCACGCCCATCCCTTCGGCCACTTCCAACTCGCCAGCTACCGATTTCAGACGCTTGCGGTCCGCCGGGCTGGTGATCTTGCGGGATATGCCGCCGCCGCGCGCCGTGTTCGGCATCAGCACCGAATATCGGCCGGCCAGCGACAGATACGTGGTCAGCGCTGCGCCCTTGTTGCCGCGTTCTTCTTTGACGACCTGAACCAGCAGAACCTGGCGGCGCTTGATAACTTCCTGGATCTTGTACTGGCGGGGCCGGGGCTTGCGCCGCACCGGCACCTCCTCCATCGCATCGGTGCTGCCAACCTCTTCAATGGCATCATCTTCGCCATTTTCCTCACCGCTGCGTTCGCTGGCAAAATCATCGGATGCGCTCTCATCGTCGCCCCCGTCACCAGCCGCGGCATCGGCAGATGCCGGTTCAGCAGACACCTGATCGCCACCGCTCAGCCCCGCGTCTTCGGCGATTGTGACTTGTTCGTCGGACGCCGCATCGGTGGCATTGGATTCGACTGGCGTCTCTATACCATTGTCTTCGGTATCTACATTGCCATCGACGCTATCGTCATCGTCGTCGCGATTTTCCCGCGCTGCTTGTTCGGCGTCTTCGCGCGCCTGTTCGGCGACCAGCGCCTGCCGGTCGGCGACAGGGATCTGGTAATAGTCGGGATGGATTTCGGAAAACGCCAAAAACCCGTGCCTGTTGCCGCCATAGTCGACGAATGCCGCCTGCAGCGAGGGCTCAACCCGGGTAACCTTGGCCAGATATATGTTTCCGCGAAGTTGTTGGCGTTCAGCGGCTTCGAAATCGAATTCTTCGACTTTGTTTCCGCGCAGAACGACAACCCGGGTCTCTTCCGGGTGGGCGGAGTCCACTAGCATTTTGTTTGACATGAATAAGTGCTCCGGACCCTGGCGGCTCAAAGGCCGGTGCGCGCCGCACAGGCGCGTCACTCAAGGATCCAATTGTGTTGCTTACTGAAAGGCTGGCCGTGGGTTTGGCTCGGACAGTCCGGCGCGGCATTCCCGTCATCGCGACGGCCAAACTGCCGTGGCGGAACAGATTTTGCTCAACTTGCCGGTGAGTCACGTACTTGCCTTCCGAACTGGAACAGGGCCGCATACTGACAGGGTCAGAATGCACCCCGATTTGCTCGCGACCGGCTCGTGTACCCGCATTATCGCGGGGCAGCGCCGCCGGCCCCGTCTTCGCTTCCGTGTCATTTCTGGCAAAACCGGGCTCGCGTGATACGCGTCGCACCGCGACCGTGGACGACCGGAAAGGAATCCGTCAAAATCCTTTTATGAATGGTTGCCCGCTAATGCAAGAGCCGCGATACGGCAATGGCAAACAATCACCGTATTTTCGCGGATGAGTTGCGGTAGTTTGCCCGCCATCGGCACAAGCGATTCGCCTGATCGGTGGCTTTCCGCTCTGTTGCCCGGACGTAGTTTTTGATCACCGGGCCCGGCGATGGTTTCAGTTAGGGTTATTCGAGAAGGCAGGACAGTGGTTTGATGAACTGGTTGGCGAGCCGGCAGGTAAACGGTCAGGCAATAGGGATCGCGACGGCGCTTGTGATGGCTCTGGGTGCGTTCGTGCCGTTGCTGTTGTCGCCGGCCAGGGCCATGGAAGTGATCGATGTGCGGATCGTCGGTGACAGCGATCGCACACGCATCGTGCTGGATCTGGATGAGGAGCCGATCTTCGGTGTTTTGCGCCTCACCGATCCTTATCGCCTGGTTATCGATATCACCGACATCGCCTTTGCCGGCGCCATTTCCAAGACTGATCCGCGGGGCATGGTCAGCGACTATCGCCATGGTATGATTGCGCCGGGCCGCGGGCGGATAGTTCTCGACCTGACAGGCCCCGCCGACATTGAAAAATCCTTTGTGCTGCCGCCGGCCGGAGATCAGCCGGCGCGGGTTGTGCTTGATCTGGTGCCGGCGACCCGCCAGGCCTACATTGCCGCCGCCGAGCGCGATCGCGCCTCGTTGATTGCCGGAAGCGAAGACACCGCGCCCAAACCTCGGGCCAAGGCATCGTCGGACCATCCTGTCGTGATCATCGATCCAGGCCATGGCGGTCTGGATTCAGGCGCCGTCGGCGGGTCGGGATTGCTGGAAAAGGAAGTGACGCTGAAATTCGCCAGCGCACTGAAACAGGCGCTGGATCGCGGCGGACGGGTGCGCGCTGTCCTGACCCGCGAGGCGGATGTGTTTGTATCCTTGAGCCGCAGGGTAACGCTTGCCCGCGAACAGGGTGCGTTGCTGTTTTTGTCGCTTCATGCCGACAATGTGCGCGAAACATATGTGCGCGGTGCAACCGTCTATACCCTGTCCGATAGCGCCTCTGACCGGCTCGCCGCAGCGCTGGCGCGCCGCGAAAACCGCACCGACCTGCTGGCTGGTCTGTCGCTGGAGAATCAAACCGAGGAAGTCGCCGATATTCTGATCGATCTGACCCGCCGCGAAACCCGCAATCTTTCGGTCCGTTTTGCCAAGGCGCTAGTTAGCAACATGGCCGGACCGGTTGAGATGAACAATAGTCCGTGGCGCCGGGCGTCGTTCCGCGTCCTCAAAGCCGCTGATGTGCCCTCGGCATTGCTGGAATTAGGCTATCTTTCCAATAAGATGGATGAAAAACTTCTGAATTCAGATGAATGGTTGACGAGCGCCGCCGGTGCCGTGGCAACAACGGTTGAGGCATTTGTCGCGCTCCAGACCCACGCTGCGCAATAGCAAAGGCCCACGCTGCAAAAATGCAGACAATCCACCCCATCAAGCCTGCCGTGCGGTCCACAGTGCAAATAACCGTGACAGTCTTGCCACAGTTTCATCACATCCATAGAAGATGCAGCCATGAACGATGCAGACATACGCAAGGCACACATGAACGATGCGGCCCATGGCGGATACTTTGGCAATCATGCTACACAATAACAAAGGGGCGCCGGACTTGGATAGCAACTGGGATGGGTGCGGCCTGACATCATGATTTTGAGAATTATTGGATACCTGTTCGGGGTCGGGGTGTTTATCGGCCTGTGCGTGGCGATCAGCATTGCCTACTACCTGCACAAAATGAACGCCGATCTGCCCGATTACGATGTGCTGGCCAAGTATGAGCCGCCAGTGATGACGCGCATTCATGCAGTCGACGGCAATCTTGTCGCCGAATATGCGCGCGAGCGTCGGCTCTATCTGCCCATCCAGGCGATACCCAATCTGATCAAGGCGGCGTTTCTGTCAGCCGAGGACAAGGGATTTTACGAACATGGCGGCATCTCGGTGCAGGGCATCGCCCGCGCCGTGGTGACCAATTTGCGCAATCGCGGCTCCAGCCGGCGGTTGGTCGGCGCCTCGACCATCACCCAGCAGGTCGCCAAGAATTTCCTGTTGACCAACGAAGTGTCTTACGAGCGAAAAATCAAGGAAGCGCTGCTGGCCATGCGCATCGAGCAGGCCTATTCCAAGGATCGCATTTTTGAACTTTATCTGAACGAGATTTACTTCGGTCTCGGCTCCTATGGCATTGCTGCCGCCGCGCTCAATTATTTCGACAAGTCCGTCAATGAACTGAATATTGGCGAGGCTGCCTACCTTGCCGCCTTGCCGAAGGGGCCGGAAAATTATCACCCGTTTCGCGATACCGAGCGGGCCATTGATCGGCGCAACTGGGTCATCGACCGGCTGACGGAAAATGGCTATATCCGCATCGGCGATGGCGATGAGGCCAAGGCCAAAGGCCTTGAGGTCAATCCCCGGCCGCGCGGCACATACCTGTTCGCCTCCGAATTTTTTGCCGAGGAAGTCCGCCGCAATCTGCTCGAGATGTACGGTGAGGATAAGCTTTATGGCGGCGGCCTGTCGGTGCGCACCACCTTGGATCCGGAACTGCAGATTCTAGCCCGCAAGGCGCTGCAAAACGGCTTGGTTACCTACGACCAGAAAACTGGTTTCCGCGAACCCGTCACGACCATTTCCGTCGATGGCGACTGGGGGACGGCCCTGGGCAAGGTCGAAGATCTGTCCGACGTTCCCGAATGGCGCCTGGCCGCCGTGCTGGCAGTTGAAGACAGCGAGGCGGTGCTGGGCCTCCAGCCCGAGCGATTGTTGTCGGGAAAATTGTCCGATGAACGCCAGACCGCGCGCTTGCCGCTGGATCAGATGAAATGGGCAAAGCCCAAGCTTCGCCGCGTCTCCGATGTGCTGAACCGCGGTGACGTCATATTCGTGGAGGCCGTCGCCGATCAGCCCGGCGACTGGAAGCTGCGCCAGCCGCCGGAGGTGCAGGGCGGTCTGGTCGCCATGGACCCCTATACCGGCCGGGTACGGGCCATGGTTGGCGGCTTTTCGTTCAGCGAAAGCGAATTCAATCGCGCCAGCCAGGCCCAGCGTCAACCCGGCTCGTCGTTCAAACCGATTGTCTATGCCGCCGCCCTTGATAATGGCTACACGCCCTCGTCGGTGGTGATGGACGCACCGATTGAAATCCAGTCGGGCGGTAAAATCTGGCGGCCGCAAAACTATGGCCGCGAGTTTTACGGGCCCTCGACCCTGCGGCTGGGTATTGAGCGTTCGCGCAACGTCATGACGGTCCGCCTTGCCAAGGATATGGGCATGCCGCTGGTGGCCGAATATGCACGCCGCTTTGGCATCTATGACAATCTTCAACCGGTACTGGCGATGGCGCTCGGCGCTGGCGAGACGACCGTTCTCAAGATGGCAACCGCCTATTCAACCATTGCCAATGGCGGCCGCAAGATTACCCCGACGCTGATTGACCGTATCCAGGACCGCTTCGGGCGAACCATTTTCCGCCACGACCAGCGCGAGTGTCAGGGTTGCGACGCCACTGGCTGGCTGACCCAGGACGAACCGCGCCTGGTCGACAATCGCGAGCAGATCCTTGATCCGATGACGGCGTTCCAGATTACCTCCATGATGGAAGGCGTCGTCCAGCGCGGCACCGCCACCAAGGTTCGCGCTGTCGGTAAGCCGATTGCCGGCAAGACCGGCACAACCAACGATGCCAAGGACGCCTGGTTCATCGGCTTTTCGCCGGATCTGGTGACCGGTGTCTATATCGGCTTCGACAAGCCGCGCTCGCTCGGCCGCCGGGCGACAGGCGGCGCCATCGCCGCCCCGGTGTTCATCGAGTTCATGACCGCGGCACTGGCCGATGCGCCGCCGAAACCATTTCAGGCGCCGCCGGGCATCCAGCTCATTCCGGTCAACCGCAAGACCGGGCTTCGGGCCCAGGGCGGCGACGGCGTCATTCTGGAAGCCTTCAAGCCGGGCACCGAACCGCAGTCGAGCTACTCGATGATCGGTTATCAGGATTCCACCGGTCAGCCGTTGACCGTATCGCCTGAAGCCGATCGCGCCATAGGCCGCGGCACCGGCGGGCTTTACTGACACGCCATCACAACACAATTTGCGAAGCAGAATTGCATCGTTAGAGCGCATTCGGCAAAGTGGGAACCGGTTTTCGGATTAAAATGCGTGTAAAAACAAAAGATTAGAGCGTATTGAGTGATTCAATAATCGCGAAATACGCTCTAGCCGCACCAGATCGGCTGCGGCTTGCAGCAGGATTGAAATAAGGGGGCAGAATGCGCGCCGAAATTCAGGCCATGGTCAACGATATCGGGGAAGCATTGGCCCTGATAAGGAGGCATCTTTGACTGGGATACTGCCGAAAAGAATCTCGCCGACCTGAACGACCGGGTCGAGGATCCTGACTTGTGGAACGACCCCGCCGCCGCTCAAAAAATCATGCGCGAGCGCCAGCGCCTCGACAGTTCCATCGGCATCGTCAGGGAGCTTGAGACCGAACTTTCCGACAATCTCGAACTGATCGAGATGGGTGAGTCCGAAGACGATAGCGGTATCGTCAATGAGGCCGAACGCGCCATCGCCAAACTGGCAGCCGGCATCGCCAAGCGCCAGATGGAAACTTTGTTGTCGGGCGAGGCCGATGCCAACGATGCCTATATCGAAGTCCATGCCGGGGCCGGCGGCACCGAAAGCCAGGATTGGGCCTCCATGTTGTTGCGCATGTATGTGCGCTGGGGCGAGCGCCGGGGCTTCGATGTCGAGACGCTGGAATATCATGCCGGAGAAGAAGCCGGCATCAAATCGGCAACCGTCCAGATCAAGGGCGAAAATGCCTATGGCTGGGCCAAGACCGAATCCGGCGTTCATCGCCTGGTGCGCATTTCGCCGTTTGACAGCCAGTCGCGCCGCCACACCAGTTTTGCCAGCGTCTGGATTTACCCGGTGGTCGACGAAACCATCGATATCGAAGTATCCGAATCCGATGTCCGCATCGACACCTATCGCGCCTCCGGGGCAGGAGGCCAGCACGTCAACACCACCGATTCAGCCGTCCGCATCACCCACTTGCCGACCAACATCGTCGTCCAGTGCCAGAACCAGCGTTCCCAGCACAAAAACCGCGCCACTGCCTGGTCGATGCTGAAGGCGCGGCTGTATGAAGAAGAACTGAAGCGCCGCGAGGAAGAGGCCAGCGCAGAAGCCGCATCCAAGACCGAGATTGGCTGGGGCCACCAGATCCGCTCCTACGTGTTGCAGCCCTATCAATTGGTCAAGGACCTGCGCACCGGGGTTGAGCACACCACCCCCGATTCAGTGCTCGACGGCGATCTTGACCGGTTCATGGAGGCCTCACTGGCGCAAAATATCTCTGGCAAGAAAAACGAAGTGACGGATCTGGACTAATCCAGACTGCGGTGGATTGAACCAAAACCGCTAGAGAGTATTTCGTGAATTCTGATTCACTCGATACGCTCTAACTCTTTGTATTTGCGGGCATTTTAGTCCGAAAACCGGTTCCTACTTTTCGGAATGCACTCAGAAAAATACGCGCCTAAAGCGACCGCCGTGCCGCCAGATAGAGTGAGGGATTGATCGCTTTGTCGCCGCGCCGGGTTTCATAGTGCAAATGCGGTCCGGTGGAGCGGCCGGTTGAACCGACCCGGCCGATCACCGCGCCGGCGTCGATCATCATGCCCTTCTTCACCGAAATACGCGACATGTGCGCGTAGCGGGTGGTCAGTCCGTGGGCGTGACGGACTTCCACCATCTTGCCATAGCCGCCATTGCGTGCCGCAAATGTGACTTTACCCGCAGCCGTTGCGCGAACCGGCGTACCCTTTTTGGCGCGAAAATCGATGCCACCGTGAAAGGCGGGCCGTTTCAGGAAAGGATCCATGCGCCGCCCGAAGCGGCTTGTTGTCGCCGCGCCCGGTATGGGACTGCCAAGCGGCAGGGTGGCAGTAGATTTCCGGATCTTGCGGATATGTTCGAGTGAATCGTCCAGCGCCGCCACCTTTTCGACAAACGCGAACCGGTCAACCGGAATAAACGGACCACCGCTGGCCGAACCTGTGGTGATGGCGGCAAACGGTGACAGCGGAGGGGCCGCCGGCGGCTTGACCCCGAGCCGCTTGATCGCCCTGACTAGGCGCAGTGTTTCGCGTTCGGAAGCAGCGCGCAACACATCGAGCGAAGCAATTTGCAAACCTTCGGCCCGGTCCAGCGACGACTGGATGTCCTTCAGGACTGGGCGCAGTTTCTCCGGGTCGGCATCAGGATCGCCGGCAGGATCAAAGGGATTGCGCAAGGACGGTCGAACCGCGCCATCATCGAAAACCGGTTTTTTGATCGACCCGGTGACAAGATCGTCGCCGACCGCGCCATCACCAGTTGTGTCGAGGCCGGGCGCTGTCTCAGCCAGCTCCGTGCCTTCGCTGTCAGGCCGGGGCAGGGGTTTCGGCATGGCGGCAATGGTAATCCCTTCCTTGCGCGCCTGTGCGATCAGTTCGTCAAGCAGGACCTGCCGGCGATCAATGACATCTTGCCGGTCAAGCAGCGTTCCCACCTGGGTTTCGATGCTCTGGTTCTCAACCAGATGCCGGCTGGTGACCCGGTCGATCTCCGATCGCAGCAAGGCGATCCGGTCCTCATAGGCGTATTGGATTTCCGCTTGCCGGGCGAGCGTACCGTCCAGAATATCATCGCGATAAAGAAGATATCCCGTAGCGCCCAGATAGCCGAAGCCGAAGGTCAGAAATACGCTGATGATTGAGCCGAACAGCCATGGCCGGACCGTATAGGTGCGAACCGTGTTGCCCCGGGTGATGATGATTTGCGGCAATTCCTTGCGCCGGCCAAAGCCGCGATTTTTCTGGGAAGGGTGCACCATGATCCGCCGAACAGTGATTGAAGAAAGTGTCAGCGCCTATGATGATCAAAGAAGGTTAACGCGGGGTTTTATCAAGGTTAACAGATCGTATTTTTGTCGGTCTTGTGACCGCTGTGCACCAGCAAGCCCGGCCAATCGCAAGGTATTTCCGGAAGAACCGAAAAGCGCAGGCGGGCCTGATGGCGGCGACTTGCTGGCAATCTGGGTCGCGTTGTCGCCCTTGTTTAGTCGCATTTCGCCGCAAACACAGGATCGGCAATGCTTTAACGGTTCCACAGATGGACGCGAATACCGGACCGTTCTATTCTACCGCTGATAAGTTCGAACTGATTCCTGTCGGACCAAGGCGAACACGGGGTGCGGCGATAATTTGGAGCAAGTGTGTTCACGCAGCCTGGATATGACGATTTTGATGGTCAGATGCCGCCAAATCGCCGCACGGCGCGTTGGCGTCGACGGTTTATGTTGTCCTTTGCCGCGGCGTTGCTGTTCTTCGGTGTCGCGATCACGATCCTGTATTTTCAGGTCACCCGCAGCGCGCTCAATCTGGAATTTGTCCGCACCCAGTTCGAAAACGCCCTGCAAAACCGTTTGCCGCCCGCCGTCCAGGTCAATGTAGACGCGGCCTATCTGTCCTACCGCTCGGACGTTGGCCTGATCGCCCAGGCTCGCGATCTGGCCATTGATATTCCCGGTCGCGCCACAATTCGCATTCGCTCGGTTGATGCGACTGCCAATGTTACCGACCTGTTTTCCGCCCATTTCAATCCCCATACCCTGGCCGCCGAAGGGCTGGATATTACGCTAACGCCGTTGCGCGCAACGGCCTCCACCGCACCGCGCATCGATCAGGTCCGCACCACTGCCGAACTTGTCGCAAGAGCCATTGTCGATGCCGATACCGGCCTGCGCAATGCCGGCTATCAGGAACTGCGGGTATCAGACCTGGCGATCAGTGTGGTGCCGACGCTGGAGGACAGTTCCAACAATTCCCAGGCGGACAGCGCCAGCCTGTCTCGCACCGAGGACACCCAACAACTAAGCGGCCTTGCCGAACCGGGCCGGCGGCTCCTCGTCCAGCGGATCACCGAAACCCGGTGGGCGCCGCTGGAGCCTGGACGCAGTAAAATCTGGTCGCAGATTGGCCAGGGCGGCGACGAAGTTGTCTTCAAGATCGAACGGATAACCGATGAGGAGGGCAACCACCGGGTCGAGGCTTTTCTCGACCAGTTTCCTGCCGCCATGCTGTTGCCCGCGCTTGGCGACCCCAACGGCCCGGTACAATTCGATGCGCTCGGGTCCTTGCGGGCGCTTATCGATCTTGGCGCAGATGGCAATTTTGGCAGCATGCGGGCGCGGTTGACGCTTGGCGCCGGCGAATTCCTGTTTAATCGCAAGCATCATTCCACCATTGATGGCGCTGATCTGTTTGCCGAAATCGGAACCAGTGATGATCAGTTGGCGTTGCGCCGGGGGCTTTTGTATTTTGGCCTCAGCCAGTTCCAGATTTCCGGCGGGATAGACTTGCGCTCGCCGGGCGAGCCGATCGCCATCGGTTTGCGTCTGGGAGAGAGCTTTGTACCGGTGCTCGGCGACAGTGGTGCGGCGACGGTTCGGCTGGCTGGCGGCAGAATTGCTGCCACGCTTGACCCGGAAATCTGGAATTTCGAGATCGAACGACTGGAGGTTACCGGATCGGCGGGCAAACTTGCCATGTTGGGAAATATTCAGTTCGGCGGTGACAGTCCCGGTGTCGCACTGGCGATCCAGCTGGCCCAGGCTGATGTCGCCATGGTCCACGGCCTTTGGCCGGCGTTTGTGGCGGGCAAGGCCCGCAAATGGTTCAAAAACAACATACGCGCTGGCAGGATCGGTCCAGGTCTGGTCCAGGTGGCGTTGCCCATGGACGAATTGCGCAAGCGTAACCGCATCGACCCGATACCCGACTACGCGGTCGCCGGCACTGTGGATTTCTCAAGCACCGACTTTACCCCCTTGCCATTTTTTCCTGAAATATCCGATGCAGCCGGCAGTCTGACATTTGAAAATTCCACAACGACAATCGTCCTGAAAAGTGGCACTTCCCTAATCAAAGGTCGTGGCGCGCTGGATGTCACCGGCAGCAGCATCGCCATTCCGCGCATGGCCGCACCCTCTCCGATCGGTGAAATCGATTTGCGATTGTCCGGACCGATCGCCGCAATTGCGCAAGTTGCCGATGCCGGGCCGCTCAATGCCGCCTCCGGCCGCGACATTGACGCAGCGGCCCTGAGTGGCACCGGGCAGTTGGCTCTGAAAGTCGACGTGCCGATGTCCGGCGGCGATGCACTGTCTGACCTTGCCCCGGAATTTGAACTGGCACTCACTGATTTCACCAGCAGCGAACCGCTGGATGGCCGCAAGATATCGGGCGCAAGCCTTGTCCTCAAAGGCAATCCCGATACGTTTTCGATCACCGGGAACGCCATCGTCGATGGTATCCCCGCCGATCTGGCAATGGTCTCCGGAAGCGCCGCTGAGGGCAATGTGGTCAAACTCACACTCGACGACAAAACCCGGCGGCGGCTGGGATTTGATCTGGGCAGCCTGCTCACTGGTCCTGTTACAGCCACTTTCGCGCCGACAGACACGCCGGAAAAACGGAAAATAATTCTCGACCTGCAAGATGCCCGTATCAACTTGCCCTTTGCCGCCTGGGAAAAAGGCTTCGGTGTCGCCGGCAAGGCCGAGTTCATTTTCCACGAGTCGCCCAAAGGGTCGCGGATGGACAATATTGTCCTCAGTGGCCGCGGTTTCCGTGCGACAGGCAATGTCAGACTGAAGCCGGATGGCGGCATCGCCAGCATGAATCTCGACAAGGTGACCTTGCGTCCTGGCGATAATTTCTCTGTTGCCATGACAGCCGATGGCAAGGGTTATGATATCAAGATTGCCGGCCAGTCCTTTGATGCGAGGGGGTTGATATCCCGTCTGAAAACAGATTCCAGCACCAAGGGCTGGGATCTGCCCGGCCTGAAACTTGCCATCAACTTGAAAAAACTGAACGGCCACAACCGGGTCGCCCTGCACAATCTCAAAGGTAGCGTCCGGTTTGCCGGCGGCCGAATTCGCGCCTTGTCGTTTGCCGGTACGACCGGCAAGGCGCAGCCCTTCAACTGGGAGATTATCGAAAAAGGCGAGACCCGCAGCCTGTCTTTCCGCTCCGCCAATGGCGGTGCGGCGCTGCGGTTTGCTGATCTTTACACCAGGATCCTCGGCGGCGAACTGGATCTGCGACAGGACGGGCCGAAAAGCGGAGACTTTGCTGCCGGCGGCCTGGTACTGCGCAATTTCCGGGTGATCAACGAGCGCGTACTGGCACAAGCGGTGCGTTCCAATACCGGATCGGAATCCACAGCTGTCCGCGATGATGTCCGCCGCAAGGTCAATGCGGCCAACCTGGTATTTTCCGTTCTCCAGATCCCGTTTCGCCGCGATGGCGATGTCATTTCGCTCAACAAGGCTGCATTGCGCGGTCCGGCGATTGGCGGAACCGCCACGGGAACCGTCAATCTGGAAGACCGCCAGATTGCCATCAGCGGCACATTCATCCCGATCTATGGCATCAACAATATTGCCGGTTCGATCCCGCTGATCGGTGCCATCCTTGGTGGCGGCAGGAACGAAGGCCTGATTGGCCTGACCTATCGGATTTTTGGCCCGCTGGACGCGCCGACATTGCAGATGAACCCGGTTTCGGTGATCGCGCCGGGGATATTCCGCAAGATATTCGAGTTCCGTTGATCAAAGCCGCTTCTTTCACGGCTGCATGGCAGCGCAACTGATTGCGGCGAAACGTATTCCGAATTCTGGAATGCACGCTAGCCGTCGGAGACCTTGATGAGCGCGTGCTTCTTGCGGCCGAGCGACAGTTTGATCTGACCCTCCTCGGACAGGTCAGCCAGGGAGAGATTGGCCCGTTCATCGCTCACCGCCACGTCGTTGACGCGGATGGAGCCACCGCGGATTTGCCGGCGTACCTCGCCGTTGGACGCGGCAAGGCCGGCCTCGACAAAGGCCGATAACAGGCCAATTTCCGCCTCAAGCCTGGCTGATGTCACCGATACCGTGGGCAGCGCATCGCCGGCGCCGCCGGCCTCGAAGGTCTGCCGCGCGGTTTCCGCCGCCGCATCTGCCGCGGCCCGTCCATGGACCATGGCCGTGGCTTCATTTGCCAGAATTTTCTTGGCCTCGTTCAGTTCCGCGCCGTCCAGCGCGCCCAGCCGATTGGTTTCATCGACTGGCAGCACCGTGAAGAGTTTCAAAAAACGCCCGACATCGCTGTCCTCGGTGTTACGCCAGAACTGCCAGTAATCGTAGGGCGACAGCATGGCGTCCGAGAGCCAGATGGCACCTTTCGCCGTCTTTCCCATCTTGGCGCCCGACGATGTGGTGATCAGCGGGCATGTCAGGGCAAACAATGAGGGCGTACCCGCCCGCCGGCCCAGATCGACACCGGAGATGATGTTGCCCCACTGGTCCGAACCACCCATCTGCAGGCGGCAATCATGGCGCCGGTTCAGCTCGACAAAGTCATAGGCCTGGAGCACCATATAATTGAATTCCAGGAACGACAGATGCTGCTCGCGCTCCAGCCGCATCCGCACCGAATCGCGTTGGAGCATGGCGTTGACCGAAAAATGCGAACCGAATTCGCGCAGGAACGCGACATAGTTCAGGTCGAGCAGCCATTCGGCATTGTCGAGCATCAGCGCGTCTTGCGCACCGCCGCCAAAATTTAGAAACTTATCGAAGACTGTCTTGATACGGTCCTTGTTGGCCTGGATACGCGCGACCGACAAAAGCTGACGCGCGTCGTCCTTGCCCGACGGATCACCAATCATCGTCGTACCGCCACCCATCAGCGCGATTGGACGGTGGCCGGTCTGCTGCATCCAGTAGAGCAGCATGATGCCCATCAAATTGCCGATATGCAGGCTTTCCGCTGTGCAATCAAAGCCGATATATCCGGTCACACGGCCAGCCTTGGCCAGCTCGTCGAGGCCCTCGGCATCCGACATTTGATGGATAAATCCGCGCTCGGATAACACAGACAGAAACTCGGATCGAAACTGGGTCATCGCCTGTCCGGTGTCGGAAGTTGCAAACAGCATCGGCCAATAATTGGGCAAACGGCCGGATCGGTCATCTGCCCGAAGCTTCGCCCTTAATGGTTGTCCTTAACGGTAAGTCAAGGCTTTGCCGCGATTTTCAGTGCAACAGAGACGAATTCGTTAGCGATGGGTAATACGGCGATGGGGATCAATTTGGCCAGAATGAATGCGACTGGTTTTGCTGGAATTATAGTGGCAGCCGGTGCTTGTACGACAACCGGTTTCGCGCAAGGGGCATCCAACTCCAAATTTCCGGCAGCCGGAACCGGGGCTTTCCCGGCCACCGGCACCGGTGAGTTTGAGCCGGTTTTGACGCCGGACATTGGCGCGGACGCTGCTCTTGGTTCAACCCCGGTACAATCCCCGGCAGAGTCGTTGACCCAGTCCCTGATGCAATCGTCAGAACTTGCACTGCCACTCGCGGCCCTCGGCGCATTGGTGCTCATTGGCGCTGCATGGCTATTTTTCAAACGTCGGCGCGGTGGCGGAACGGGCAGGCCGGTCACCAGCAGACAGTCGGCACGGGCGCTCGGCGGTCTTTGCGACCGGACGGCCTTTATCGGCAATCTGACGGAATTGCTGGCCGGATCAGAACGTCAGGGGCGGCACCTGGCCCTGCACATTATCGACTTTGACGGGTTCGGCGCAATCAACCGCACATACGGCTACGAGGCCGGCGATGCGCTGTTGAGCGAAGCCGCCAACCGTCTTGGCCAGATGGCCGCAGGACCCAATTGCCTGGCCCGGCTTGGCAGCGACGAGATCGCGGTTATCCAGTCCGACAGCGGGGCGACCCGGACCATCGATGAATATGCCGAACGCCTGCATGAGGCGCTCTGCCGTCCGGTGACACTTGCCGGCGATCCAATCTCGCCACGGGTGAGCATTGGTACCGCAGTTGCGCCCCAGCACGGGTCCGATGCGGCCTCGCTGCTCAAGAGTGCCGATCTGGCGTTGACCAGCGCCAAGGAGGAAGGCGGCAATCGCTCCGTTCACTTCGGGCCGTCCTCGCGCATCGGCCGCGCCATGCGGTCACAGGAGGAAACCTTGCTCCGCTCCGCACTGTCCAACGGATGGGTCAAAGCCTACCTGCAGCCGATATTCGACCTGCGCGAGCGCCAGCTGATGGGCTTTGAAGCCCTGGCCCGCATCGAGCACCCCGAGCGCGGCCTGATCGCGCCCGACGCGTTTTTGCCGATAGCCGAGGAAACCGGTTTGATCGAACCGCTCGCCGGCATTGTGCACCGGCAGGCCATGGAAGCGGCCGCCGACTGGCCCGATCACCTGGATCTGGCGATCAACCTGTCGCCGGCCGAGTTTCGCAATACCAATGTTGCCGGCACAATCCGCGATGCGTTGGCCGAAAGTGGCCTGCCACCTAAAAGGGTCATGCTGGAAGTGACCGAGCGGCTCTTTTCCGGCAATGCCACTGCGCCAGCCGAACAATTGCAGGCGCTGAAAGCCACCGGCGTGTCGCTGGCGCTTGACGATTTCGGATTGGGGCTGGCGGCGCTTACTCATTTGTGCGCGCACGAATTCGATGTCGTCAAGATCGACCGCACTGTCGTTCGCGCATTGTCGTCAGAACGGGCTGCGCGGCTTGTCAGCGTCATGATGCAGGCCGCCAATGATCTGGACATCATGGTCATTGCCGAGGGCGTAGAAACGGCTGAGCAGGTTCAGGTGCTGGCCAACCGCGGGTGTTTCCGCGCCCAGGGTGATTTGTTTTCCGTTCCATTGCCGATCGCCGATGTCGCGCCGATAATCATGAAAGACGTCAAGTACCGCACTACTGGCGCGAAAAACGACACAGCCACGAACGAAACTGCACCCGAAGCTGCGTCAGATGGTGAGGAGGCCAAGGACACAACGCCGCAACAGACAGACACCGACATCGCCCGCCAAGCCTGAGCGCTGGCCGTGTCTGTGATTGTGTCCCGTTTTGCCGTGGTTAGCCCCTAGCGCGAGGCGTTGCCGCCTTCAATATCGGCAAGCCGCTTGTCCAGATAGCTGGAGCATTCGCCGACCAGTGTGTCGACATGGCCTTCAAAAAAGTGGTTGGCCGACGGCACTGTCTTTTGATTGACCGTGATGCCTTTTTGCGCCCTGAGCTTTTCAACAAGGGTTTGAACCGCATCCGGCGGCGAAACCCGATCCTCTTCGCCATGGATAATCAGGCCCGATGAAGGGCAGGGGGCAAGAAAGGAAAAGTCGTAGAGATTGGGCTGCGGCGCGATCGATAAAAAGCCTTCCACTTCCGGCCGCCGCATCAGCAACTGCATGCCGATCCACGAGCCGAAGGAGAAGCCGGCAATCCAAACTCCGCGCGAATCCGGGTGCAGGGTCTGGATCCAGTCCAGCGCCGCTGCCGCGTCCGACAGTTCGCCAACCCCGTGATCGAAATAGCCCTGGCTGCGTCCCACGCCACGGAAATTGAACCGCAGCGCAGTGAAGCCGCGCTCCTGAAACATGTAGAACAGGCGGTAGACGATCTGGTTGTTCATCGTGCCGCCAAAGCGCGAATGGGGGTGGAGAACCAGACCGATTGGCGCTGTTTTGTCGCTCGAAGGCTGGTAGCGGCCCTCAAGCCGGCCGTCGGGTCCGGCGAAGATGACTTCAGGCATGAAAATTCCTGTTGTTGAAATCCGTATCAGGCAAGCATCCGGTTTCTTGACACAGCCACGGCGGTAAACCTAAGTACAGTTTGGAATGGTTCAAAACTGGCAAGGCAAGCCGCCGTCAGCTACCGGGCTGGCGCGGCGCTATCTAAAGACCGAAAAGTGACCCGATTACAAGCGTTTCGAGCACAACAGCGGCTCGCAATCGGCTTTCTTGCCGGAAATCGACCATCAGGCTCTGATTGAGCCGCAATGTCAGGGGATTCAAACCCGATAATGTCTGAGTTGGCCATCAATCGCGATGTCACCGTCTATCTTGATGGGAACGGATCCATGCCGCTGCTTTCCGACGCGCGGGCGGCGATGGTGGATGCGCTGTCCCATGCCGGCAATGCCTCCTCGACCCATACGGCCGGCCGGTCGGGCCGCGCCAGGATTGATCGCGCGCGCGATCAAATTGCCGCCCTTGTTGGCGTATCGGCACCGCAGGTAATTTTTACCAGCGGCGCGACCGAGGCGGCCGCAATGGCGCTGACCACCACCTACCGCATCAAGGGCACCGACACAGCCATTGGCCGCGTTTATGTCGCCGCTACCGAACATGCCTGTGTGCGGGCCGGCGGCGCGTTCCCGGCGCAGCAGATCACCGTGATCCCGGTCACCAGGGCAGGGATTGTCGATTGTGAGGCGCTCGCCGCCGCATTGGCGAGGCATGATGCAAATGATGGCCCGCCGCTGGTCGCCGTCATGCTCGCCAACAACGAGACCGGCATCATCAACCCGGTCGCTCAGGTCGCAGGCATCGTCCATCAGGCCGGTGGCATCGTGTATTGCGACGCGGTTCAGGCGGCCGGCCGGCTGGACCTCGACATTGCCGCGCTGGGTGTCGATCTTCTCGCCCTGTCCGCCCATAAGCTTGGTGGGCCGCAAGGCATCGGTGCGCTGATCCTTGCCGACAATGACCTGTGCCCGGTGCCGCTGATCAGCGGTGGCGGTCAGGAAAAACGCCGCCGCGCCGGAACGGAAAATATCGCGGCGATCGCCGGCTTTGGCGTTGCCGCTTGCCTGGCCCGTGACCATATAGGGGACATGGCGCGTATTGGTGAAATGCGCGACGGTTTTGAGGCCGCAATTCTGGCGATTTCGCCGGATGCGCAAATTGTCGGTAAGACTGTCGAACGGCTGGCCAATACCAGCATGATTGTTGCGCCCGGGCAGGTCGCCGAAACCGTGGTTATCGCCTTCGATCTGGAAGGCATTGCCGTGTCGGCTGGTTCTGCCTGTTCGTCAGGAAAGGTATCGCAAAGCCACGTATTGGCGGCGATGGGACTGTCGCCGGAAGAGGCCCGCGCCGGCATCCGGTTCAGCCTTCATCCTGGCTCAATCCGGGATGATATTGATCGCACGCTTGCCGTTTGGCAAAAAATATGCCGAAAGAGTGCGGACAAACACGCCGCGTGAGGAATTATAGAGCGGGCAACCGGCCAACGACCGGCCAGTGCGACCCGCAGATGAAGTGACAGAACCAACCGGCAGGCCTTGAACCTGCTAAGGAGGGTAAGATGCCCGCAGTTCGCGAGACCGTCGAACAGGTCAAGGCGATTGACGTCGACAAGTACAAGTACGGATTTGAAACTGACATCGAATCCGAAAAGCCCCCCAAGGGCCTGAGCGAAGACATTGTCCGTTATATCTCTGCCCGAAAGAACGAGCCGGAATGGATGACGCAATGGCGTCTTGACGCCTATCGCCGCTGGTTGACCATGACCGAGCCGACCTGGGCGCGGGTCGATTATCCCAAGATCGATTTTCAGGATCTGTATTACTACGCCGCGCCCAAATCCATGAGCGGTCCGGACAGTCTTGACGAGGTCGATCCGGAAATCCTCGCGACCTATGAAAAACTCGGTATCCCGCTGAAAGAACAGGAAATTCTGGCCGGCGTGCGCAAGCAGGGCGAGCCAAGTTCGCTTGACGCGGATGGCAATGAGGCGACCGCGCAAAACGGCGTGCCGCGGGTCGCCGTCGATGCGATATTCGACAGCGTGTCGGTAATCACCACTTTCAAGGAAGAGTTGAAAAAGGCCGGCGTCTTGTTCATGCCGATCTCCGAGGCGTTGCAGGAATATCCCGAACTGGTGCGCAAATATCTCGGCTCCGTGGTGCCGGTGACCGACAATTTCTACGCCACGCTCAATGCCGCGGTGTTCTCCGACGGCTCCTTCGTTTATGTGCCGAAAGGCGTGCGCTGCCCGATGGAATTGTCGACCTATTTCCGCATGAACGAGCGCAATACCGGCCAGTTTGAGCGCACCCTGATCATCGTCGACGAGGGGGCATACGTGTCCTATCTGGAAGGCTGCACCGCGCCGATGCGCGATGAGAATCAGCTGCACGCCGCCGTTGTTGAACTGGTGGCGCTGGAAGGGGCACAGATCAAATACTCCACCGTCCAGAACTGGTATCCGGGCGACGCCGAGGGCAGGGGCGGGGTCTATAATTTCGTCACCAAGCGCGGCGATTGCCGGGGCGACAATTCGCGCATTTCGTGGACTCAGGTCGAGACCGGTTCGGCGATCACCTGGAAATATCCCTCCTGCATCCTGCGCGGCGACAATTCCGAAGGCGAATTTTATTCCATCGCCATTTCCAATGGCCGCCAGCAGGTGGATTCCGGCACCAAGATGATCCATCTCGGCAAGAACACAAAAAGCCGCATCATCTCCAAGGGCATATCGGCCGGTCGTTCCAACAACACCTATCGCGGGCTGGTCTCGGCCAACCGCAAGGCATCCGGCGCGCGCAATTTCACCCAGTGCGATTCGCTGCTGATCGGCAACGAATGCGGCGCTCACACGGTGCCATATATCGAGTCCAAAAACGCCAGTGCCGTCTTCGAACACGAGGCGACGACGTCGAAGATTTCCGACGATCAACTTTTCTACTGCCTCCAGCGCGGCATGAACGAGGAAGAGGCGATTGCACTGATCGTCAACGGCTTTGCCCGCGAGGTGATCCAGAAACTGCCGATGGAATTCATGGCCGAAACCCAGCGGCTGATCGGCATTTCGCTGGAAGGGAGCGTGGGGTGATGAGCGCGAAGACCAAATCGGACGGTACCGGTATCCAATGCGCCGACCGCTCGCGAGCACAATAATATGGCCTCTGACCGGCCTAATTTTGAAAGTATAACGATGCTTGAAATCAATAATCTCCACGCCCGTGTCGCCGACGAGGATACCGAAATCCTGCGCGGCATTGATCTGACCGTCAACGCTGGCGAAGTGCACGCTATCATGGGCCCGAACGGCTCGGGAAAATCGACCCTGTCCTATGTACTGGCCGGCAAGGATGACTATGAGATCACCGGCTCGGTGACCCACAAGGGCAAGGATCTGCTGGCCATGGCGCCGGATGAGCGCGCTGCCGCCGGCCTGTTTCTGGCGTTTCAGTATCCGATGGAAATCCCCGGTGTCGGCACGATGACATTCCTCAAGACCGCGCTCAATGCCCAGCGCCGGGCGCGTGGCGAAGACGAACTGATGACGCCTGATTTCATGCGTTTGCTGCGTTCGGCCGCCGCCGATCTGGAAATATCCATGGATATGCTGAAGCGGCCGCTCAATGTCGGCTTTTCCGGCGGCGAGAAGAAGCGCAACGAAATATTGCAAATGGCGTTGCTGGAACCGTCGCTGTGCATCATGGACGAGACCGATTCCGGCCTCGATATCGATGCGCTGAAGGTCGTCGCTGACGGGGTCAATGCCCTTCGTGCGCCCGACCGGTCATTTGTGGTCATCACCCATTATCAGCGTCTGTTGAACCACATCGTGCCGGACTTTGTGCATGTGCTTTCGAAGGGAAGAATTGTGAAATCCGGCGGCAAGGAACTGGCGCTTGAACTGGAAGAAAAAGGCTATGCCGACCTGATCGCGGAGGCCGCCTGACATGGCTGCTTCAGCCGCACTGGCGGCCAGTAACAAGGGTCAGACCGATCGCATCCTGACGCCGGCGGAAAAATCTGTGCTGGCGCGGATTGCCGAATTGCCGGACGGGCAGGTGGGGCGCGATAATGTCGTGTCGCTTATCCGCGACGACGGCTTGCCGCACCGGCGCATTGAGGCGTGGAAATATACCGACCTGCGGACCGTGCTCGGCGAAGTGCCGGCCCTTGCCGTGCGCCCCGAGGATGAAGACGCCACCAAAGCAGCGATATCCTACAACCGGTTCACTGATGCCGTGCGGTTGCCGATCTTCAACGGCCAACATTTTCCAGCGCTGGCCGACGATCTGCCTGAAGGCGTATCTGTCAGCGAATATGCAGTCGCTGACGGCAACGCCACTGCCACGGATGCGCCCACCACGACCGACGCCATTGCCCTGTTCGATCAGGCATTCGGCGGCACCGGGCTCTCCATCGATGTTGCCCCGAACGCGACAATTGCCAAGCCCATCGGCTTCGCCAATGTGATCGTCGGCGACGTGCCGGTTCTGGCTGCGACCCGCCATGCTGTTACGATCGGCAACAACGCCACGGCGACCTTCATTGATCGCCATGTCGGCCCGGCTGACCTGGCCTATATGACCAACGGATTGACCGATCTGACCCTTGGCGCGGGCGCAAAAGTCCACTGGGTCATCGTGCAGGAGGAGGGCAATGCTGCCCGCCATCTCAGCCAGCTGAATATTACGCTGGCCGCCAACGCCAATCTGAACATTTCCGTGCTCAACGCCGGCGGCGCGCTGGTGCGCCGTGAAATCCACATCGATGTCGCCGGAGCCGGCTCCAATTTGACCATATCCGGCGTCAATCTGATCGGTGGCGACGCTCATATCGACGTCACGACGACGCTCAACCATTTCGAGCCTGACACCACCGCCAGCGAAATCTTCCGCAATGTGGTGAGCGACAAGGGCACCGGCGTATTTCAGGGCCGCATCAATGTGGCGGCCAAGGCGCAAAAGACCGACGCCCAGATGGCCTGCAACACGTTGCTCTTGTCTGAAGCAGCGAGCTTTTCCGCCAAGCCCGAACTTGAGATTTTCGCCGATGATGTGGTTTGCGGCCACGGTGCAACCTGCGGCCAGATCGACGAAGACATGTTATTCTTCCTGCGCTCGCGCGGTATCCCGCTAAAACAGGCCGAACAGATGATGGTCATGGCGTTTTTGTCCGAAGTGATAGGCCGGGTCGATGATGATCCGATCCGGAACGCCCTTGATGCGCGCATCCGGGACTGGATCGGCCTGCCACCGGAGGTCAGCGTCAATGAATAAGCCCGTCGCTGCCCAGACTGCCCCTGTCTCCGCCTATGATGTGGAGGCCATCCGCGCCGATTTCCCGATACTGGCGCGTGAAGTTTACGGCAAGCCGTTGGTCTATCTGGACAATGGCGCGTCGGCGCAAAAACCCCAGTCTGTCATCGACACGATCTCTCATGCCTATTCAAATGAATATGCCAACGTCCATCGCGGCCTGCACTTCCTGTCCAACGCCGCTACTGATGCCTATGAAAAGGCCCGCGAGATTGTCCGGGGCTTCCTGAACGCGCCGTCCGTCGACGAGATCATCTTCACCAGCTCCACCACCGAAGCAATCAATCTGGTCGCCGCCTCATACGGCGGCATGATGCTGGGCGAGGGCGACGAGATCGTGCTCTCTATCATGGAGCACCACTCCAACATCGTACCCTGGCATTATCACCGCGCCCGCTCCGGCGCCAAACTGGTCTGGGTCGATGTCGCCGACGATGGATCGTTCGATCTGGAAGCCTTCGAGGCGGCGCTCACCGAGCGCACCAAAATCGTCGCCATCACCCACTTGTCCAATGTGCTGGGTACGGTTGTACCCATCAAGGAAGTCTGCCGCATCGCCCATGCGCGCGGCATCAAGGTGTTGGTCGATGGCAGCCAGGCGGCGGTCCATATGCAAGTCGATGTGCAGGCGCTGGACTGTGATTTCTACGTCTTCACCGGCCACAAAACCTATGGCCCGTCCGGCATAGGCGTGCTGTGGGCACGTTCTGAACTGCTTGATGCCATGCCGCCCTACATGGGCGGCGGCGAAATGATCCTCGATGTCACCAAAGACGACGTGACCTACAACGATCCGCCCCACCGGTTCGAGGCCGGCACGCCGCCGATTGTTCAGGCCATCGGTCTGGGCGCGGCGCTCACCTATATGGACGGCATCGGCCGCGACGCCATTGCCGCCCACGAGGCCGGTCTGGCGGCCTATGCCCATGAGCGGCTGTCGGCGCTGAACTCGGTGCGCATTTTCGGCACTGCGCCGGGCAAGGGAGCCATTGTGTCATTCGAGATGGACGGCCTGCACGCCCATGATATCTCAATGATTATTGACCGCGAAGGCGTGGCCGTGCGCGCCGGAACCCACTGTGCCCAGCCGCTGCTTTCCCGCTTCGGCGTGACATCCACCTGCCGCGCTTCCTTCGGGCTGTACAACACCCGCGCCGAGGTCGATGCTCTTGCCAACGCGCTTGTGAAAGCCCACTCTTTCCTCACATGAGGTGACCATGACCGATACCGCAACAATCGATGAGAGCACCGGCGCTGCCAAGGCGCCTGATACTGCCTCGCAAGAGCCCGAAAAGGCCGCGCAGGCGCCAGAAATCATCGCCGATGCGCCCATAGATGGCCCCAACAGTGCCGCCGTGACCGGTTCGACCATTCCGGCCGAAGAGCTGGAGCGGTTGACCGGTGACATCATTGCGGCTCTCAAATCCGTCTACGACCCGGAAATTCCGGCCGATATTTATGAAATTGGCCTGATCTACAAGGTCGATATCGATGACAACAGAGATGTCACAATCGACATGACCCTGACCGCGCCGGGCTGCCCGGTGGCCGGCGAAATGCCGATCTGGGTCGAAAATGCCGTGGCCTCGGTGCCCGGTGTGGCCAGCGCCACCGCCATGATGGTGTTCGATCCGCCCTGGTCGCCGGACCGCATGTCGGACGAGGCCAAGGTTGCGATTGGCTGGTGGTAGGAAATCCCTGTTAGACTGCCGGTGATATCCTGTTTGCACACGGTGATTGATGTCGGCACAATCATGCCCCACATAAGGGCAAAGGAGACCCGGTAGCATGGCTTTACCCGGATTTCAGGTTCTGACACTGACCGACTCGGCAGCCGAGCGGGTGCGCGAAATTGTCACCAATGCCGGCGATGGGGCCGCAGGTGTGCGTGTCGGCATCAGCAAGGGAGGCTGTGCCGGCATGGAGTATACGATTGATCTGGTGACCGATCCCAACCCGTCCGACGACAAGGTCGAGGCAGGCGACAATACCAGCGTGTTTGTTGATCCCGCCGCCACCTTGTTCCTGCTTGGTACCAGCATGGATTATGAGGTGACCCAGCTGCGCACCGGCTTCGTGTTCAACAATCCTAACCAGACCAGCGCCTGTGGCTGCGGCGAATCGGTGGAGCTGAAGGCGGCCGACCTGACCAAATTGAACCGCGAGACCGTCAATTAGAGCGCATTCCGAAAAGTGGGAACCGGTTTTCGGATTAAATGCGCGTAAAAACAAAAGACTAGTGCTTATTGAGTGGTTCGATAATCACGAAATATGTTCTAGAATTGGCGGCCAGCTTCGGTAGCAGGCAAAGTCGCAGGCACCCACTCCTATGGACCCTGATTATCTTCGCGATCTGTTTGAGCCGTTTGGCGATATTGATATTCGCCGCATGTTCGGCGGGCAGGGCGTCTATTTCGATGGCCTGATGTTCGCCCTGGTCGCTGATGGCGAGCTTTATCTGAAAGTCGATGACACGTCGAAAGCGGAATTCAGCGATGCCGGCTCCGCACCGTTTACCTATACCGGAAAGGGCAAGTCGGTTGAGATGTCCTATTGGCGCCTGCCAGAAGACGCACTCGATGATCCCGATGCAATGAAGCAATGGGCGGATCTGGGCTACGCCGCCGCATTGCGCGCCAAGGTGAAAAAGTCAGCGAAAAAGCCCGCCAAAACATCTAAGAAAATCACAAAGACCCGCTAGGATCACCCGCCCCCGGCAATACTAGCCGACGGCTTCTTCTTCCTTGTTCATCACACTGTCATTGGCGCCATCAGTACTTGGCGGTCAGTATTGCTAGGATCGGGTCTTGCCAAGTGACCATCATCACCACAATATCGATCTCGACAAGCCGGTCATCCGGTCGATGTCGGCTTACTAAGTTTTACGCGAAAATCTATAGTCAAATTCTGTCCCACGAAGTCGCCTGCATCACAGATAAAACAGTATTGGCAACTCGTTCGTCCAAAGTTTAATCGCCACTCGCCAATTCATAATGCAAAGCAAATTTACGTACGGGCCACGCTTAAAACAATATTGGAATCTTGAAGTTTGACGATAATTCCAACCGAGCCAACCCCTTGGAGAACTTCGGCAATGTGCCGACGTATTTTCATTGCGATAATTTCCATAGGATTCCTGCATACCGTCGCCAATGCAGGCGGAGCGCCTGCAGGCCTGTTTGTGGACGGTCGCTGGAGTGGGGTCATCGAAACTCTTCCAAACAGCTCGGTATTTGAGGAGTGTTCGACCAGCACCACGTTTATCGATGGCACCACGTTTGCTCTTGCGGAACGACGCAGCGAGAACTGGTACCTGCGATTGTCAAACCCCGGTTGGCGGCTGCCACCTTCCCACCAGTTCCTCATGGTTGCGCAGGTTGATTTCTATCCCCCGCTTCGCATTGGCGCCGAAGCCAAGAGCCAGAGACTCCTGGAGATCGCGATCCTCGACCACAACACACTCTTGGGGCTCATCGAGAATGGGCACACGATCAAGCTCACTTCCGACCGCTTCAAGGAAACGTATGACCTCGAGGGCACCGCAAAGGTCATCGAGCGGGTTCGAAACTGTGTCACCGATCAACTCGCTGCCGAGTAAGAACCAGTTTTCGGTAAACATGTGTGCAAAAACAAAAGGCTAGAACGAATTCAGTGAATCAGATTTGTCGAAATTAGTACTAGCCGACGGCTTCTTCTTCCTTGTTCGGGACCCGGGTCGGGCGCAGCATGAAGGCCGGGACGTGGTCGCAGAACCCGACCCTGTCGCCGTCATTCTTCCGGCGTGATCTCGACTTTTCCGGTTTGGCCGCCGCAACCGGCTTTGTCGCTGGCGCAGCTGTATCCGCATCATCGCCACGATCTGCGGCTTCGACATCAGCGGTTGCCGCAAGGGTCGTTTCAGGGGTCGTATCCGCGGTTGCCTCGATTGCGGCCTCCCCGGTCTTCTTGCCCGACCGGCGCCGGCGGCCGCGCCGTCCTTTTGCCGGTTTTTCGCCGGCCTCACCAGACGATGGCTCAGTGACCGTATCGGCGGCTTTCACATCATCGTTGCCGGTATCCGCAGTATCGCTGGGCAATGAGGCCTTTGCCGATGCGCCGGCAGTCACCACATCGATTATCCGGCCGGTCAGGTTTTCAATCGCAGAAATATATTTCTTGTCTGCCGAAGTCGCGATCGAAAAGGCGGCGCCGCTGCGCCCGGCCCGGCCCGTGCGGCCGATGCGATGGACATAATCTTCCGCATGGGTCGGCACATCGAAGTTGAACACGTGCGACACCGCCGTAATATCCAGACCGCGCGCCGCCACATCGCTGGCCACCAAAAGGGTAATCTCGTTGTTACGGAAACTGGCCAGGGTTTTCAGCCGGTGGTGCTGGTCCATGTCGCCATGCAACGCGCCGACCGAATAGCCATGCCGTTCCAGCGAACGCTGTACGGTGGCGACATCACGCTTGCGGTTGCAGAAGATGATGGCGTTGGTGAGATTTTCCGAATTGTCGATCAGCGTGCGCAGTGTCTGGCGTTTTTCGCTGGGCTTGTTGCCCGACCGCACGACTGCCTGGGACACATTGTCCAAAGTCGAAGCCGGTTTGGACACTTCCACCCGCACCGGATTTTGCAGGAACTGATTGGCGAGCCGGTCGATCTCCGGCGGCATGGTCGCCGAAAACAGCATGGTCTGCCGGGTAAACGGGATCAGCTTCACGATCCGCTCGATATCGGGAATGAATCCCATGTCCAGCATCCGGTCGGCTTCATCGATGACGAGGATTTCAACGCCGGTCAAAAGCAGGCGCCCGCGCTCGAAGTGATCGAGCAGCCGGCCCGGCGTGGCGATCAGCACATCGGCGCCACGGGTGATCTTTTTGTCTTGCTCGTCGAATGACACGCCGCCGATCAGCAGCGCCACTGTCAGCTTGTGATTGACGCCATACTTGACGAAATTTTCTTCAACCTGCGCCGCCAGTTCCCGGGTCGGCTCCAGGATCAGCGTGCGCGGCATCCGCGCCCGCGCCCGGCCGCGCTCCAGCGCTGTCAGCATCGGCAGCACAAAAGAAGCCGTCTTGCCGGTGCCAGTCTGGGCAATGCCAACCAGATCACGTCTGGCCAACACTTCGGGGATGGCTTCTTTCTGAATAGGGGTGGGTGTCGTGTACCCGGCCAGTTTGACCGCTTCAACGACTTTGGTGCTCAGTCCAAGGGTATCAAATGTCATATAGCTTTTCGTGCCTGCCGGATAAATCAACGGCCAGGATCGTTACTGTGTGAACAGACAGGCGCGAAAAAAACGCGCGATTGCGCCCGGTATCAACAATTCACCGGCTTTTACAAGCAAAGATTGGATTTTAGCCTAAAATTTCACCGCGGCATAATGGCAATCTATTGGCTTGCCGCTCGCCTGCCGGGTTCGAACATATGCTGCGCTGGACGATCTACGGTTGCAAACGCGAGAAAGCAGTGCCGATCGCAGTCTTGCGATCCGGTATAAAGGGCGCGTAAACAAACGCTATAAGATACCGCATTTAACACCGACAATATTGAAGCCGCGCGAAAGAAATTCTGCCGGCTGTCGTTATCGATCCATGACTGCAAATTTGCCGGCCTGACGGGCGCACACAGGAATATATCCACATGAATGCGCCAGAAACCGACAAGAAACTTCGAGCCATTCGGACCATCGTTGCCGAGATCGCGACCCATCTGAATGTGCCGTTGTCTCTGAAAATATGGGACGGAGAGTATCTGCCGCTCGGCACCGATGCGCCAAACCAGCCGGCGCTGGTCATATCTGAGCCCGGTGTAATTTCAGCACTTATCCGCCGGCCGACGCTGGATCGGTTGCTCCGCCTCTATGCCCACGGCAAAGTCGGTTTTGAAGGCGGCACGCTGATCGATATTGCTGAAGCCGCCGGACAGACCAGTACACGCGGACGCCTCAAACAAATTTCCAAACGCAAATTGGCGCGGGCGCTGTTGCCCTTCGTCATGGCCCCGGCATCCAATGTCATACCATCGCGTAGTTTCAGTGGAGACGAGATCGGCGCCAGCAAGGAAAGCCGTAACGAAGGCGATTTTATCAGCTTTCACTATGACCTGAGCAACGATTTCTACAAATTGTTTCTCGACGACGCGATGGTCTACACCTGCGCCTATTTCGCTGAGTGGCAAAACGATCTGGATCGCGCGCAGTTCGACAAGATGGAAATGACTTGCCGCAAACTGCGCATAAAAGCGGGCGACCGGTTTCTCGATATCGGCTGCGGATGGGGGGCGCTCATCTGCCACGCGGCAAAACATTATGGCGCAACAGCCCATGGCGTCACCCTGTCGAAAGAGCAATATGACTATGCGGTTGAACGCATCAAACGCGAAGGCCTGGGCGACCGAGTGACCATCGAGCTCAATGACTACCGTGATGTTGATCAGAAATTCGACAAGATCGCGTCCATCGGCATGTACGAAGCCATCGGCGTAGCGGCGGTGCCGGAATATTTGCGAAAAGTACGCTCAATGTTGGCACCCGGTGGACTATTTCTCAACCACGGCATTACCCGGCGATCCAAGCGGAAAAAGAAACGTTTCGGCAAGCGCCCGGAACAGCGCGCACTGGTGCGCTATATATTTCCTGGCGGCGAGTTGGACGATATCGGCCACACCGCTCAGGAACTGGAACGGGCCGGATTTGAGATCCACGACATTGAAGGATGGCGCGAACACTATGCGCTCACCACAAGAATGTGGTGCGAACGTCTTACAGCACGAAGAGAGGAAGCTGTCGCTCTCGTCGGCGAGCAAGCCTACCGGATTTGGGTTGTGTATCTGGCCGGCTGTTCGATCGCATTTACACGCGGTTCGGCGCGCATCTACCAGACGCTTGCCAGCGCCACGGTGAAGGGCCCCGCACCCGTGCCGCCGAGCCGCGCCGATCTGTATCGGTGAAGTCCATCCGGCACGAAACACCGAGGCACAATCAGTCCACCCATTTCAGGATATGGCTGGCAACGGCAACAAGTTCGCCACGCTGATTTTTGATTTCAATGCTTGAGACAGTACGCTTTTCGGTAATTTTTACCGCGCTGATCGTATAGGTGACGGTGACCGTGTCGCCGATCAGTACACCGGCCAGAAACCGGACCCGGTCGTAACCGAGGGAAACTGGTGTGCCAAGCTCGCCCGTCCCGGCGGCTTCACAGGCCAGCGTCGAACAGGTCGACATATAGCCGATCAGCAGCGCGCCATGGGCAATCCGGCCACCATAGCGGGTCGCCTTCATGGCTTCTTCATTGACGTGGTTCGGGGACAGATCGCCGGTGATCCCGGCAAACAGATATACGTCCGATTCAGAAACAGTTTTGGTGAAGGTGAATTGATCGCCGACCTTCAGGGCAAATTCGCTCATGTGTCGCAGCCATTTTTGGGTGTCGTTGAAGTTTGGTACGCACGCCCGGTGCAACCTATGCGGCGGACGGCTTCTCGTACATCGAAACGTGAATTTTGCTGTCGGCCGTAAACGCCGAACGATTCCACCCGGCCCATCGTGATCGAAGGGTCATTCCCATCAGTCGGGCCATCAGGTCAATTTCCGACGGCCAAGCATAGCGCATTCGAGGCAAGGACTAGCGACAATTATCGCAACACCGCTTCCAGCATGCGATTGTTGTTGGCGAGTTTCTGCGATAACCGGCGGGCCGGTGTCCTTGACCCGGCTAGGCGGATGTCAGGCAAACGATGGCGTTTCCTTTTTCCCACTGGCTGCGCGAAAATCCCTCGTGGATCATGCAAACGCCGCATGGCAACCCGCTTCAATATTGTACCCGTCAGGGTCGAGCAAATATGCGGCGTAGTAATTTTGATGATACCGGGCGCGCAATTTCGGCGCGCCATTGTCCATGCCACCGGCGGATAACCCGTCGGCAAAAAACCGGTCGACGATTGTTCGCGATGTGGCGCTGAATGCAATATGCGCAAGCGGCTTTATCGGCTGACCTTCCGACAACCAAAATTCTCCGCCGGGATCGGTGCTTTGCCCATGCCCAATATCCAAAATGCCAAAACTGATCGATGATGGCGTATCCCTGATCAGGCGATAACCATGAGCGCTCAGGGTTTTGACGTAAAACAGCTTGCTGATTGCGATGCTGCTAACGGTAATTCCCAGATGATCGATCATAAAAAGTATCTATTGTTAATTTGCGCAATATCACTCGCTGTTGGCGGGTTGGGTAGTTTTTGGCTTTTCACCATTGCCGGCGCTGACCAATTCACACGGCATTCCCGATTTGTTGATTCATTCATGGTTCCTGTCGGCCAACAAATTATCACGATGGCTCAATTTTCGCCGCATTTGTCAAGGAAACACTAGGCTTAACGGATTCCTCACAATTTCGGTCTTATCTCCGTTCAAGGGGCAAGTTGCACGTGTAGCGTTTGGAGTATTGCGTCATGATCAGGTCTATAGGATTGGCCGTTACCGCGTTGATGTTGGCGGGTACGGCACAAGCAGCAGATTTTTTCCGGAATGATCCGGTTTCATATGCGCCGGCGGCGGCTGGCTACAACTGGGCTGGTGGCTATATCGGCGCCCATGTTGGTTACGGTTGGGGCGATGCCTCCATTTCCGGCATTCCCGATATCGATATCGACGGCTGGGTTGGTGGCGTCCACGCCGGTTACAACTATCTATATGGTTCGACATTGCTCGGCGTTGAATTCGATGCGTCACTGGCGGACGTCGACGGTGCCGGATTCGGCATCGGAATCGAAAACGACTGGCTCGCCAGTGCTCGTGGCCGTCTTGGCTATACCATGGGCCAGTTCATGGTCTATGCGACCGGTGGTCTGGCGCTTGCCGGTGCAGAGGCAAATGTCGGCGGGTCGACCCAGTCCAATACCCATGTGGGCTGGGTTGCCGGTCTGGGCGGCGAGGCGTTCGTGACGCAGAACATCGTCGCGCGGCTGGAATGGCTGCACTACGACGTTGGCGACGAGACCTATTTTGGTGTTTCCGGCGAAGGCGATGTGGATGTGCTTCGCCTTGGTGCCAGCTACAAATTCTGATCGGTTCGCTACCGGTTGATACAGGAATAAAAAAGCCCGGCAGTTTTTGCCGGGCTTTTGTTTTATCGGCGAGACGCCGGTCTGATAGCCAGCATCCTTCAAGGATTGCGCGTCCCGTCAGTTCTGTGACGTTTGCATCAGCCCGTAAAGATTACGCGCTGTTACCCGGCGGTTGCGCCGCTCGGCGTCATAGGTCGATATTTTCAGATAGGCCTCGCCGTAGCCCTGGGTGATCAGGTTTTCCGGCGGGATGCCAAAGCTCTCCGACAGCACGATGGCAACGGATTCAGCGCGCTGGTCCGAAAGGGCCAGGTTGTAATACTCCGACCCCACCGCATCCGTGTGCCCTTCGATCAGGATCAGCGCACCCGGCGTCTGGTAAAGGACATCGCCGATGGCATAGGCCAGCCGTGACAGGCCAGGGATCTGGCTCTGTAAAATCAGTGCACTGCCGGTATCGAAGGTAATGGCATCCAGATCGACACGCCGAGTAAGGTCGCGGACCTGATTGTTGTAGAGGATTTCATCCAGCGAGTAGGGCTGCTGGATCTGTGCAACCGGCGGGGCGGACAATGCCTTGTAGATATCCTCGCGCCGTGTCTGGCGACCCAGTTCAACCACATACTCGCGCTTTGGCACCTGAATGGCCGTCGGCAGATTGACCTGAATATTAAACCTCGGCCGCCGATCGCGCCGCTTCGGTTTGTTGCGGTTGTCGACCAGAATAAATTCGCGGCCGTTCTTGTTGCGCCGAAACCGCACAACAATGTCGCCATCGCGATTGCGCAGGGTAATCACCTGGCTGCCATTGGCGCGATAGATCGTGGTGCGGGTCATGCCGTTGCGCAGTTTCACCACCTTGACATCACGGGCGCCACGCAGGGACCGGTCATCATTGCCATGGCTCTGGATAAAGGTCTGCCCGCTCTGGTCTTTGATGATCGTGCGGCCATTTTTGGTGCGCACGACTTTGGCGCCGGCTGGTGGCTGGACGGTATTTTGCAATTCGCGATTTTCCTGCCGCGCCGCGCGTAATTTACGGCGAAGCTTCTTCAGGCGCGGATCGACCTTCTGGCCCTTGATGCCGGTCTGATCGGGTTCATTGTCCTGAGCGGCAGCTTGCTGTGCCGCGGCTTGAGCGGCGGCCAGGGCAGCCGCTTGCTCTGCTGCCATCTTGGCGGCTTTTCTTGCAGCCTTCTTGGATGCCTTCTTCTCAGCCTTGCTTGCGGCCTTGTTTGCGGCCTTCTGGGCCGCCTTGTCAGCTTCCATCTGGGTGGCTGCCGCCTCGGCTTCTAACTGTGCCTGGGCAGCCGCTCGTGCTTCGTCCGCCGATTGTGCGGCCGCTGCCGCTGCTTCGGCTTCCATCCGCTTGCGCTTGCGCCTCAGTTTCTTTGCCGCGGCTTTATCCATTTGGTCCGCGTTGGTGTCGGACTGCGCCGTGCTTGGCTGCTGCGCGCCACTCGCCGCGGCCAGCACCTGATCGAGCGCCTGACGGGCCCGGCGTGCGGATTTCACGCCGCCGCCGCCGGCCTTGGCTTCCAGCAATGCCTGTTCCGCCACCAGCAGATCCTGGCGTGCCTGAAGAACCGCCTCCGGCTCCGCCAACTGGGCAACGACAATGCGTCCGGATGTTCTGAACGTGCCGGGATCGGCATGAGCAACCGGCGCAAGCAGCACCGGCGCGCTGAGAAGAACCGCCGCAACCGCGGCGATGCGTTGAGAAAGTGTCATTGTTCCAATCCTTGATTACCCGTTTTGCCGACACGGTGGCACAGGCAAGATGAACCGGGCTTGAACAGCCGGATACTGATCATAACATATTGGAAAGAATGACTATTTGATGTCCGCAGGCAACGGAAATCCATCCGGCACGACAAGTTTGTCAGGTCGCTGTCTGATTGGGACGAATCCAGTCCGCTGATAGAGCGGTAGCGCCCGCGGATGGTCCCGGGTACAGGTTTTGACGGTTATTGTTTTCGCATCACGCGAAAACGCCAGATCGATGGCCGTACCCAATAGCCAGGCGCCGATCCGGCGACCGGTCCATTCCGGCATCAGGCCAAAAAAAGCCAGTTCAACAACCGGCTGATCCGAAAAATCAAGTTCATAAAAGCCCGCCGGTGCGCCATCGCCGTAAAGCACAAATATCTCAATACCAGGCTTGTGAATGATCGCGCTCAGATCATCGTCGCTGAGACGCGACCGGTTCACCCACAACCAGTCCCGGCCGACTGTACCGTAAAGATAGCGATAAAAATGCAGCGGCACCGGATCGGCCCGCATCAGTGCCAGCTTCATGCCGAATGGTTGCCGAGGCAGGCGCGCCGGCAGAGCCTCAAGCACCAGATCGGTGATGGTGATCGGAACGATTGTGTCGGGCATGAATGTGATGCTTTCTGTCGTTGATCCGGCTCAGTCTGATCAACGCGCGGACAAACGGCTAGTCATCTGCCTCGCCGGTCACCACCGGCATGTCGGGATCGGTGCCCCATTGCGCCCACGAACCGTCAAATACCGCCACATCATGCTTGCCAGCCCGGGCCAGCGCCAGATTGAGGACGGCTGCCGTCACCCCCGAGCCGCAACTGGTGACGATAGGCTTGTCAAGATCAATCCCAGCATCGGCAAACCGCGACATGATAGCCGCGGGCGAACCCAACAGCCGATCCACGTCGAGCAGGTCGGTAAAGGGTATGTTGCGCGCGCCAGGCATGTGGCCGGACCGGGAGCCGGGTCGGGGCTCCGGCTCTGTGCCTTCAAAGCGCCCGGCGGCCCGGGCGTCGGCTACGGTCGCCGCGCCCGTGCGCAACAGCGTCTGGATATCGTCGATATCGCACACCGCAGCGGCATCCAGTGCGGCTTTAAAGCTGCCACGGATCGGCGATGCGGTGCCGGGCTCCAGAGCGCCACCGGCAGCATTCCACGCCGGCAACCCGCCATCGAGCACCCTCACATTGGTCGCACCAAAACTTTTCAGCATCCACCACACACGCGCTGCCGAAAAAAGCCCCATCCCGTCATAAACGACAATCAGATTGTCATTCGACAGGCCAAGCCCGCGCGCCACATGGGAAAAGCCGGTGGTGTCGGGCAGCATGTGGGGCAGGGGGCTTGCCGTGTCCGAGTGGGCATCGATGTCGAAAAACACCGCGCCGGGAATATGGCCGGTGGCAAATTCGCCCATTGCATCGCGGTTTTGCGCCGGCAAATACCACGAGGCGTCGACAATCCGCAGGCCCGCGTCGCCGTGAATTTCCAGCAACCAGTCGGCGGTCATCATCGGGTCGTCGGGTTGGTCGGCGGTGAGGGTGCCCTGCTTATCCATTGGCTCAACCATCCGCATCTCCAAATCGCACCCGGATACGCCGGTTCTGCCGGCCTTTCTTCTCGATCTTGCCAACATGGATGGCGCCGATTTCACCGGTAGAGCGCACATGGGTGCCACCGCACGGTTGCAGATCGACGGCATCATCCTCGCCAATCGCCACCAGCCGGACTGTGCCGGAACCCCTCGGCGGTTGCACACTCATGGTCCGAACCAGCGACGGGTTGGCGGCCAGTTCATCTTCGCTGATCCACCGGGTGGTCACGCGATGATCGGCGACGACAAGCGCGGCCAGTTGTGCCGACAGCGCCGCTTTGTCCACGGCGCCGGCATCGGCAATGTCGAAATCAAGCCGGCTGTCGGCTTCGCCAATCGACCCGCCGGTGACCGGATACGGCACCAGCGAGCACAAAAGGTGCAGCGCGGTATGCATTCGCATATGGGCAAGACGCCGGGACCAGTTGAGGCGGGCAGTGATTGTATCGCCGGGCTTGATTGCGCCCGGACCCTCGCTCGGCACATGAACGATATCGCCATCCACATAGATCGTCGCGCCGATGCTCGATAGGCTGCCATCGGCAAGAATGAAATCACCAGTGTCGCCGGGCTGCCCGCCGCTGGTGGCATAAAACACGGTTCTGTCGAGCACGATCCCGCCGCGATCATTGACCGCAATTACCTGCGCCTGGCAATCGCGCAATTCGGCATCGTCGCGAAACAGCGGCAAACTTGTCGTGCTCATTCCGGTACCGCCTCATAGGGCACATCGATTTCGGGCACCCCGTCGATCCACGCCGGCACCGGCAAATTCTTGGTACGCAGGAATTCCGGATTGAACATCTTGGAGGCATAGCGCGTGCCGTAGTCGCACAACACGGTGACGATCGTGTGCCCCGGTCCCAGATGACGGGCCAGCCGGATCGCCCCGGCCAGATTGACCCCGGACGAGCCACCCAGACACAAGCCCTCATGCTCCAGAAGGTCAAAGACCAGCGGCAGGGATTCCTCATCGGCGATCCGATAGGCAATATCGATGGGCGCGCCTTCCAGATTGGCGGTAATCCGGCCGTTGCCTATGCCTTCGGTGATCGAGTTGCCGACCACTTTGAGTTGCCCTTCAGCATAGTGGCCGTAGAGCGCCGATCCGGTCGGGTCCGCCAGCGCGATCATGACAGCGTCGTTCTGCGATTTCAAATACATGCCCGTGCCAGCGATTGTACCGCCGGTACCGGCCGAACAGACAAACCCGTCGACCTTGCCGCCAGTCTGCTCCCGGATTTCCGGGCCGGTTGTGTCAAAATGCGCCTGGCGGTTGGCGGTATTGTCGAACTGGTTGGCCCAAATCGCACCGACAGGTTCGCTGGCGTCGAGTTGTTCGGCAAGCCGGCCGGACAGTTTTACGTAATTGTTGGGATTGCGGTAGGGCACCGCCGGCACTTCGATCAGCGATGCGCCGGCAACCCGCAGTGCCAGCTTTTTCTCCGCCGACTGGGTTTCAGGAATGACGATCACCGACCGGTAACCCAGCGCCGCCGCAACCATGGCAATTCCGATGCCGGTATTGCCGGCCGTACCTTCAACAATGATGCCGCCGGGTCGCAGCGCGCCGCTCGATTCCGCCTGCCGGATGATCGACAGCGCCGCCCGATCCTTGACCGATTGACCGGGATTGAGAAATTCCGCTTTGCCCAAAATGGTACAACCGGTCTCTTCCGATGCCCTGCGCAAGCCGATGAGGGGCGTGTCGCCGATTGTATCCAGGATAGATGCGTGTTGGGGCATGGCTGTGGTGGATTGTTGCACTGCCAATCACTTAAGGCCGACAATCGCGTCCGGCAAGGCGCAGGCTGTTTTCAGCGGGCAATTGGCATCTGGAGAGCCAGTGCGTGACCGGCAAACGGTAACGGACTCGGCACCGGGGCGGCCAACGAAAAACGGGCGGCCATGCCGCCCGTTTGGAAATTGGATGGCCATCCGACCGGTGCGAAAACCTCAAGGAATACGCAGCACCTGTCCGGGATATATCTTGTCCGGATCCGACAGCATTGGCCGGTTGGCCTCAAAGATTTCGGTGTAGCGCGAGCCATTGTCATAATGCTTGGCCGAGATCTTCCACAAGGAATCGCCCCGTTCCACCGTATGAAACACCGGATCCTTGGCATCGCTGGTCGCCACGGTGGTCTCAATGACGGTCTCAACCGACGAAATGCCATCGACATTGCCGGCGGCAATGATGATTTTTTCCAGCGCTTCCTGGCTGCCGACATCGCCCTTGATGATCGCCTTGTCGCCGTCTACTTCGATTGTCACGCCTTCGCTGCCGATATCGTAGCTGTCGACTTCTTTTTTCAGCGCTTCTGCTTTTTCATCATCATCGTCACCCCAGCCGAGTTTTTTCCCGGCTGAGCGAACAAAATCAAATAATCCCATTTTTCCGATCCCGCCTTGTGTGTCCCCAAAGCTTTATACCCGGCAATTCGGCATCATCAACACGAATAAACGACAACGACCGGATGCAGTAAAATGATGGCGTGCAGCACTCGCTGGGCGGTAATTGAGGCAATCGCTGCGCTGAAAAATCAGCCCTGGACTTCGCCGAACACATAGACATCCCAGATCACTGCTTCTTCGCCGCCGCGCAAAAACCCGTTGTGCTGGTGGGCCGATTCAATGGTGATCAGTTCGCCGGCCTCGCCAACATCGATCGAGAGCGTCGAACCTAGGCGGTAGACGAGGCTGTCGGCCACTTTCTTGCCGTTGATCTTGAACACCAGCCGCGAGCGCCGGGTCTTGCCGATATTGTCATGAGCCGACAACTGGATCGTTGTGATCTTCGCGGGATTGTCGAGTTTGATCGTCAGGCTCTGGCTCGGCGCGCAGTTCTGGTTTTTGGTGGTGCAGAAATCCGGGCACAAGACGCCGCCAATACACACCCGCTCGCCAGTCGCCTGGTGAATAAGCCGGCCATTTATCGGCGCGTCAACAGTTTTGGCAGCCATTTTGATGACCGCTGCCGCCTCCGTTTTCTCCGCCGGTTTCATCGCCGGCTCAGACGCCATCTGCGTAACAGCTTCAGCGCTTTTGGTCGCCGCCGCCAGTTTCGTTGCGGAATCTTCATCGGCGATGGCCGCCGAGATTATCGCAGAACTTACCATTGAGACGGTCAGCAACCCTGCAATGGCACCCACCCGGACCGATCGGAACATTTTTATCACTCCCATTATTCGATGAACGGTCGGCACAACGGCCACCGCCCATGGCACAAGGGATTCATGTTCGGCCCGGAACAGGGCGTCAGTGGGACAGCAATTTGACAGTGCGGCGGTAACAATAGGCCAAATACGGCGAAGGCTTGATCACTCGCCACATTTGCTCAGGGTAGCCGGATCGGGCGCGCACAGCGTGGTCGGATTGCGGCAGTATATCCCGATCAAACAGCGGGTCTATGTCGTGTTTTTTCTCCAGTATCTGTTCGGCATGCCCCGGAAATTGCCGGGTTCCGGGTACAAATCACACGGCCACAGGCGCCACAAATGACACAAAAGGGGCCAGGCATTTCTGCCTAACCCCTTGAAATTTCTGGCTCCCCGGGTCGGACTCGAACCAACGACCCAGCGATTAACAGTCGCTTGCTCTACCAACTGAGCTACCGGGGAACGGAACAGCGCATATATCAGACATTTGCGCCAATGCAAGCGGAAGCCGAATCGGGCACCTATATGCCTGCAGACACAGGCATCTTCTGCCAGGAACAACGATGGGTATATTTGACAAATTGTGGTCCGGATCAATACGGCCGAAGGATTCCGGACTGGATTTACCCGTCTCCGGCCAGACTGATCTGGACGGCGAGGGCGCCGACCCGCCGTTTCGCCATTCGATTCGGCTTGGCGATCGCCGCATTCCACTACCCCGATCCCGGCTGATACGGATCATTGCCGGGATTGTGTTGATCCTGTTCGGTTTCGTTGGCTTTTTGCCGGTTCTCGGATTCTGGATGATTCCCCTCGGGCTGTTGATCCTGTCGGTCGACTTTGCTCCGATACGCCGGTTCCGCCGCCGCGCCTCGGTATGGCTGCAACGCAAGTGGAACAACTGGAAAGGCGGCGAGGCCAATGGCTCCGGCAAAGTCGGGAACAACCGGACTGATAAACCATCCTGACAAACTGTGCTGGGATATCGCCGTGATCGGGCACCGCCATATCGTGTCGTGTTCAGGCTTGCGCCAATGCCGCTCGTGCCGCTATCGTCGGTGCAGCGTTCTGGTTCCCCGCATGAACACCGAAGTGTTCGGGGATGAAATGGGAATGCGGTAAGAAGCGACCCGGCAAGGGACTTCGAAGCCGCAGCTGCCCCCGCAACTGTGAGCGGATAGCCGACCCGCAAAGGCCACCCGACAAGGGGAAGGCGTGGGACCCGGTGATGACCCGCGAGCCAGGAGACCAGCCAGGGCAACGCAACACCAGTCGCCGTCGGTGGGACGGCCAGGAGATGATGATGAATAATTCCGCGACCCAAACAGACGCAGCGCCGGCACACGCGGCAATCTTCGCCCGCCCGCAAATGGCTGCCCTGATGGCCATCCTGTTTGGCATCTTGTTGATCGCCGGTGCCGGGTTTGCCCAGTCAAGCGTGCTGCACGACGCCACCCACGACACCCGTCACGCCTTCGGCCTTCCCTGCCACTGAGCAGGGTGAATCACGGATCATGTTTCGTCCCCTCATCTTGAGCGCGGCGATTGCCGGGCTTGTCGGTGGCATTTTGGTTGCCCTTTTCCAGTTCGCTTTCGTCACACCGCTGATCGTTCAGGCTGAAGTCTATGAGGCTGCAAATGCCGCCACTTCGGCGCAGGCTTCCGCTTCGGTTGACGCCACGACCTCAACCCACGGGCACGCCCCGGCCAGCTTGTCGCGGCAGGCAATGACCGCCATGGCGACCATCGTCTATGTCGCCGGCGCCAATCTCATTCTTCTCGGCCTGATGATGTTTGCCGGCAGCCGGATCGGACCGCGCACGGCGGTCACCTGGGGCCTTGCCGCCTTCGTTGCGGTGGCCATCGCGCCGGCTGTCGGTCTGCCGCCGGAACTGCCGGGCATGATGGCCGCCGATGTGGGTAGCCGGCAAGTCTGGTGGATCGGTACGGTGCTGGCGACGTCCGCCGGCCTGTGGGCGCTTTTTCGCGGCGCACCGCTCTGGATTGCCGCCGGTCTGATCCTGATCGTCCTTCCCCACATCATCGGCGCACCGCATATTTCCGTGAATGAGGCCGCTGACCATGCGTCCGGTGTTCCCGCAGCGCTTGCCGCCCACTTTGTCGCCGTCTCGATTGCCGGCTCGCTGATATTCTGGACAGCCGGACCGGCGGTCGCCGGCCTTGCCTTCGGCCGTTTGCAGGCCGCTGGTACCAGTGATGGATGACCGGGCGGACAGGCGCGCGATCCTGGTGCTCGGCGGCGCGCGTTCCGGCAAGAGCCGGTATGCCGAATCGATAGCCAATTCATGCGCTGACCGGGTCTATATCGCCACCGCAGAGGCTGGTGACAGGGAGATGGCCGAGCGCATAACTGCTCATCGCGACCGACGTGGCAGCAAATGGACGACGGTTGAGGAGCCGTTGGCGCTGGAGGCGGCAATCACCGCCAGTGCCGCACTGGGCCGGGCGCTCCTTGTTGACTGCCTGACCGTGTGGCTCAGCAATCTGATGGCCGCCGGTGAAGATGCGGGAAAGCGCGGACAGGATCTGGGCGCTTCGCTCGCCGCCGCGCCGGGAACTGTAATTCTGGTTTCCAACGAGGTCGGCATGGGTCTGGTGCCGCAAACACCGCTGGGCCGTGCATTTCGCGACGCGCAGGGACAACTCAATCAACATATCGCCGGCATTTGCGACACGGTGATTTTTGTCGCCGCCGGCCTGCCGCTCGCCCTGAAAGGCAAAATTCCGACATGAACGATACCCGCTCCCCATCGCCGACATATTCCAGTGAAAATCCACCCCCACCATCCCGCATCCCGGCAACCATCGTCACCGGATTTCTGGGGGCAGGGAAGACCACCTTGATCCGCAACCTCCTGCAAAATGCCGGCGGGCGCCGCATCGCGCTGATCGTCAATGAATTTGGCGATATCGGCTTCGATGGCGCGCTGCTGGCCGAACGCACTGGCGATGGCACCAATGCTCCGGCTTGCAAAGCCGAGGATATTGTCGAACTGGCCAATGGCTGCATCTGCTGCACTGTCGCCGATGATTTTCTGCCGGCAATGGAGGCGCTGCTCGATCGTGACGTGCCGCCTGACAATATCATCATCGAAACGTCGGGCCTGGCGTTGCCGCAACCACTGGTCAGGGCCTTCGCCTGGCCATCGGTACGAAACCGGGTGACTGTCGACGGCGTCGTGACCATTGTTGATTCCGCCGCCGTTGCAGCTGGCAAGGTCGCCGCCGATGAGGACAGGGTTGCCGAACAGCGCGCCGCCGACGGGGCGCTCGACCACGACGATCCGATCAGCGAACTGTTTGAAGATCAGATCCGCTGCGCCGATCTGATTGTCCTGTCCAAGGCCGACCTTGTCGACGAGGTCGGCCTGGCCCGGGTTGAAGCCACGATTGCCGATGATCGCCGCCCGCAGGCGCGCACCTTGAAGGCGACCATGGGCAATCTGCCGGCGGATATCGTGCTGGGCGTTCGCGCCGGCGCCGAGGACGATTCCCACAACCGCCTCAGCCATCACGAGCGCGCCGGCGAGGAAGACCACGAGCACGACGATTTTGATTCCTTCTCCCTCGACGCCGGGTTTTCAAACCGCCAGGAAGCGGAAGAAAATGTCCGTGCGGCGATGGCCAACACCGACGTGCTGCGCATCAAGGGCACGGTCCGCATCGACGGAAAATCCCTGCCGCTGGCCATTCAGGCGGTCGGCCCGAGGGTTGAATCCTGGTTTTTGACCGGCGCCGCTCCTGTAAAAACCGGCCTTGTCGTCATCGGCCTGTCGGGCCTTGATGAACTGGCGATCCGGCAGCTTTTGACGGCGCTGTAATGCATATTCTGACCGGCCGACAGATCGGGCTGGAAACCGACGGCGAGGCGGTCGATCTCGGCCAGTCGCCCGGCGATATCGTCGTCCTCAGCGCCGCCGACACTGAGATCGCCGGACTCGCGGCGGCGCGGGCCACAATTGGCGATGCCTTTCCGACCACTCGACTGGCCAACTGGATGGCCCTGGCTCATCCTTATTCCATTGATCTATATAGCGAAAACATCCTTGCCCAGGCGCGGCTGATTGTCATTAGGCTGCTTGGCGGCCCCGCCTATTGGCAATATGGCGTCGATGAAGCCCGCCGCATCGCCCGAGCCAATGGTATCGCGCTCGCCATCCTGCCCGGCGATGGCAAATGGGACGACAGCTATTTCGGGCTCGGTACGGTTCCCGGCGACACGGCGCGACGGCTTTGGTCCTATCTGGCCGAAGGCGGCGCTGCGAACTACCGGAATTTTCTGGCGTGCGCTGCCTCGATCATCGGTGCGGGTGATGAACCGCCGCCGGCAATCGCCGTGCCGACCTGCGGTCAATACGACCATCCCGAGGGCGGCGGAAAAACCAACCCGCCATCCGGGCAACCGGTTGTGGCGATTTCCTTTTATCGCGCGTTGTTTCAATCCGGCCAGACCGCCGCGATCGATGCCCTGTGCGTTGCATTGGCTGCTCGTGGCTTGACACCGTTGCCGATTTTTGTGTCGAGCCTGAAATCAGCAAATGATGCCGTCCATGTCCGCGACCTGTTCGCCAAACACCAACCGGCACTGGTTCTCAATGCCACGGCCTTTGCCATCGGCAGTGCAAATAACCCCGGTGGTTCTACGCCGCTGGACGAGGGCCGTCGGCCGGTCCTGCAAATCACATTTTCCGGCACATCGCGCGACGCATGGCTGGAGTCCACCAGAGGCCTGTCGGCTCGCGATCTGACCATGAACGTGGTCATGCCCGAACTCGACGGCCGCCTGATCACCCGCGCGGTATCGTTCAAGGAGCCGGGTGCCCTTGATCCCCTGACCGAATGCCAGCCGGTGCGTCAGGTGCCTGATGAAAATCGCATCGCCTTTGTCGCCGATCTCGCCCGGCGCTGGGTGACGCTCGGCACAACGTCGGCGACCGACAAGCGTGTGGCGATATTGTTGTCCAACTATCCCAACAAGAACGGCCGTATCGGCAACGGTGTTGGTCTGGATGCGCCGGTATCGACAATCAATGTGCTTTCGTCAATGAGATCAGCTGGATACCGGATCACGGGCGCGCCGCAGACCAGCGGCGATCTGATGGCGCTGCTTCTGGCCGGTCCGACCAATGCGGTTGACTCCAGACGAATTTCATCCTGCCAATTGTCGCTGGATGCCTACCGCACACAGTTTGCTAACTTGCCCGAAACTGTACGTAAACTTGTGAGCGGGCGCTGGGGCGAACCCGCCGGCGATCCCTTTGTCGCCAATGACACCTTCCATCTCCCGGCCCACCGGTTCGGCAATGTGGTGATCGCGATCCAGCCGGCGCGCGGCTATAACATCGACCCCAAGACCAGCTATCACGATCCCGATCTGCCGCCGCCCCACGGTTATCTGGCTTTCTATATGTGGCTGCGGGAGCAGTTCGCCACTGACGCCCTCATCCACATGGGCAAGCACGGTAATCTGGAGTGGCTGCCCGGCAAGGCGCTGGCCCTGTCGCAAGATTGTTTCCCCGATGCCGTGCTCGGGCCGATGCCGGTGATCTATCCGTTTATCGTCAATGATCCGGGCGAGGGGGCGCAGGCCAAGCGCCGCATCGCCGCGACGATTGTTGACCATCTGATGCCGCCACTCGCCCGGGCCGAAAGCTATGGCCCCGCTGCCGCGTTGGAAACACTGATCGACGAATATGCCGCCGCCCGCGCTGGCGATCCGCGCCGCGCCGAACCGATTGCCGCGCGGATACTGGATCTGTCACGGGCCCACGGCTTTGACGCTGATATCGGCATTCAGCCCGGCATCGCTATCGACGATGCACTGGCCCGGCTCGATGAACATATCTGCGATCTGAAAGAGCTGCAGATCCGCGACGGGTTGCACATTCTGGGCAGCGGCCCGCAAGGCGACCAGCGCGCCGAAACCCTTGTTGCGCTCACCCGCATCCCGCGTGGCAGCGGGTCGGCGGATGCCTCGTTGCTGCGCGCATTGGCCAACGATCTTGGCTTGGGCGATTTCGATCCGCTGGATTGCCGGTTTTCAAAAGAATGGACCGGTCCGCGCCCGCAGGTGATGGCCGATCTATCCGAAGATCCCTGGCGGACATGTGGCGATACCGTCGAACGCCTTGAATTTTTTGCGTTTGATCTGACTGCCAGTGGAACATGTCCGCCATCGATGCCCGCCACCGAAGCTGTTTTGCAGGTAATCCGAAATGAAATCGCGCCGGCGCTCGATGGCTCCGGCGAACGCGAGATTGACGCCGTGTTGAGCGCGCTGGCAGGCGGTTTCGTCAAGCCCGGTCCCTCCGGTGCGCCAAGCAGGGGCCGGCCCGACTGCCTGCCGACCGGGCGTAATTTTTTTTCCGTCGATGTGCGTTCGGTGCCCACCCAGGCCGCCTGGGATCTGGGCTGGCGATCCGCCGCGCAGCTGGTCGAACGCTACACGCAGGATGAGGGCGAATGGCCCAAAGCCATGGCGTTGACCGCCTGGGGCACCTCCAACATGCGCACCGGCGGCGATGATATCGCGCAGGCGCTGGCGCTGGTCGGCGCGCGCCCGGTCTGGGAGCCAACGTCCGGCCGGGTGACGGGCATCGAGGTCATCCCCTTGAGCGAACTCGGCCGGCCACGCATCGACATCACCTTGCGCATCTCCGGTTTTTTCCGCGATGCATTTCCCGATCAGATCGCGCTGTTTCACACGGCGGTACTGGCGGTCGCCGAGCGTGACGAGCCGGACGATGCCAATCCGATCGCCGCACGCATCCGCACCGAAACATCTGCACTCATTGCATCCGGCCTTACCGAATCAGAAGCTGCCAACGCCGCCGCCTTCCGCATATTCGGCGCCCGGCCCGGCGCCTATGGTGCCGGTCTGCAGGCGCTGATCGATGAGGGCATCTGGGCCACCCGTGGCGATCTGGCCGAGGCCTTTCTGGAATGGTCGGCCTATGCCTATGGCGGCGGCGCCGAAGGTGTTGGCGCGGCGAGCGAACTGAAATCACGCCTGTCGAATGTCGATGCGGTGGTGCAAAATCAGGACAATCGCGAGCATGATATTCTGGACTCGGACGATTACTACCAGTTCGAGGGCGGACTGGCCGCCGCCGTTGAAACTGTCAAAGGCTCGGCGCCCCGCATCTTCCACAATGATCATTCCCGGCCCGAACGGCCGGTCATTCGCGGACTGGACGAGGAGATCGCGCGGGTCGTGCGCGGCCGCGCCGCCAATCCGAAATGGATCGCCGGCCAGATGCGCCACGGCTACAAGGGTGCATTCGAAATGGCGGCGACGGTCGATTATCTGTTCGCCTTTGCCGCTACGACTAATTGCGTGCGCCATCATCATTTCGATCAACTCTATGACGCCTATTACGCCGATGAGGCGGTGCGGGCCTTCATTGCCGAGCACAACCCGCCGGCGTTGCGCGAAATTGCCGCCCGCTTTTGCGAGGCTGTCGATCGCGGCCTGTGGGCGCCCCGGCAAAACAGCGCTTATGACCGGTTGCGGCAATCGGCCAATATCGAGCCCTTGGAAGCAGCGCCGGCCCGTGACAAAACCGGGCAACCCGCGCCAAGGCAATCAACAGGTGGAGAACTGGCATGACCAAAGCCGAAATGACCGAAGCCGAACGCGACGCCCGTCACGCCGAAAAAATGAAACGGAAGAAGGCGGCGCGCGACAAGATTATCGCCACCAAAACTGTCGAAAAGGGTCTGCTGATCGTCCACACCGGCAAGGGCAAGGGCAAATCGACCGCCGCCTTCGGCATGGTTTTCCGGGCGCTCGGCAATGGCATGAATGTCGGCATTATCCAGTTCGTGAAGGGCAAGTGGCAGACCGGCGAGCGGGTTGCGCTGGAAAAATTCGGTGATCAGGTCACCATGAACACCATGGGCGAGGGCTTCACCTGGGAAACCCAGGACCGCCAACGCGATATCACCGCGGCGGAGGCGGCCTGGGAAAAGGCTGTTGGGCTGATCAACGATGACCGCCACCAGCTTGTCTTGCTCGATGAACTGAACATCGTTCTGCGCTACGGGTATCTGGACCAGGCTACGGTGCTGGGTGTGCTCAAATCCCGGCCGGCGATGAAGCATGTCATTGTCACCGGCCGCAACGCCGGCGACGAACTGATCGAGGCCGCCGATCTGGTCACCGACATGACCCAGATCAAGCATCCGTTCCGCTCCGGCGTGAAGGCACAGGTCGGGATCGAATTCTGAGGTCCGGCGGCGGCGAACACAGCAGCGCGGTCATGCGCAAACCCGCCCTGATGATCCAGGGTACCGGCTCCAATGTCGGCAAGAGCCTGATCGTCGCCGGTCTGGCGCGGGCCCTGACCCGGCGCGGCATGGCGGTACGCCCGTTCAAACCGCAAAACATGTCCAACAATGCCGGCGCCACCGATGATGGCGGCGAGATCGGCCGGGCGCAAATATTGCAGGCCCAGGCCGCTGGTGTTGCGCCATCGGTCCATATGAACCCGGTACTGTTGAAGCCGGAGGCGGAAACCGGGGCGCAGATCATCGTTCAGGGCAAACGCCTCGCCACCATGTCGGCCCGCGACTACACCGCGCAAAAAGCTCGATTTCTGGCGCCGGTCCTCGACAGCTTTGCCCGGCTTGAGGTGGACGCCGATATCATGCTGGTCGAAGGGGCGGGCTCGCCGGCCGAAATCAATCTGCGGGCCGGCGACATTGCCAATATGGGCTTTGCACAAGCGGCGGACGTGCCGGTGATCCTTGTCGGCGACATCAACCGGGGCGGCGTCATCGCCAGCCTTGTCGGCACGCACGCCGTGCTGGAGCCGGCCGAGCGCGACCGCATCAGCGGCTTCATTGTCAACCGCTTTCGCGGCGATCCGACACTATTTGCCGGTGGCGCAACTGAAATAGCCCGCCGCACTGGCTGGGCGGATCTGGGTATCGTGCCGCATTTTTCCGATGCGGCGCTTTTACCGGCTGAGGATTCTCTGGCGCTGGACGAGGCGAGCGATCATGCGCTGCCCAAAAACACCAGGACCACAATTATCGTCCCGCGCCTGAAACGCATCGCCAACTTTGACGATCTCGATCCGCTGCAACTCGAACCCAACGTCATCGTCGATATTGTCGAGCCAGGCAGGGCGCTGCCGGGCGATGCTGATCTGATTTTATTGCCGGGATCCAAATCGACGATTGCCGATCTGGCGGATTTGCGCCGCCAGGGATGGGATATCGATATTACCGCCCACTATCGGCGCGGCGGCCACGTGCTGGGCATCTGCGGCGGCTACCAGATGCTGGGAACGGTTATCCGCGATACATCAGGCATTGAGGGGCAGGTGGCCGAAGCACCGGGGCTTGGACTGCTTGATGTGGAAACGACCCTGAGCGCGGACAAGGCAACGCGCAAGGTGCAGGCCCACCATCTGGCGACCGGCGGGACCGTCACTGGCTATGAAATTCATATCGGCACGACGACTGGCGGCGATTGCAATACGCCCTTCGCAACGATCGACGGGCAACCGGAGGGCGCGATCTCCGCCAGCGGGCGGGTTGCCGGCACCTATATCCACGGTCTGTTTGCCGATGACCAATTCCGCGCCGCATTTCTGGCCGGGTTCGGTGCCGCCTCCGATCTCGCCTATGACGCCAGTATTGAATCAACCCTCAATAAGCTGGCCGACCATCTGGAGCGCCATCTTGATCTGTCCGGGCTCCTTGACCTGGCCAAAAGCCGGGCGGGTTAGGGAGAATCTGGCGCAAACTACTCGGTGGGACACCCGAATTCAGGCCGTAAAGGCCTTCCCGGTGGTTCTGCGTCTGTTTCGCCAACCGAGCGAACCCAGCAAACCCAGGGCTGATCCAAACAGTGGCAGAGCCGCGGGAATGGGAACCTGACTGACGGGGGATGCCACATCGACGGTGAAATTAACGCCCCATCGGCCTTGTTGAGCGAAATTTTGGAACGTGAAGTCGTACATGCCGGCAACTAACAAAATGGCAAGGTTCAAGACACCGTCTTGATCTATCAATGGCAAGCCGCCACTTGTCAGGCTGATGATCATGTGGCCGCCGTCAGGAGTATTGCTCGTCCCCAGGACATTCGTCACTTCAAGCCCGACGGGGACGATAAATTGAAATGAATCTGCCACATCGGGAGTTCCACCTGCGCCGCAACAAAAACTGCCGGCGATATGATTGACGCCGACGTCGAATAAAAACGGAGAACCGACGAATATACCCGGCAAGACACCGGGCGCGGTCGGAAAATCACTGCTTTGCTGGCTAAATGTTTCGGTAAAATTGACAGGCGCAGCGAATGCCTTGGAAGGCAACACCGCCGGTCCAAGCAACAATGCACAGATCGAACTGCGGGCTAGTAGTCTCATATCCCAACTCCCTGGTTCAACCGAAAACCCGGTAACGCCGCAAGCCGGAAACAGTGTATCCGTGGATTTGACCATCCGCATCGTTCATCTGAATGATGAAAACGCGATTGCCGCGCACTGCATCCGGTTCACAGGCGGAAGGGCGCCGACAGTCGCGTGACCAGGCTGACAATATCCGCTTGCCGCCGGACCTGCATTTTTCGGAAAATCGCGCTGAGCTGGCTGCGCACGGTTGGCATTTTGATGCGTGCACGCCGGGCATAGGCTGCCGGTGTATCGCCCGCCGCCAAAGCAAGCGCCAGCGAGGCTTCCGCGTCAGTAAGCCCGAACGCCTGTCGAAGAGTTTCTCGTTTGGGCGGTGGAAAGCCTATTGGATCGCGGATTACCAGCACTGAACAGGCGCCGCGCAAGGATTTTTCATCTGTTTCAACGGGCCTGATGGGCATCGCGCTAACAAAATAGGCTGGCAGACCCGATGGCCTGGTGATTGCCAATTCGACAGGATATCCGTCTGCCAGCGGTTCAATGTCGATCACCGCCGTCATCTGCGATAGCACGGCGTCCTGTTCCGGCACTGCGGCGCGCAGGGTCCGGGATGCGACATACAGACCGTCACTCTCCTTGAGCATCGCCGCTGCCGACCGGTTCAGGTGAACGATCTGGCCTTGATCGTTCAAAAACACAATTCCGTCGGACAGCCGGTCGAAGCCGGCAGCATAGTCTGATGCCTCCATACTGACACTGTGCAGCTGTTCGGACATTTGCGTCGCTCTGCGAAGGTGCGGCACAAGAACTTCAAGATGCCGAAACGCGTCATTTTGCAGGTGGCCCTGGCGGATCGTGCGCTGCACGGAAAATGCTACGATATCGTCCATTGTATTTCGCAGAAAAGCGCCGCCGAAGTAGCGCAAATTGTAGGAACCAAGAAACTCAGCATAAAACGGGTGCCGGTTCATGCCGTCTTCATCGATAAAATCGTAGTCGGTGAATACCGATCCTACGGGTTTGAATACACCATATCTTGGACATTCCTTGAAGTATTCGTCCAAATAATCGAGATTAATCTCAGGTGCGGCATTGGAATTGAAACTTCGCATCTGCCCGGTCGATTTGTCGACGAACTCGAGCGCACAGAACTGGCCACTCAGTAGAGACGCCATCTGTTCCAGTGGCGTATTCCATGGCACATTCCCGGCGGCGGCATCGTATATTGAGTCAATGGCACCGAGCAGTTGATCGCGATTATCCAATGGTCAGCTCTTTTTGCAGAACAGTGCTATGTGAATACTTAACCTTCGATCCGGCATCAGGCAATGTCGAGAACCCGTAACTTCGAGGGCATAATTCCGCTCGTGGTGAAATCGCGACCAAAGCGTTTTGGTGGAAATGTTCGGAGGCCAGGCAACGTTGGACTTGCCGATGACCAATTCCGCGCCGCATTTCTGGCCGGTCTCGGCGCGCAATCAGACCTTGGCTATGACCGGAAGATCGAGGTGGCGCTCGACGGTCTGGCCCACCATCCGGAGACCCATCTCGATATCGCGGCAATCCTTGAAATCGCTAACTTACGAGTGCCATAGCGCCGGCAAACAACACGGCCAGCACGAGCAGCAGTAACCAGGCTGTGTTGGTCAAGGAGATCGCGGCATCAATCGTATTTACATCCGGTCCCCGGTCACCACGATCGTTTAGCCACGCGCCGTCAATGTCCCCGCCCTCATAGGTGCGCGGGCCACCCAGCGCGATGCCCAACCCATACGCCATCGCCGCCTCTGGCCATCCCGCGTTCGGAGAGGCATGCTGGCGGGCGTCCGCCGCCACTTGTCCATGGGCGACCCGCGCGCCGCGGGTCAGGCGGGCGGCGATGCGCAATAAATTTGCGGCAAGCCGGCCCGGAAGATAATTCACCAGATCATCGACCCGCGCCGCGCCATATCCGAAGGCCCGGTGGCGCTCCGTCCGGTAGCCGATCATTGAATCGGCGGTGTTGATCGCCTTGTAGGCGAGGATCCCCGGCAGGCCGAACAGCGCGTACCAGAAGGCAGGCGCGACAACGCCGTCAGCGAAATTTTCCGCCAGCGATTCAATTGCCGCCCGGACAATTTTCGGTTCGTCAAAACCGGTGACGTCCCGGCCGACGATGCGCGCCAGTGCGGTTCGGGCTGCCTCCAGATCGCTGCTGTTGCTCTGCCGCAACGCCGTAGCAACCGCGCCGACATGGTCGATCAGGCTGCGGTGGGCGAGCAGAATGGCGACCAGCACAATATTGCCGATGAACCCGAGCGCCAGGCTGTCCAGCACCCCGTCAATCAGGCGGCCAAGACCGAGCGCACCTAATGTCAGCCCACCAATCAGGATCAGGCCCCGCTGCTTGCGGGCAGTCTCACTTGTCGCCGCTTCATTGAACCGCCGGTCGGCCCAACCAATCACCTGACCAACAAGTGCCGCCGGGTGCGGAATGCGGGACCATAGTTGCGGTGGATCGCCAAGGATGCGGTCCAGTATCAGCGCCAGAAAAAGGGCCATGCGTGTCGACAGTTCCGGTTCGTTTTTCCAGGGCAGGAGAATTCAAGGTGCGCGCCACCGTACCAGCGCAACCCTATCACTGGCGCAACGTATCCGGCACAGTGTTAACCAAATTACCCGGCCATGCTGTCGCCGCTTGTCGGTCCGAAGTCTCTCTGGTAACGAACCGCGACGGGCCTCGTGGCGGAGTGGTGACGCAGCGGATTGCAAATCCGCGCACCCCGGTTCGATTCCGGGCGAGGCCTCCAATGTACCGGTTGAAAAACCCGGTGGACAATCGCGAGACCCGACATGATTGATTTTCAGGACCTGCGCCGCAAAATGGTCGATAACCAGATTCGCCCTGGCGATGTCACCGACCACTCTTTGATCAAGGCGTTCGGCAAGGTGCCGCGCGAAATGTTTGTGCCGGCAGAAAATCAGCCCTTTGCCTATGCGGATCGCACGATTGCAATTCGTGGTGCCGGCACCGATAGTGACAGCACCGAGATTGACCCGAATATGCGCTACATGCCGGTTCCGGTTCTGCTTGCCCGTCTCATTCAGGCGCTCGAGATTTCGGACAGCGATGTCATTCTCGACGTGGCCTGCGGCACCGGATACGCGGCGGCTATCCTGTCCGAGCTTGCCGGTTCGGTACTTGCCATCGAGCAAACCGAGGAAATGGCGGCGCTCGCCGAGGCCAATCTGGCCGAATTTGGCGCCGATAGCGTCGCTGTCACAACCGCACCGCTGATCGAGGGCTTGGAATCAGAGGGGCCTTTCGACGCCATTCTGGTCGCAGCCGGCGCCGAGATCGTTCCCGAGGCCCTCAAGGATCAGCTCAATGAGGGCGGCCGGCTGGTCATTGTCGAGTGCGATGGTCCAACTGGCCGGGCGCATCTTTATCGCCGGGCCGGCGCCGATGTCAGCGGCAGACCCCTGTTCGATGCAGTATTGCCCGTATTGCCGGAACTGGCACGCAAACCCGAGTTCGCTTTTTAGGCGCCGATCCGGCTCTTTATTGCACGCGTTGCAGGCGATCCCGTCTGCTGGCACCCGCCCGGACATTCAGGAATCATGCTGTTGCATTTGTGCCGCGTCGGCCGTTCAAAGGTACAGGTTCCCGGAAATAATATGGTTAACAGAGAATTAACTGTTACAAATATAGCTTGCGGTCGGGATCAATCCGATAATCAGGTAGCCAGGGCCATTGGCTGTCAGGGAAATCCCCTGCATTTGTCGGGAATTCCCGATATCCGGCCCGGCGACAGGATTGTCGGGCTTCTGGTTTCGGTTGGGTGATTGCGGGGTAAAAGCGTGCCGAAATTGCGGATGGTGACCAGGTTCGCGACGGTCTTGTTGATCGGATTGCTGATTGTCGGTAAGTCGTCGCCCGGTTTTGCCGAAACGCTGATTCACGCACTTGCCTCAGCCTATTCAAATAATCCGCAGGTCAATGCCGCGCGGGCGGCGACACGGGCCGCCGATGAAAATGTGCCATTGGCGCGGTCATCGTTGCGACCGATCATCACGGGCAACACGGGAATCACCGCCGCCACATCCAGTTCCCGGACGGGCGGACTGGGCATGAACAGAGACAGCATTGATGGATCGGTGGGTATCACTGTCACTCAGGATATTTTTCGCGGATTTCGGACAAAGAACGCCATATTGGGCGCCAATGCCGGGGTAGAGGCAAGCCGCGAAGCGCTGCGAAACACAATTCAGAATGTGCTGTTCGACGGAGCGGAAAGCTACATGAACGTATTGCGCGATGAGGCGCTGTTGGGTCTGGGCCGCCGCAATGTCGGATTTCTGAACGAACAGCTACGCGCCGCCCGCGATCGTTTTGAGGTTGGTGAAAACACCCGCACCGATGTTGCCCAGACTGAGGCGCGCCTGAGCGCGGCGACCGCCGATGTCAGTCTTGCCCAGGCAAACTTGCAGGCAAGCCAAGCTGTCTATCGTCAGGTTATCGGTCACGATTCAAAGCGCCTGACGCCGGGATTCAGTTTCCGCAATCTATTGCCGAAATCATTCCGCAGCGCGCTAAAAGTAGCGCAGTCGGAGCACCCCGCCGTGCTCAGCGCCATCCACAGTGCTGATGTCGCGGCATACGAGGTCAAGCAGATCGAAGGCGAATTACTGCCGACAGTCAGCCTGGAAGGGTCTGCCAGACACTTTTTTGGGATCGACAATTCGAATTATTCTAGCGACGCATCGATCGGCGGCCGCGTATCCATTCCGATTTATCAGGGCGGCGCCGTATCGGCACGGGTGCGCCAGTCCAAGGAAACCCTGGCCCAGCGCCAGATTGAAGTCGATGTATCCCGCGATCGGGTGCGTGCCGCCACCGTCGCCTCATGGGGGGCGCTGGAAGCGGCAAGAGCCGCAATTACTTCGGCGACCGCGCAGGTTGAAGCATCTTCGATCGCGCTCAACGGGGTGCAGGAGGAGCAAAAGGTTGGTCAGCGTACCACGCTGGACGTACTCGATGCCCAACAGGAACTTCTCGATGCCCGGGTCAGCCTTGTCCTTACCCAGCGCGCCAGTGTCGTTGCGTCCTTCGCGGTCATGTCGGCAATCGGTTGGCTGAACGAGAACAAGCTCAATTTGCCGGTGGAACGATACAATCCCCAGGATCATTTTGATGCCGTTCGCGACAGATGGTATGGAACATTGACACCGGATGGACGTTAGCGCCGGCGTTGGGGGGCATGCGGGCGTTATCGACAATTTTTTCCGATCGTCCTAACCGGTCGATAACGTTAAGATCGGGTTTCCTTTCATTAACAGTGTTCTTGTAAGATGAGGCCGATTCGTACCCATTGGTGGTGCGGTGGCCGATCAGGAAATGGCAAGACCCATGGGTAATCCCGACACAGCGCATGAACCGTCCATGGAAGAAATTCTGGCCTCGATCCGCCAGATAATTTCGGACGATACCGACGAAGATGCCACGCAAGATGCGGCAACCGATACTGAAGGGGATGCAGCCGAGACTGCCACCGACGACGGCGAAGCCGAATCCACTTCAGATTCAGATGATGCCAGCGCCGATGATACTGATAATTCCGATGCAGCAAGTGCCAGCGACGAGGGGGACGAAACCGATGACCCCGACCTGGCGCAAGACGGCGAAGACAGCCAGGCCGAAGACACCGAATTAGCTACTGATTCTGATGATGATGAAGAAACAGCCGGCGCCTGGGAAACCGACGAAGAATCCGACGAAGAATCCGACGACGAGACTGGCGAAGAATCCGACGATTTCACATCGCAGGATGATGACCTGACGGCATTTGGCGATACCAGCGACGATGATGCCAGTGACAATGATACCAGCGCCGCCGACGACGATTCGGATCGGGAAACCGACTTCGACACGAATACAGACACCGGCGTGGCTGATACAATCGAGTTGTCCGATGAGTCCGGCGGCGATGATGAGCCGGAATTGCCGGCTGCCGCTCAGCTTGCCGCCAGCCTGAATGAAATGAGCAGCCCGGCACCTGATAGTCCGACGTCCGAGATCGAAGACACATTTGCCAGCGCCATCGCCCACGAACTGAGTGCTGCAGGTTTGCCGGGCGCCGACAGCCTGTCCGCGACCGCCAGCCCGGCAGGCTTGCACGGTGACGACAAGACAATACCGCCGATTGTTGAATTCTCGAATTCAGAACAGGATACACAAGCTGTGCCCAATACTGCGAAAATTGAAACCAGCGACACCAGTCCCCGTAATACTGGCCCCCGTAACTCTGGCCAGGGCGCTCAGGATGACAACCTTCTGTCGCAAGATACCGGTGAAGCCGTATCTGGCGCGTTCAACGCCTTGACCCATACAATATTGGCGCAAAACGCCCGCACACTCGACGATCTGGTTCGCGAAATGCTGGAGCCGATGTTGAAAGAGTGGCTCGACGACAATTTGCCCTCGCTGGTTGAGCGCATGGTGCGGCAGGAAATCGACAGGGTATCGCGCGGTCGCAAATAGCCCCGGGCATGGCCGTTTGATTGGCCACAAGTCAGTTTGACAAACGCGTCGCATTGCGGCGCGTTTTTCATTTTGGCCAAGATGAAATGTGATGCCGACGCCGGTCTGTCGGCAACCCGGCCGGGCAAGCGGTTGACAGTGCGCCGCTCCATGCGTTTAACCGCCGCGAATTCAGCGCCCCGAAAGACCAATCTTGAAAGCTCGATAATGGAAAAGACTTTCGATGCCGCAAAGGCCGAGCCGGCTATTCGCGACAAGTGGGAAAAGGCCGGCGCATTTAAGGCCGGCGCCGGGGCGCAAGCGGGCGCCGATCCTTATTGCATCGTCATCCCGCCGCCCAATGTCACCGGCTCGCTGCACATGGGCCACGCCCTGAACAATACGCTGCAGGATGTGCTGGTGCGCTTTGAGCGCATGCGCGGCAAGGCGGTGTTGTGGCAACCGGGCATGGACCATGCCGGTATCGCCACCCAGATGGTCGTTGAGCGCCAGATGATGGAACAGCAGGAGCCGGACCGCCGGGCGATCGGGCGCGAGGCTTTTGTCGAGAAAATCTGGAAGTGGAAAGACGAATCCGGCGGCATCATTGTCAACCAGTTGAAACGCCTTGGCGCCTCCTGCGACTGGTCGCGGGAGCGCTTCACCATGGATGACGGCCTGTCGGCTGCCGTGCGCAAGGTCTTCGTCGCACTCCACAAGCAAGGCCTGATCTATCGCGACAAGCGCCTTGTCAATTGGGATCCAAAGCTGCGCACCGCCATATCCGATCTGGAAGTGGAGCAGGTCGAGACCAACGGCCATCTGTGGCACTTCCGCTATCCGCTGGAAGGTGGCGCGACGTACAAATATCCCGTTGCCTATGACGAAGCGGGTGCGGCAACCGAATGGGAGGAACGGGATTACATCACCGTCGCCACCACCCGGCCCGAAACCATGTTGGGCGACACCGGCATCGCCGTTCATCCCGACGATGAGCGCTACAAATCCCTGATAGGCAAGTTCGCTGTGCTGCCACTGGTTGGCCGTCGTATCGAGATAGTCGCCGACGACTATGCCGATCCTGAAGCTGGATCGGGCGCGGTCAAGATTACCCCGGCGCATGATTTCAACGATTTCGAGGTGGGCCGGCGCAACGACCTCAAAGCCATCAACATCATGGATATCGAGGCCAATATCGTCCTTCGCGACAATGACGATTTTTTGGCTGGCCTTGAACAGTCGGCAGAGCTCTCAAAGACTTTGGATGCGGTCCACGGCATTGACCGGTTTTCGGCGCGCGAGCGCATCGTCGCCTTGATGGACGCGCGCGGTTTGCTGGCCGAAGTCGTCGATCATCACCACGCCGTGCGCCACGGTGATCGCGGCCGCGTGCCGATCGAGCCGTTCCTGACCGACCAATGGTATGTCGACGCCAAGACGCTTGCCGCACCGGCAATCAGAAGCGTGCGCGAAGGCCGCACGGTCTTTGTCCCGAAAAACTGGGAAAAGACCTATTTCGACTGGATGGAAAACATCCAGCCCTGGTGCGTCTCCCGGCAATTGTGGTGGGGCCACCGGATTCCGGCCTGGTACGGACCCGATGGCGAAATCTTTGTCGCCGGCGATGAACCCGACGCCCAAAAAGCTGCTGACGAACACTATGGCAAATCCGTCGAAATCACCCAGGACGAGGACGTGCTCGACACCTGGTTTTCGTCGGCCCTGTGGCCGTTCTCCACCCTCGGTTGGCCCGACGAGACCCCGGAACTGGTCAAATATTACCCGACTTCGGTTCTGGTCACCGGTTTCGACATTATTTTCTTCTGGGTCGCCCGGATGATGATGATGGGCCTCCAATTTATGGAGGAGGAGCCATTCCACACGGTCTACATTCACGCGCTGGTCCGCGACGAAAAGGGCGCAAAAATGTCCAAGTCGCGCGGCAATGTCATCGATCCGCTGGAACTGATCGACGAATTTGGCGCCGATGCCTTGCGCCTGACATTGACCGCCATGGCCGCGCAGGGCCGCGACATCAAACTGTCGCCAGCGCGGGTCGCCGGATACCGCAATTTCGGCACCAAATTATGGAACGCCGCCCGGTTCTGCGACATGAATGAATGCCGGCTTGATGCCAACTGGCAGCCTGAAGGCGCGACGTTGGCCGTCAATCGCTGGATCCTCACCGAAACGGCCCGAGCCACGGCAGCCGTCACCGAGGCAATCGAAGCGTACAAGTTCAACGAAGCCGCCGATGGTCTCTATCACTTTGTCTGGGACACGTTTTGCGACTGGCATCTGGAACTGGTCAAACCTGTTTTCAATGGCATGGACGAAGCGGCGAAGACCGAAACCCGCGCCTGTACCGCCCATGTCCTGAAGACCATCGTCACGCTTTTGCATCCGGTGATGCCCTATGTCACCGAAACCCTGTGGGAAGCGCTGCACGGGGCCGCAACGTCAGCCAGCGATGACCCGGCTGTTCTGGCCTTGTCCAGCTGGCCACAAAGCGATTTTGCCGATGATGCGGCGGCCGGCGATATCAACTGGCTGATCAGCCTGGTTACCGAAATCCGTTCCGTGCGCGCCGAAATGAATGTCCCGGCGGCGGCACGGACCAATCTGGTCGCCAGCGGCGCATCGGATGAAACCGGCGCGCGGTTGGATCGGCACAAAGACGCCATAGGTTCTTTGGCCCGCGTCGACGAGATCACCCTGGCCAACGAGCCGCCATCCCGGTCGGCGCAGATGATCGTCGGCGAGGCGACCATGGCCCTGCCGCTGGTCGGCGTAATAGATTTTGACGCGGAAAAATCTCGGTTGGAACGCGAAATCGCCAAAGTTGAAGGCGAGATATCCCGGCTTGAAAAGAAGCTGACCAATGCCAAGTTTATAGAACGGGCGCCGGAAGACATCGTTGCGGCCGAACGCGACAAGCAGGCCGGTTACGAAGCCGACAAGGCAAAGCTGGTCGTGGCGTTGGGCCGGGTTGCTGCTGCTGCATAAATAGCACAGTCGCTGCCCGAACCATAAGATCGTAATTAAACCACGGTTTACCAATGGCTTGGCGATTTCGCGCGGCGTGTTAACGAAAGGTTGTGGCTGTTCGGCAACAGCGGTTTAACGCGATACCTGTTATGGAATGGGCGAATTTCGCACCCGGTCAGGCGCTTCCATTCCTGTTCGGGGTGCTGCCGTGGACAATGTGAAGCCGACAAATTTACCGGCGCCGAAGATAGCGCCGAAATTGGCCGATCAATAAAATGCGCCATTGCTGGCGCCGGGAACTGAACTAGATCTATGGACGCCAGGACTTTCGACAAATCGAAACTGCCCAGCCGTCATGTGACGGTCGGCCCGAGCCGCGCGCCGCATCGGTCCTATTATTACGCCATGGGCCTGTCGAGCCAAGAGATTGCCCAGCCTTTTGTCGGGGTCGCCACCTGCTGGAATGAAGCCGCGCCATGCAATATAGCGCTTTCCCGTCAGGCGCAGGTTGTCAAAAAGGGCGTCGCAGCCCGCTCCGGAACCCCGCGCGAGTTCACCACCATCACCGTGACAGATGGCATCGCCATGGGTCATCAGGGCATGAAAGCGTCGTTGGCCTCGCGCGAAGTGATTGCCGATTCGGTCGAACTGACCATGCGCGGCCACTGTTATGACGCGCTTGTCGGCCTTGCCGGTTGTGACAAGTCGTTGCCGGGCATGATGATGGCCATGTGCCGGCTGAACGTGCCGTCGATCTTCATCTATGGCGGCTCCATCCTGCCGGGCAAGTTTCGCGGCCGCGAAGTCACCATTCAAGACGTGTTTGAAGCCGTCGGCATGCATTCGGTCGGCAAGATGTCCGACGAGGACCTGGAAGAGCTGGAACAGGTGGCCTGTCCGTCGGCTGGTGCCTGCGGCGCGCAGTTTACCGCCAACACCATGGCAACCGTTTCAGAAGCAATCGGCCTGGCCTTGCCCTATTCGGCCGGCGCGCCGGCGCCTTACGAGTTGCGTGACAAGTTTTGCTACGCTGCCGGCGAAAAGATCATGGACCTGATCGCCCGCCAGATACGCCCCCGCGATATCGTCACCCGCAAGGCGCTGGAAAATGCCGCAACCGTCGTCGCGGCCTCTGGCGGCTCGACCAATGCCGGTTTGCATCTGCCGGCTATTGCCCATGAATGCGGCATCGAATTCGACCTGTTCGACGTTGCCGAGATCTTCCGCAAGACGCCCTATATCGCCGATCTGAAACCCGGCGGCCGCTATATCGCCAAGGACATGTTCGAGGCCGGCGGTATTCCGATCCTGATGAAAACCCTGTTGGACAATGGCTATCTGCACGGCGATTGCATGACCGTGACCGGCCGCACCATTGCCCAGAACATGGAGCATGTGGACTGGAATCCCGATCAGGACGTGGTTCATCCCGCCAACGACCCGATCACGAAGACCGGCGGTGTTGTTGGGTTGAAGGGCAATCTCGCACCTGAAGGGGCGATCGTGAAAGTTGCCGGCATGGAAAACCAGATCTTTTCCGGCCCGGCCCGCTGTTTTGACAGCGAAGAAGAATGTTTTGAAGCCGTCAAGGCGCGCAGGTACGAAGAAGGCGACGTTTTGGTGATCCGCTACGAAGGTCCGCGCGGCGGACCCGGCATGCGTGAGATGTTGTCGACAACGGCAGCGCTTTACGGCCAGGGCATGGGCGACAAACTGGCACTGATCACCGATGGCCGCTTTTCCGGCGCAACCCGCGGTTTTTGCATCGGCCATGTTGGACCCGAGGCGGCGGTCGGCGGCCCGATCGCGGCACTGCGCGATGGCGACATCATCGATATCAACGCCGAAACCGGCACGCTGGACGTACAGTTGAGCGCTGAAGAAATTGCCGACCGGTTGAAAGACTGGGCAGCGCCGGCGACCGGTTACGGCTCCGGTGCCATCTGGAAATACGCCCAAGGGGTCGGCCCGGCGCGCCACGGCGCGGTAACCCATCCCGGCGGCGCGGCGGAAACCGTGTGTTTTGCTGATGAATAAGCGGACCATGCCCAAAGTTGCAGCCATGACCACCCCGCTGGCGGCGATCCTGTTTGCTTTGGCGACAATCGCGACCAGCGCCCTTGCCTTTGAGCGGGGCGGTTCGCCGCGCGATGCCTTTCGCAGCGGTTATGCGGCCTACAAGAGCGGCGATTCCGAAACCGCCATCGACGCGCTCAACTACGCTGCTGAAAATGGCCACGCCGCGGCGCTTTGGCAATTGGGCCGCATGTATGCGACCGGCGATGGTGTCCAGAAAGACGAGAACAAGGCGTTCGAGATTTATTCGCGGATCGCCGATGAACATGCCGATGACAATCCGCGCAGCGCCGATTCCCGCTTTGTGTCCGCCGCATTCGTGGCGCTTGGGCGGTATTACCGCAGTGGCATTGATGGTGTAGAAATCAATCAGAACCGGGCGCGCCGGTTTTTCAGCTACGCTGCCTCCTATTTCGGCGATGCCGAGGCCCAGTACCGTCTGGCTTCCATGTATATGCAAGGGGAGGGCGGCGCCCAGAATGCCCGCCACGCGGCGCGATGGTACAAACTGGCCGCCAAAAAGGGCCATGCCGGCGCACAGGCCCAGCTTGGCCGCCTGTTGTTTGATGGCACCGGCCTGCGCCGCAATCCGGTTCGCGGCCTGATGTGGTTGTCCCTGGCCAGAAAATCCCGCCTCGACGATACCGGCATACAGGCGCTTCACGAGCAAGCCTTTGCTACCGCCACCGAGAGCGAACGGCGCACCGCACAGGCTCTGTCTGATGATTGGTTGAACCGCCAATAGCGCTGGTGGATTGCACCGGGCTCCGGCAGGCCGGGCACTCAAAAACCCAGATTGATCCATACCGGAACATGGTCCGAGGGCCGCTCCCACGAGCGCACATGCTTGTCGATGCCGCTCGATACCAGGCGATCGGAAGCTTCACTCGAAAGGAGAAAATGATCGATACGGATGCCGTTGTTCTTCGGCCAGGCGCCGCCCTGAAAATCCCAGAACGAATAGGTCTCCGGCGCATCGCTCGTTGCCCGCACAGCGTCAGTCAGGCCCAGCGCGCTCAGCCGCCGCCAGATTTCACGGGTCTGCGGCCGGAACAGCGCATCTTCACGCCAGTTATCCGGGTTTTTGGCGTCAATCGGTTCGGGAATGATGTTGAAATCGCCAGTCAGCACCAGCGGAATTTCGTCAGCCAGCTGTTCGGCAAGCCAGCGCTCCAGCCGCTCCATCCACGCCAGTTTGTAAGTATATTTTTCTGTGTCGACCGGATTGCCGTTCGGCATATAGGCCCCGGCAAAGCGCAGGGCGCCACTCTCTCCAGATAGTGTCGTAGTGATAAATCGCGCCTGAATGTCGTCATCGTCGCCGGGCAGGCCGGTTAAAACGGCTTCTAGCGGCCATTTCGATAACAGCGCCACGCCGTTGAAACTTTTCTGGCCATGCACCGCAACATTATAGCCGCGCGCCTCGAAAGCCTCGGCCGGAAAATTCTCATCCGGCGACTTGATTTCCTGCAGGCACACCAGATCAGGCTCGGCCTGATCCAGCCATTCGCACACAGCTTCAATTCGCGCCTTGATGCCGTTGATGTTGTAGGTGGCGAGTTTCAAACCGAAAAGCTCGTCCCGCACCCGCAGCCCGCCGTCGCATTGGGGTTTTTCACCTGAAACGACTGGCCGATCAGTTCGTCGACAAAGTCAATTTCCGAACCTTCCAAAAACGGCAGGGAGACCGCGTCGATCAAAACCGTGGCGCCGTCCCGTTGCAGAACGAGATCATCGTCGGCCGGCTGGTCGACCAGAAGATTGTACGAATACTGAAATCCCGAGCAGCCGCCGCCTTCAACCGACAGCCGCAACACCGTTCCAACCGGTTCCTTTTTGATGATTGTTGCGATCCGCTTCGCTGCCCGTTCGGTCAACGACACGGCGACATCCTTGGCCACAGCATCCATATCGGCGATCCCGCTTGCGGTTTCTTCACCCTGATAGCTAAGAAGGGTAAGGGGCAGTGTCAATTCAGGATTGGGCAGTATGGGCAATGCGCGCGGGACAGGGCGTGTCCGGTAGGCCGGGCGGAGCGGGGCCGGCCGGCCGGCGTTGGCGTGCGCCATGGGCCAGCGATCCGGCGCAAAGCCGGGGCCGGGTTCATGCCGAGCCGGTCAGTCCCTATCGTTCGCCCTTTCAGCGCGACCGCGACCGGATTGTTCACACCAATGCTTTTCGCCGCCTGCTCGGCAAGACCCAGGTTTTCGTGCAGCACGAGGGCGATCATCATCGCACCCGGCTAACCCATACGCTGGAAGTCGCCCAGATTGCCCGCTCGATCGCCCGGCCACTCGGCCTCGATGAAGATCTGACCGAGGCACTGGCGTTGGCCCATGATCTGGGTCACACGCCGTTCGGCCATGCCGGAGAGCGGGCGCTCAATGCCACGCTGGCCGACCATGGCGGCTTCGATCACAACGCCCAGAGCCTGCGGATCGTCACGGAACTGGAGCGCCGCTATCCTGAATTCGATGGCCTGAACCTGAGCTGGGAAACCCTCGAAGGGCTGGTCAAGCACAACGGTCCGGTGCGCGATGATACGGGGCAGCCGGCTGGAGCCTATGCCGGTGGCGCGCTGCCCTACGCCATCGCCCGCCAATTGCAGGTCGATGATCTGGACGCCGCCCGCCCGGCCAGTCTGGAAGCGCAGGTTGCCGCCATTTCCGATGACATCGCCTATGACAGCCACGATATCGACGATGCCCTGCGCTCGGGCATTTTGACGCCGCAGCAACTGTGTGAAAATCCGCTGTGCGGCGATATTGTGACCGCGACAATGCGCGCCTATCCCGATCTCGACGCCGACCGCATTGGTTACGAACTGGTCCGCCAACTGATTACCCGCATGATCGAAGACGTTGTCGCCAATACATTCAGCAGGCTGGAACGCGGCGGGGTTGGCTCGCCGGAGGATGTCCGTGCCGCCGGAACACCAATCTGTTGTTTTTCAGACAAGATGAGCAAAGCCGAGGCCGAACTGAAGACGTTTCTTTATGCCAACATCTACAAACTCGATCGTGTCGACGGCCCGGCCCGTGTTGCCGGGCGTATCGTTGCCGACCTTGCCGGTTGTTACATCAACGACCCGCGCAGCCTGCCGGTCGAGTGGCGGGCCGGTCTCGACGAGGCGGCACCCGATGCGGTTGCCCGACGCGCCGCCGATTATGTCGCCGGTATGACCGATCGCTTTGCCCTTGGTGAACATCGCCGTTTGTTTGACGAAACGCCCGAACTGGGCTAGTTCCGCGCTCCACCAGCCTTCGCCAGCGCATCACGACCGGCAAGGCTTGCGGTGAAATTCAGGTCAACCCGCCCCTGCGACAGGAAGCCCGATCGGTGAAGGATGTCTACGAAGATTTCAGCGCCCGTACGGTCGCCGCCGTGCGTGCGCTCGAGCTTGGCGACCGGGGCCCGTCCGCTGCCGCAATAAGCGATCTGCCCGACGCCGTGCTGGCCCGGATCGTTGTCGAGCCGCCGCGGGACTTTAGCCATGGCGATCTGGCGACCAACGCGGCAATGGTGCTGGCCAAGCCTTTGGGACTGAATCCGCGGGATCTGGCAGCAATGCTGGCATCGGCTCTGGAGGCTGAAGCAGATGTGGAAACATCTGAAGTTGCTGGCCCCGGGTTTATCAATCTGCGATTGAGCCCGGTCGTGTGGCAAAAGGCCTTGGCGGACATTTTGGCCGCCGGCACCGATTATGGCCGCCTCGAAAGCGCCGATGGCGATGCGGTCAATGTCGAATATGTCTCGGCCAATCCCACCGGGCCGATGCATGTTGGCCATTGCCGCGGCGCGGTTGTCGGCGATGCCATCGCCAGTCTTCTGGATTTCACCGGGCACAAGGTGACCCGGGAATATTATATCAATGATGCCGGCGCGCAGATCGACACCCTGGCCCGTTCCGCGCACCTGCGCTACCGCGAGGCGATTGGCGAGGATATCGGCAAAATTCCCGCCGGGCTTTATCCCGGTGACTATCTCGTGCCGCTCGGGCAAGCGCTGAAGGCGGAGTTCGGCGACACCTTGTTGGTGATGGACGAGGCGCAATGGTTGCCGCTGGTTCGCGACCGGGCCATCGACGCCATGATGGTGATGATCCGGGAGGATCTGGCAGCGTTGGGCATCGCCCACGATGTGTTTTCCTCGGAACGGTCGCTGCTGGCGGAAGGGCGTGACCGGGTGGCCGAGGCCATCGATACGCTGCGCGCCCGCGATCTGGTCTATGTCGGCAGTCTT